>CALUJK010000117.1 GCA_944320945.1 uncultured Bacteroides sp. | reverse complement strand
GTTGGCAATGCTTGTTGCTTCGTGCGAATTGAAAGATGAACTTATCGGAGGAGGTTCCAATAGTGCGGATGCAGGACATCTGGAGTTGGGAATCAGTGTTCGCCAACCGGTGTCGCAGACCCGTGCCGACGGTGATGATATTGATACAAGCACCTTCCCGGTGACAATCAGTGGAGAGTCGCTCGATGCTCCGTTGGAATATGCCACGGCAGCCGATATGCCGGCTTCCATCCGTTTGGCGGTAGGCAATTATACGGTGTCGGCTCATTCGCCGGGCGAACTTGTAAAGCAGATGACTGCACCTTACTATGCTGCTACTCGGGACTTTACCATTACGAAAGACATTACCAGCGAAGTGAACGTGGTGTGTACCATGGCGAACAGCCGTATACAGATGGTGTATGGCGAGGATTTTCTGGCTGCGTTCTCAGCATGGACCATTACGGTAGATGACGGGTCGGACAAAGTGTTGACTTATACCCAGGCCGATTTGAATCCGGCAGCCGTCTATTGGTATTTTGAAGAGGGACAGACTACCACCGTTCGTGTTAACATCACGGCTACTACAAAGGAAGGTAATACGGTAACTGATAGCCGTGCGTTTAAGAAAGAGGATGCGGAGGCGCAATACGAAGAAGAAGGAGAATATTTCACCGGTGGTGATGCGTTGGTATTCAATATGGGTACGGTGGCATCGGCTTCGGGCGATGTGAACGGTATTACCATCCGAACGGAAATCACTTTCGAGGATGAGGAAGAGGCCGTCGAGATTCCGGCCTTTGGCGACAATGACCCTGGGCAAGGTGGTACGGATGAACCGGGTACAGGAAGTGATTTTATTACGATTTCAGAACCGGAAGGGAATAGTTATTTGACGGATGGAGCTACTATCAGTGGTGGTGTGTCTCCTGACCCTGCCATACAGATTGATATGGCGGTGGAGAAAGGAATACAGAATTTGTATGTGAGGATAGATACAGACAACGCAACTTTTGACGGTCTTGTAACAGGAATGGGGTTGACATCTGAACAAGGATTAGACTTGGCAAATTTATCAGAGGATAATGCTGCCTTAGCAAATCTATTCCCATTGCCTACTGTTGGAAATACAATTTATTCCTTTACTTTATCCGAATATTTAGCAAAGGATTTGTTAGGAAATTTTGAGGGAGTTCATAGCTTTATTTTTACCATCGTAGACCAGGAAGGCAACCGAGCTAGCGCAACCTTGACCGTTACTGTTATCAAATAAGTATTGAGCGATTATGAAAAAAGCATTTTATACATTATATATAGCTCTGCTCTGTGGCATGGTCGGCATGATGTCTGCTTGTCAGGATGACATGGACACAGCGGCAAGCGAGGTTGGCTACTTGCGCTTGAATATCGAGGCCAATTCGTATGTCAATGTGCAGACCAAAGTGGCAGAAGATTACAATCCGAAACAGATTGCCGTGCAAATATTGAGTGGAGATCAAGTGGTAAATGAGACGGCAGATTGGGAAGAGTGGAAAGACAGCCAGATCCAGTTGCTGCCCGGTACATACACCATCGTGGCTTCTTCCAATGGTTTCGATGGTTCTGAGTCGGGATTTGATATTCCTTATTATACCGGTAGCCAAGAGGTAACCATTGAAAAAGGAGTGGAGAAGACGGCAGATATCGTTTGTACTCTTGCCAATGTCAAGGTGACGGTGGAGTTCGACCAGTCGTTTATCGATGCGTTCCAGTCTGCCACGGCTACGGTGGCTTCTGAAATAGCCGGTGTGACCCCGTTGGATTTTGTGATGGGGGAAGCGGCACGGACGGGCTACTTTCCTGTAGGTGACCTGACCAGTACTATCAAGGTAGTGAACAAGGATGGAGAGAACTATGAAAGCGAATATCCCATTACCAACGTACAGGCACGTGACTATTACAAGTTGCGTTACAAGGTAGAGGAAACCGGTATGGGTAGCATCACAATTACGACAGACGGCACAGAGACGGTTTATGAGTTTACTTTCAAGGTATCGACCGAGGCTGCGACTAAGTTAACTGTAGATGCCGCTAATGCATGGGGCAAATTGGCTTTCCTGAGTGGTAAGGTGACTGCGAAGAAAGAGGGACAAGTGTTGGATGTTGCCAATATGAAGTTTGAATACCGTCCCCAATCAGCAGAAGAGTGGCAATCGGTTCAGGCAGTAGAGAATGGTACGGATGCTTACAAGGCTACGGTGACGGGGTTGACTGCCAATACCACGTACGAATATCGCATGACGTATCAGTCCGGTGATGATTCGTTTACCAGTGAGGCGGTAGAGTTTACAACGGAAGAGGCTCCGGATTTGTATAATGGAGACTTTGATGATTGGTATCAATCAGGTAGAACTTGGTATGCAATGAATCAAGATGATTTTAATGCAGGAACTCGTTTCTGGGATTCCAGTAATCCGGGAACTACACAAGATTTGGGAGCAATGATTAATGTTAATCCGACGACAGGAGAGAGCACTGTGGTACACACTTCGGGTGGGCAATCTGCAAAATTACATTCACAGTATGCGAGTGCCTTCGGAATAGGACAATTTGCTGCAGCCAGTTTATATACGGGTACTTTTGGTGAAACAAAATTGTCGCCTAGTATGGGTGCTACAATAGACTTTGGGCAAGAATTTACTTCCCGTCCTACTCATTTGCAGGGCTTTTATCAATATGCTCCGGTAATTATTGATAATGTTGTTAATCCTCCTTCGGAAGCTAATATTGTTGAGGATGAAACCATGGATATGTGTGCCATTTATATTGCCTTGATGACAGATATATATCCATTGGATAATACCAATATGGCTGGTACAGCTATCGACTGGGCAAACTGGAAAGATGATTCCCGCGTGGTGGCATACGGTGAACTCCCTGCTTCTATGAACGGTACAACCAATGGTGAATGGAGAGAATTTGATATTGAATTGGAGTATCGCGATCTTACCACCCAACCGAAGTACATTGTAATTGTAGCTTCTGCCAGCAAGTATGGTGATTACTTTACGGGTGGTGACGGCAGTGTGCTCTATTTGGACGACTTCAGCCTGACATATCCTGAAACCGAAGACGATATAAAGATTAAAGAATGAGAAAAGTACTCCTAAGCCTGCTCTTGCTATGGATAACCGTGGCTCCTGCAGGTGCCGAAAATGAGAATACCGCCTTGCCCGAAACCGGACAAGGCGGTATTGCCGCAGCTGCTGACACAACGGAAGTGGCAGCTTCTTCTTCCATCGTGGTGGAACAACCCGCTCCGCTGTCCCGCAAGCGGAAGCGGAAACGTGTAGAACGCCCTCAACGCATAGACCGCGAAATCATGAAGTCGGTCTTTGTTCCCAAAGGGCAGTGGTTGGCAGGAGGTGCCATTTCCTATTCCGAACACGAAGAAGATAATCTGAACTTCTTGGTGCTGAAGGATATTACCGGACGGGGCTATACGTTCAGCGTCAGTCCGTATGTGGGTTACTTCTTCCGCGATAACATGGCAGCGGGTTTCCGCTTTTCATACAATCGTACTTACTTGGATTTGGGCAATTTCGACCTGAACCTGGGCGAGGATTTTAATATCAGTTTGGATGACCTCTATTATCTGGAGCACAAATACCAGGCAGGCGGCTTTCTGCGTACCTACATGGCGATTGGCAGAAGCAAGATATTCGGTTTTTTCAATGAAATCCGCTTGAACTATGGCTATGCGTCTGGCAAGAATTCTACCGGATCGGGCACAACGTACGACGGTACCTATGAGCGTACCCATAGCCTGCAAATCGGGTTTGCACCGGGACTGGCAGCCTTCGTTACCGATTGGTCGGCGGTGGAGGTGTCGATGGGCGTGATGGGTTTCAACTTCGATTGGGTCAACCAGAAAACGAATCAGATAGAGACGGGTTATCGCCGTACATCGTCGGGTAGTTTCAAGATCAACCTACTTTCCATCAACATCGGTATGACGTTCTACTTATAATTTCTATAATTAAGCTATAAAGAATGGATATAAAGAAACAGATATATGGTTTGCTGTCGATTGCCTTTCTGGCGGGAGGATGCGCCATCGAAAACGATATTCCATATCCTATTGTAGATGGCAGTATCTCGGCTTTCGAGGTGGAAGGGCAGTGCGATGCCGACGGAAACAGCACCACGCAAGCTACCATCAACAATACAAACCGCACCGTGACCCTCTACGTGGACGATTCGGTCGACCTGACCGCTTTGCGCATCAACCGGCTGACGGTGAGCAATAACGCAGCCGTGAAGGCTGACTCTACCGTATGCCATGATTATAACAGCTTTCCTACGGTCGGCTTCAGTTCGTTGGACGATCTTCCCGCATCGTCAGATACGCGGGTGGACTTTACAAGGCCGGTCAGCTTTATCTTGCAAACCTATCAGGACTATGAATGGACGGTCACAGTGGAGCAAATCATCAACCGGAATATTGTACTCGAAAATCAGATAGGCAATGCGGTGATAGACGACGTGAACCGCAGTGTAGTGGTATATGTGGCTCCGGAACAACGGTTGGACCGAATCGGAGTAACTACTTTCCAGTTGGCCGGCCCGCATGGAACGGTGGTACCTGATCCGACAGAGAGCGAGGCGTATGATTTCTCCCACCCGGTGACGTTCCAAGTGTCGCACGGATGGGAAGAGACCAGTCACGAGTGGACAGTGTACGTGTACCATTTTACAGGTGAGGAAGATGGCACTACGGGCACCTTTGCACGGGCAACGAGTGCAACGATATCGGGTAGCATCCGGAGCGGAAGGCAGCCAGTGGTGGAATATAAGAGAGAGAGTGAGAGCAGTTGGTTGTCGTTGGCTGCCTCTAATATTCAGGTGGATGGTACAAACTATACAGCCGAGCTGACGGGTTTGACACCTGGTACGACTTATCTGTATCAAGTAATGGTGGATGATGAGACGGTGACCAGTGCCTCGTTTGATACGGCACCTGCCACACCGTTGACGGATGGGGATTTCGATAATTGGCATCTGGATAATGTTGTTTGGAATCCCTGGAGCGAGGGAGGTCCCTCTTTTTGGGATACCGGCAACCGGGGAGCCACAACCATCAGCACTTCAAGTGATGGAAGCAATACTTCTCCTACAGATGATACGTGCAACGGAAGTGGGCAGGCGGCATTGCTACAAACGAAGTGGGTAGTGATGAAGCTGGCCGCGGGCAGCATCTTTGCAGGTAGTTATGTGCGGACGGACGGAACCAACGGTGTGCTGAGCTTCGGACGTGAGTTTTCTTCGTTTCCCAGTAAATTGCGCGTTCACTATAAATATACTTCATCTACCATTAACCGGATAGGGGAGGATGCGTTGGAAAGTTTGCGCGGACGTCCCGATTCCTGCCACGTCTATGTGGCATTGACCGATTGGGATGAACCGCGCGAGATTCGTACTCGCCCTAGTGAACGCCAGCTGTTTGACAAGAACGACTCGGGCATCATAGCGTATGCGGAGTTGATACAAGGTTCTACGGTATCCAGTTGGCAGGAATTGGATTTGGAACTGGAGTATCGTGCCACCAACCGTACTCCCAATTACATTGTGGTGGTGGCTACTGCCAGCAAGTATGGTGATTATTTCACGGGTGGTGAGGGCAGTGCATTATGGTTGGATAACCTAGAATTAATATACGAATAAGACGAGAGAGAGATGAACCGGATAAAAGATACCTTATTATATTTATTTAGTTGGATTTTCGTTGCATCGGGAGTCATTTCCTGTCAACAGGAAGAAGAGTGGACGGCTGCCGACATGGGATTTCTGGTCACGCTGAACGAGGCGGTAACGGTTGCTACCAAGGCGACTCCCGCCGAACTGGATAAGCCCGTGGCAGATAATTTCTATTTGAGTATCATCAAGGAGTCGACGGGCAAGGTAATCTATAACGGTAATTACTCTGCGGAGCTGGTCCCGGCTTCGGCAGGTACTTATATACTGATGGCTACGTGTGGGGAAGACCCTATATTGGCATGGGATACTCCCTATTATGCCGGTATGGAGACTACTGACTTGGCTGATGGCGAGATGAAGCAAGTTGATATCACTTGCCGGGTGGCGAATGCCCTGCTCTCCGTCACGTTCAACGAACCGGAACTGTTTGCTCAGCTGTATGACGAATATGGCGTGCGGGTCAGCACCAGTGGCATGTCGCTCGATATCAGCGGGAGTAGGACTGATCGGAGTGCTTATTTCCGTGCCGGTGCCAATGTCTCGCTGTTGTTCTATGCACGGCTGGTTGATGGAGGCAGCGAGGTGACTTATTCGTTGGATGAGGCGGTTGCCGATATTTTCCCCTTGCAGGCAGGGCAACATGCCAAATTGACGTTGTCTTCTTCTAACACGGCAGTGCAGGTGGACAAGGCGGAAGTAGAGACTGTGACTATCGAAGAGACGCTCCCCTTGGAATGGTTGCCGAAGCCGAAAGTAGAAAGCACGGGGTTTGTGGATAATCAACTCAATTTTGTAGAGACGGAAACGCCGCAGGCAAGCATTCGGCTGAACATGGCGTCGGCCTTGCAGGAGATGAAGCTGAAGTTCAACTTTCAGGATCCGCAATTCGCGTCGCTGAATGCCACGGAGGAGAAGCCGGAATATTTATTGTCCAATGCAGCCGATAAGCAAGCAATAGAGCAAACGTTGGGTATAACGCTTCCGTCGATAGGCGATACACAGGCAGCAGTAGATCTCTCTTCGCTGGTCGCCCGTATGCAATCGTTGGAGGATGCTGCTACAGTGAATACCATTGAACTAGATGTGCAGGCCAATAACCGTTGGAGCAGCGAGAATGCCGAGGTGAACCGGGTGTATACGCTAACGTGTAGTCAGCCGGTGTTCAGTGTGGAGGTATTACCGGGAAATATTTGGACGAAAGAGTTTACGATAGAAGAAGCGACGGTTAATGCAACTTCTCTTTTAGATAAGTTGACTTATCAATATCGTGCGAGCGGTGCGGATGAGTGGATAAATGCGGAAAGTCTGTTGGTGCAATTTTCTGATTATCCTGAGAATAAGAACTATGAAGTACGTGCTTTCTTGCGTGACGGTGTGGTGAGCGAGGCGGTAGATGTGAAACTTGAAACGCCGGAGTCGTTGACGAATGGTGGAATGGAAGAATGGTATTGGGAACAAATACATGAAGATGGTAGATGGAATCTTTTCGATAGTAATACTTATACTGTTTATCCGTGGAGTAGTGGGGGAACTTCTTTTTGGAATACAAATAATGATTTTACTACTCGTAATAGAAGTAGTGTATCTAACATATATAATTGTTTTCCTGCCGTTAGTTTTGTAAAGGATGCGCATAATGGTACTTGGGCTGTAGAGTTGCGAAATACAGGAAATGGCAGAGGTAATACGATTCCAAGTAATGTGCTGGATATGAATAGGGTTGCTGGAGAATTGTTTACAGGTGATATTACTGTATCAACAGGAGGAACTGATGCGATCCCTTCGGGAGATAATTATACAATAACTAAGGGACGGCCTTTTTCTGTACGTCCTACGGCTTTAAAATTTTGGTATAAGTATGTTCCGCTTAATTCTGATACTTGGCGGGTACATATCGAACTACAAGATGTAAATGGTAATGTGATTATTGAAAAAACAGAGGATTCTTCAGAAAGTCAATCTGAATGGAAGGAAGTTGTAGTTTCTTTAGATTATGTGAATTCGGAATATTATGAGAAATGTGCTAAAATATATATTTATTTTGCTTCTACAATAAATACGGGTAGTGCTTTGCAATATGAAAAGTCTGATTACACAATTTGGTTAGGAGTAGAAAGTTCTTTTAGTAATATCTGGCATGGCAGTACACTTACTATCGATGATATCTCCTTGGTTTACGGCAAATAAAACATCGCTTATCATGAAACAAAACCTATATATCCTTTTTATGTTTCTTTTCTTGTTCGCGTCTTGCGCCCAAGAAAACGACCCGCGTATGAGCAATACGCAGGGTTTTTTGGATCTCAGTGCCATTCGGACAGCCGGTGCCGATACTATTGTGACCCGTGCCGTGGACGAGGACTTGCATTTGGAAATCTGGAATGCCGACAGTTCGGAACAACTGTATGACTATGCCCCGGGTGAATCGCCGCGCCAACTGACTTTGGAGGTGGGCGAATATCGGTTGGTGGCGTACACGGAAAACTATCAAGAGACGTACACTGACGATCAACCGGGGGAAGCCAAATATTATGGCGAATGTCCTTTCTCCATCGAGGCAGGGCAGGTGAATGCCGTGCAGTATGCTGTTCCTATGACCAACTTGGCCGTCTCTTTGGATTTGCCCGACGGGTTTACGGAATGGTTGCCTACTTATACCTTTACCGTTGAAGCTGCGGGGGCCGATGCGCAACCCCTGCGAACCATCACCCTGACGGACGGCGCAACTGCTTACTTCGATCTTCCCGAATCGGGTACCCTGACGTTGACTTATCACCTTACAGCCACCAATACTGATGGCGAGGAACAGACGGCAGAAGAGGGCAGCGTGGCACAGCCTGCCGCCGGACATTTATATCTCATCTCTTACGACTGGGCGACGCAAGCATTGGCTCTCGCATCTATTTTTTGAGAAAAGGGTTAAGTGGTTGCTAAAGAATCCCTATCTTTGCAGCGTGAAGCAGCCCGCCGGCTTGCCGCGTGTGCCTCTGTGCGCAGGAGGAAAGTCCGGGCAACACAGAGCATCCCACTTCCTAACAGAAAGCCGTCCGCGAGGGTGGAGTAATGCAGAAGAAAAGAACCGCCGCGCGTACCCCGTGCGGTAAGGGTGAGAAGGTGGGGTAAGAGCCCACCAGACTTGTGGTGACACAAGTGCTGTGCATCTTGGGAGTTGTAAGGTCATGTAAACCGGCGTTATGAGGGTGGCTCGCCCCATGCCGGAGGGTAGACCGCTAAAGCCGTCCCGGTGACGGGCGGCTCAGATAAATGGCAAGCACCCGGTTGTGCCTTTGGTGCATCGGGAACAGAACCCGGCTTATAGGCGGACTGCTTCACTTTTTCAAATTCTTGATTGACAAGGTTTCGGTATCCTTGTACCATGTTGACTGAAAAGTAGATATTACTATGACTAAGCGGATTGCAGCCCTTTGGAAGTTCCTCACTTATGACATTTGGCGTATAACAGAGGATGAAGTGACGAAAACCACGTTTTCTGTCTACAACGTCATCAAGACTGTTTATTTATGTATCAACCGCTTTACAAAAGACCGCTTGATAAACAAGGCATCGGCATTGACTTACAGTACACTGCTGGCCATTGTACCCATGTTGGCGGTTGCGTTTGCCATTGCGCGCGGTTTCGGCTTGGATAATCTGCTGGAATATCAGGTGAAGCATGCTTTTGGCGGCTATCCCGAAGCGGCGGAAGTTATTCTGAATTTTGTCAATTCCTATTTGTCGGAGACGAAGAACGGGGTGTTCATCGGAGTGGGACTGGTCATGTTGCTATGGTCTGTCATCAACCTTATCAATAACATGGAGGCGACTTTCAATCGCATCTGGCAGGTGAAGAAGGCGCGGCGGATGTATCGTAAGATTACGGACTATTTTTCCATGTTGCTGTTGATTCCTATTCTGCTGGTGGTGTCCGGTGGTTTGTCCATCTACATGAGTACGGCGTTGAAACATGTGGAAGACTTCACGCTACTGGCTCCGTTGGGTAAATTCTTGGTAAGACTGATTCCTTTTGTATTGACGTGGTTCATGTTTACAGCACTTTACATCTTTATGCCTAATACCAAAGTGCAGTTCCGTCATGCGCTGGTGTCAGGTATTTTGGCAGGTACGGTGCATCAGGCGTTTCAATATCTTTATATTGGTGGTCAGTTGTGGGTATCGCGTTATAATGCTATTTATGGTAGCTTTGCGGCATTACCCTTGTTCTTACTGTGGCTACAGATATCGTGGACCATCTGTCTGTTTGGTGCCCAACTGACGTATGCGGGGCAGAATATCAATAAATTCAGTTTCGATAAAGATACCCGTAACATCAGCCGGCGTTATAGGGACTTCATTGCGGTTCTCATAATGTCGCTCATAGCACGCCGTTTTGCCAAAGGGGAACCACCTTATACGGCGGAAAGCATTTCAGAAGAGTGCCAGATACCGATACGGTTAACCAATCGTACGCTGGATGAATTGCAGGAAATACATCTGTTGAACGAGGTGGTGACGGACGAGAAAAGTGATGAAATTGCTTATCAGCCCGCCGTTGACATCAACCGGCTCAGCGTGGCGATGTTGCTTGACCGGTTAGATTGTCACGGGTCGGAAGATTTCAAAATTGATACCGAGAAAGAGTTTCACGGTCAATGGGAGGCGCTGATTTCAGCACGGAAAGAGTATTACCGGTGTGCTGATGAAGTCTTGCTGAAAGATTTATGACGGAGGCGGCGTATCCATAAGTAGTATCCCGTTAACGGTAAAGATGTGCCTATCAGGGCGGCAAGGAACCAAAGAACGCGGGTAAGCATGCCTCCCCATTCGCCTACGTGTACAGAGTAAATCCATCCACGCATCTTTCCGGAAGCAGCGGCATCTTTTTTATAGAGGGTTGTTCCCGTGATTTCGCCGGTACGGGCATCGAAGGTGTATCGGTCGGCTGCCCGTTGGTTGCCAAGACCGGAAAAGCTGACAGATGCGCTTTTATTGGAAATGGTGATTTGGTCGTAGGAAGGGTTACGTCTTTGCAGTTCTTCCAATACTTGTTGCCAGTGGACGAAAGTCGGTTGCGTGGATTTGCCTTTGCCGCGTGTCTCTCCTCTGTCTTCTTCTTTGCCTTGTGCGGATGATTTTCCGCCGCTTGGCGCTCCTTTACTTTGTTGCTGCATCTCCACACCGAATAATTTGTAGAAACCCGTGCGATACCAGTCGAACGACCATGTCAATCCCGTTAATGCCATTACCAATAGGAGGATAAGGGCATACATGCCGCCTGCTACGTGCAGACCGTGCCAGAAGCGTCTCCATCCCTGACGTACGGTTATCTTCAGACTGTTTTTCAAGATTTTCCGGTTTCGCGGCCACCAGATGATGACGCCTGTCACCAGCACAATGACGAACAGCAGGGTGCTTATGCCTACGATTATTTTTCCCCAGAAAATGCCCCCTCCTTCAGGGCGGCTGCCCAACAGCCAACGGTGCAGGCTGAACATCGTAGCAAAGAAAGCGGGTCGTTTGTATAGTTCTCTTACTTCGCCCGTATATTGGTCGAAGCTGACCGATGCGCGATGAGGCTTCGACAGCGATACCTGATAGGCCCGGGTCAGGTCGGATGAAACCGTCACGCCGGTCACCTGCACATCGTCGGGCAGGGTGGCGGCTACGGCATTTGCCGCTTCTTCCACAGACAAGGGACTACCGGTAGGAGTTACTTCAAAATAGTCTGCATGAGTGAGGCTGACTATTTCTTTTTCGAACACTAACATGGCTCCCGAGAAGCATATTAATGTGATGATGACGCCAAAGGGCACTGAGAGCCAAAGATGCAGCTTTAAAAAAATCTTTTTCATTTACTAAACAGTTGTTTTATTCCATCTTATACAGATATCCTCCTGGCTCCGCATGGATAGCGGGAGCAGGAGGAGTATCATCAGTAAAGATAAGTTTGTTTGAATCATCTGTACAGTAATTTATTCCGCAGGGGTGTAAGTCAATTTGCCTACGCCGGTGATTTGGTCGGCATCTACTTCCAGTCCCTTGGTGGCTGTAGCTGTTTGCGGATTGATGGCATAGATAGCAGGGTTACCGTCGGTCACTGTTACAGCTACATAGGCAACGCCATCTTCTACGTAAGGCGTGTTACCGAAGCCGCTTACCGTAGAGGGTAGTCCGGTGACGTAAGTCAACGTCTGGTCTTCAGCTTTGAAGATAGCCAGTTCGGTAGCGGAATAGCCCGACTCAGAGAAAGGACGATCGTACATCAACATCAGGAAATAGTCGTCGGCAATAGGCCATACACGAAGGAAACTCTTGCCGTCGGTTTGTGCCTCGATGTTGCAATAGTAATCATCGAAATCTGTTGCACCGGCTGGAATGCGTACTACACCTGCGGGCAAAGTAGTCTGTTGACGCTGATCTGTCATTGTCTTGGCGTATGAGGGTGAGAACACATACACGTCGCCGTTACCGGCAGCCCATATCATTTGATAGTATTGTGATTTGAAACGGCCGGCTGCATAACTGATTTTGTTGGTGCGTGCAATGGTTTTCGTGGTGAGAGTCTCGTCATCGAAGATGGCTACCCAGCATGAATCCGGATATTGTGTCCATTGCAGTTGGTCTTTTTTGTAAGAAGAACTGTTTGAACCACCGTTTTCAGTCTTAATCAAATCTTCGTTACCCGGTACGACCCATTTGTGCGGATTGCCATTTTCATCCTTCTGCATAGTGCCGTAAGGACTGAGTCCCATAGGAATGGCAGCAGAGAAGAGTTTGTCGCCTTGTTGCAACAGACCGGCGAGCGTAACGTACTCACCATTGCCGAGGAAGTTTTCGGAAAGGTAAGCCTTATCTGTTGTGTTGTTAGTGCTATGAGTTTGACCTACGACGTCCAGATAAGAGACGAGAATAGACTGCGGCGTGTAGCCGTTTTCATCATTCCATTCTGTAGGACCGTCACCAGTAGAGGTTGTCATGATGTAATCATTGTATGTACCATAGGTAGTGAAACGGCGAATGGTGTATTCTATGGAACGTTTTTCTACATTGGCATTGCTGTTCAGAATGAAGGAAACTGTCGTGCCACCATTCCCTTGATTATAGGTTAAGCCGTACAGATAATCATCATTGAAGTACACCCATTGCGTAGCGCCATCGTTTGTCAAACCATTGTTTTCAACGGTTACGCTACCTTCGGTTAATGTCTCGGAGGTAACCAGTGTATGTGATTCATTTCCGGAAATGGTGGAAGTCGTAGCAATCACATAGCGAGATACAGATTCACCTGTGCCATTACCACTTCCATTCGGATTGGGGTCGTCATTGTCACTACAAGCCGTAAACATGCCGCATGTCAGCAGGGAAGCGGCCATAATTTGGAAAAGGTAGTTCTTGTTCATACTTAAAAATGTTTTTTTATAGGTTAGGTATTTGTTGTGAATATCTCGTTAGTTCCCGAAGTAAACGCGGACTTTTCCGTAGAATGCCCGTCCCGCTTTCTGGAGACTGAAGTTGTCATACAGGTCTTCATCCGTAAAGTTGCGGCATTCAAGAGAGAGATTGTAGCGCCCGTTCTGAAGGAAAGATTGTGTGAAAACTGGTTAGGTACCATGTAGTCAGGATTACTCGTCCCGATAACTTCAGAGTAGTAAGAGAAACTGTGCAGATACTGATTGTCATAAGTCAGTGTCAGCGTGTTGCCTTTTGCACCAAGGTCATGCCAGAAGAAGTTTACATCCATATCCGCAAAACGGTAAGGAACATTCGGCATGCGGGCGCCATAAGCCAGGTTGCTGGAGCTGGAGCCTACGCGCGTCTTTTGGTTGTCGCGCACGTTCATTTCCGTATAGTTTCCACCGATACTCAGCCAGTTGCCAAACCCGTAACGT
Source organism: uncultured Bacteroides sp. (assembly GCA_944320945.1). Lineage (GTDB taxonomy): Bacteria > Bacteroidota > Bacteroidia > Bacteroidales > Bacteroidaceae > Bacteroides. The sequence continues at coordinate 3,337 of CALUJK010000117.1, read as the reverse complement.
AAGGAGATGTTGTAACCTTTGGTCTTAACCTTTCCGTAGTTCACGTAGGTGGCCCCTTCTCTTCCGCCGCTCAGGTCGGTAATGTTGCGTTGTATATAGTCTTTCGTGTTTCGATAGACAAATCCACCCTCGGCGTAGATGGAGTGACGGCCGAATGTTTTGTTATAGCTGACATTGATATTGATGTTGTCGCTGTTCTCCGGCCGGATGCCAATGTCTCCCGTTTCCAAGTCCTCGTCACCGAACATCTCTTCGATGGTAGGCAAGCGGTATGCCTTCTCGTAAGAGAGTTTGGCTTGCAGTTCAGGCAGAATGAAGTAGGTGCCTGCCGCGCCATATCCCCACGAATCGACGGTGCGGTCGGTGCGGATGTAGTTACTCTGCGTGGCATCTTCTGCCATCGGACCGGCCACATACTGACGATAGTATTTGCCGAAAGCCGACAGATTCCATTTGTCTGAAGGCATCAGACGGTATGACAGACCGGAGATGTTCTTGCGGGTCTCCTTGGCGATGGCGTCTTCAGACTCAGCCACGGCCAGTAGGGAGGTGTTTTTACGCCGGAAAGCGTTGAATACATGGTTGAAAGTAAAGGCGTGCATACGTCCCAGACGGTAGTTCACGGTCAGTGTACCGTTCCAATTGTCGTTGTCGGCGCGTGAGTGTTGTCGGCTCTGTTCGCCGGGCGAATTCATGCGATAGCGTTCACCATACCAGTTATAATGATAATAAGAAGTGTCGATATTGGTTGTCGCGTTGCGGTTATAGTTGGCAGTCAGCACCACGTCCAGTCCTTTCACCAGCAAGTCGCGCTTGCGATATTCCAACGATGGCATCAGTGAGTGCCCCCGACGGTGCTTGTCACCATAAACCGTGATTTGACGCACACCTGTCTGTACCTCCTGATACATGTGCGAGTAAGTGAATCCCAGCATCAGTCGGTCTGCCCACGATTTGTCCACGAAGCCTACTTTACCCACGACAGCCTCGTTGTGGTACGTATCGTTGAAACGCTTCACCCGAACCTTCTTGCGGGTATCTATGTAGGTAGATACAGAACCGTCGGGCTGAAATTCGAATACCTCCACATTGGTATTGATGTGGTAATCGTTGTCCGAATAGTTCTGGAAAGCATTGATTTCGTAGGTAAATCCGTTTTTCAAAGTCTGCCCGAAGTTGACGTAAGATTTATGGGTGTTGAACGAACCATAGCTGTAGGAAGCATCCAGGAACCAACGGTTACGCTTCTTCTTGGTGATAATGTTCACCACGCCGCCTAATGCGTCCGTACCGAATCCGACAGGCACTACTCCCCGGTAAACCTCAATCCGCTCGGCAAAATTCACGGGAATGTTGTTCAGTCCGAACGAACCGCCTACACCTTCTTGCGGCACACCGTCAATAAACACTTTGACGTGTTTGCCACTAAACCCGTCGAGAGTCAGCTGCATGTCCGATCCTACTCCGCCGCTTTCGCGAAGTTTCACACCGGGCGCTTTGGCCAATGCTTCGCTGAGGCTTTTCGTCGTGTTTTGCAGTTCCTTGGTATCTACTGCCACGGCGTTGAAGGCAGATCGCCTCACCCGACTGACGCCGTTTGACACGATGGTCACTTCTTCCAACTGCTGGCTTTCGGGTTTCACGGTGAAATTCATTTTTGTACGTTCTCCCGAGGTTAAAGTCACCGGCTGCTCTATTTTTTCATATCCCATGACGGAAACGACAAGCGTATATTTACCGGCAGGTGCCTGAATGTGATAAATGCCCTCTTCGTTGGTTATCCCGCCGTGATTGGTACCTTTCAGGTACACCGTGGCAAGGTCTATCACTTCTTTTTCATTGGAGACAATGCGGCCTGAAATCATGGCGTTGTCGCGCTCCCTTCCATGATGATGCCTCTGCGCATACAGGCAGACAGATGTCATCAGTAATACTAATAATATAAGTATGTTCCTTTTCAATTTAGAATCGTTTTAAATTATTGCGATGCAAATTTCCCCAAAAGATGAGGATTGCACAATAACCTTTTATGGGTAATTTAGAGGGTGGAAAACGTATGTCGGGGCATATCGTGCAATCGCAATTTGTAGGTGTTTTGAGTTTTGGATAGTAAAATGTGCGTACAAAAGAGGTGCTACATAGTATGCCGTTTATTCCGAATTAATTTCGTTCGTGCTTCCAAGCCTTTGCGAGCGCGTTCCGAATTAATTTCGCTCGTGTTCCGAAAGGCTTCGGAACAATCCCCCGTCAGAAGGCATTCTGACAGGGGATAAGGGCGTTTTCCTGTAAAGTAATGTATTTGTACAAATTACGTGCAGTTAAGTTGGGTGAACTTTTGGGATTGTGTGACAATTCTACGTGTGAATTATATGTTATTTGCACAGATTCCGGTATTCAGCAGGTGTTTTCCCGGTATTTTTGTGATAAAAGCAATGAGAAATCAACGACATGAATACAGAACAAGTTTTTGAGAATATGCCGGTAGCAAAAGCGGTATTGGTGAATGCGCTTCCCGTTATGTTGAGTATGCTTGTCACGTTGGTTTACAATGTGGCTGATGCTTTTTTCTGCTTTTCATGGCCATAGGTACGCTGTTTGGCTTGTTTTTGGGTAGGCATGTAAATAATTTAGTACCATTTTAGCATCTACACATTATAAAATGAATGAGCCGTAGAACAATGGAAACATGAATTTAATTTTATAACTTTGCAGTAGGAAAAAGAAAGGACGAATATGAAACATAAACAGATAGAAGAAAATCTCGGTCCGATGAAACTCATATTCAACTATGAGGACGTGTTTTACAGTTTCTTTTACGATGACATCAGCGGTTGCATCCACCGTTCGCGGGAGTATGCGATGAACTATGTGTATTCAGGCGAAATGATACTGGATAATGGCAAGGAGCAAATTCATGTTGGAAAGGGAGAATGTGTCTTTATTCCGCGCGACCATCACATCACCATGTACAAGAAAACCGCAAACGGAGAACGCTATTGCGGCATTTTCCTGAACTTTACCCGTAATTCCTTGCGGGAGATGTACACGAAACTCGAGCATAAAGTTCCGGTAAACACGCCCAAACTCAAACCGGGGGTCATTAAATTGCCCAAGACGGCGGAGATAACCAGCCTTTTTGCTTCGCTGACACCTTTTTTTGATCCGGAAGTAAAGCCACAGGACGATTTCATGCACTTGAAACTGCAAGAAGGGTTGCTTGCATTGCTTCATATTGACAAACGGTTTGCGCCAACCTTGTTCGATTTCAACGAGCCGTGGAAAATCGACATTCTAGACTTTCTGGACAAAAACTATATGTATGAGTTCTCAATGGAGG
>CALUJK010000116.1 GCA_944320945.1 uncultured Bacteroides sp. | reverse complement strand
AAGATTTCCTCAAACTTATGCACTAATCTGGCACATCATTTCTTGAACTTTGCAGTGCAAAACTAAAAGATATATGGAAACAACCTCATTAATGCAACACATCCGGACTGCTGCTTCCAAACTGAATGGATGCAAGCTGAAACGTAGTAATGTAATCGCTCCGACACTCGATGCCATTGGTAAGGAACTGCAATTTGCATCACGCGAAGAAACAATGATACTGGTCGCCGTACTCGACCGCCAGTGTACATGCCGAAACACCGAGCTTGACGACCTTGCCAACTACTTTGAGTGTTCGGCACTGGATGTTATGGAATTTGTCCCGGCTATCAACTCACTGATTTCCAAAGGATATATTAGCACAGAGAATAAAAGCGAACGGCTGATTTCCAAAAAGCAATTTATGCTCTGCCCGGACGTATTCTACGCCATCATCGAAGGACGTAAGGTCCAGCCTGTGCCGCCGAGCCAGATAAATGCGTTCGACCAATTCGACTTCTGCGAAGCCGTACACAACCTTATTGAGGAACGCGACAAAGGCAGCATAGAAACTGAAAAAGTATTCATCCAAACCAAACAGCTGGAAGAAGAGTATAGTAACATGCCGTTAGTAAAAGGACTAAAAAAAGCGGTGGAAGACATCGCTGCCCGTACGTTGTTCTACGAAATGTGCAAGGACTTCACTGCCGACAGCGATGGAGGACACTCAGACCTAAACAGTACGCTTCAGGACATTTACGACCGCATCATCAATCGTGTTACCATCAAGAAACAACTCATGGAAAGCACACACCCTTTAATGGCTGCTGACCTGATAGAAATCTGCAACGACACGGAACTGCATCTAACTGAAAACGGCATCCGCCTGCTTTTCGGCGAAGCATCTTCTGCCTTCGTAAAGCCAAGCGCGAACCTCGACCGCTATGCGTTTGTCAACGAAGTATATGAAAAGGTAGATGACCTGCCCCGACGCCATAGTCTGATGGATCTGGAAAGAATGTACCGGAACATTGAAAAGTTAGAAAAAGCCAACCTGCATCTGAATGCCGTCAGTAAACTACGCGCCTTAATATCAGATGTCCGCAGTCGTTTGGTTTTCTACTTAATCTGTTACGAACTGGTAGATTCCAGCACATACAATGTGTATCAACTTCACGAAATATACATGAAGCATGCCGAGTTGAAAGTCCTCCGATTATTCAAGGAGCAACAACACATACTTCAGAAACTGGACTTGGTAGAACTGACAGGCAGCGGTATGTTAGACGGAGCTGCCTTGAATTTGACCGACAAGGGTAAGGAGTTCTTCCTTGAAGAAGACGCAGAATTATTTGAAGAAAGAGTAGCTGACAAGGAATTAATCCAACCAGACAAGATACCGGCCAAACAACTTTTCTTCGAACCTGCTCTGAACAGACAATTATCTGTGTTGCAAAACAGCCTGGATGAAAATCACTATCCGGCTTTGTGTGCCCGTCTGAAAGAAAAGCATCTTCCTACAGGAGTTGCCGTATTACTCTATGGACTCCCCGGCACCGGAAAGACTGAAAGCGTCATGCAGATGGCCCGCTCCACCGGACGTGCCATTATGCACGTTGACATATCGGCAACCAAAACATGCTGGTTCGGCGAGAGCGAGAAACTCATCAAAGAGGTGTTCACCAAATACCGCAAACTTTGCGAGAAGAGTAAAATCAAACCCATCTTGCTGTTCAACGAGGCTGATGCCGTCTTTTCGAAACGTAAAGATGCCAACAGCAGCAGCGTGGCACAAACCGAAAACGCCATTCAGAACATCATCCTTGAAGAAATGGAGAATCTGGACGGCATTCTGATTGCCACCACTAACCTTGCCGACAATCTGGATGCGGCGTTCGAACGCCGTTTTCTTTTCAAGATACGGTTCGACAAGCCCACCACGGAGGCAAAAGCCAATATATGGCTTAACAAACTGCCATCACTGTCTGAGTCTGACGCATTGCAACTGGCTTCCCGCTTCGACTTCAGTGGCGGCGAAATAGATAACATTGTCCGTAAGGCCACCATGGAAGAGATTATTAATGGTACCAGTCCGACAATCGAATTCCTTATTGTCACCTGCAATGAGGAGAAAATCGGCAAAGCCACACGGAAAGTAGGTTTTACACGCTGACGATAACCTCCGTTTCGCCTGAATAGAAATGCAATTAAACTTCGAACTCGTTGGAAAAAGAGAAAGGAAACGCTATTTTTGCAGGATATAATCTTTGCATATGAAATCTGGTAACATAGATAAAGACATCCGTCAGACAGCGGAAAGCAAATCCATCCTGATAAAAGGCGCACGCGTCAATAATCTGAAGAATATCGATGTGGAGATTCCACGTAACAAACTGGTGGTTATCACCGGCTTGTCGGGTTCAGGAAAGTCATCGCTGGCATTCGACACGCTTTATGCCGAAGGACAACGGCGCTACGTGGAAAGCCTCAGCAGTTATGCACGCCAATTCTTAGGGCGCATGAGCAAACCGGAATGTGACTACATCAAAGGCATTCCGCCCGCCATTGCCATCGAGCAGAAAGTAAACAGCCGAAACCCGCGTTCCACCGTCGGAACATCGACCGAGATATACGAATACATGAGGCTACTCTTTGCGCGTGTGGGACGGACTTATAGTCCAATCAGTGGCCAAGAAGTGAAAAAGCATTCCGCTGAAGACATCGTGAGCTGTATGTTGGAACAGCCCGAAGGAACACGATACACGGTGCTTACCCCTATCCTGCTGCGAGAAGGCCGTGCACTGAAACAGCAATTGGACATTGACTTGAAGCAAGGATTTACCCGTGTGGAGGTGAACGGACAAATGATGCGCATTGACGAATATGAACCGAAAGAAGGCGATACGGTCTTTCTCCTGATAGACCGGCTCAGTGTCTCCCGGGAAAAGGATGCCATTAGCCGCCTGACTGACTCGGCTGAAACGGCAATGTACGAGGGCGACGGGGCTTGCCTATTGCGTTTTTACCGTGAAGACGGCAGTACCAGTCTGTATCGCTTCAGCACCAAGTTCGAAGCTGACGGCATCGCTTTTGAGGAACCGACGGACCAGATGTTTTCTTTCAATTCTCCCATCGGCGCTTGCCCCGAATGTGAAGGATTCGGGCGGGTCATCGGCATCGATGAACATTTGGTGATACCCAACCGTTCACTGTCCGTTTACGACGGTGCCGTAATGTGTTGGCGGGGAGAGAAAATGGGTGAATGGAGAGAAATGGTAATACGAGGTGCCGAACGGGCCGGATTCCCCATTTTCACGCCCTATTACCAGTTGACCGACGAGCAACGGCGCATGTTGTGGGAAGGCACGCCTTATTTCGAAGGGATCAATGCCTTTTTCAAGATGCTGCAAGAAAACCAGTATAAGATACAATATCGCGTAATGCTGGCACGCTATCGGGGTAAAACGCTCTGCCCCAAATGTCACGGTACACGGCTAAAACCGGAGGCCGGATATGTGAAAGTGGGAGGACACAGCATTTCGCAACTTGTAGATTTGCCAATAACCGAACTGAAGCAATTCTTTGACCACCTGCAACTGAACAAGCATGATGCGGAAGTAGCCCGTCGCATCCTAACGGAGATAAATAGCCGCATCCGCTTCCTGCTGGACGTGGGGCTGGGATATCTGACACTAAACCGCCTAAGTAATTCACTGTCCGGTGGAGAAAGCCAACGTATCAATTTAGC
>CALUJK010000115.1 GCA_944320945.1 uncultured Bacteroides sp. | reverse complement strand
CGTCCTTATCGACGGCATCAGCCTACAAAAAATTGCAGAATAAGAACTGTAAAACCGCTTATTTAAATTTATGATTCAAAGAAAGTCAACTATTTTCCTGCTGGCAACCCTGCTGATCTTGGCAGCTTGTAGCGACGATGACGACACTGCGGCCACCGCACAGTCATATCCCGTCGTCATCACCGCCCAAGGGTTCAGTCTCGATGAAGACAGCGAGGGAACCACTTACACCAACGGGGAAACGTTGGGCGTCTACATGCTGGAGGGGGGAACTGATAACATCGTCCCCCCCTACTCCAACCTGCGTTACTACGCCAACCGCTACGACGACCAGGACTACTTCCTGCCGGGTAGTAACGACTCCATCCCCTACTTCCCCGCCACGGGTGAGCAACGGGACATTGCTGCCTACTACCCGCGTACCGTCACATTGGCCGACAGTTTGGTCAACATCCACCTGACAGAGCACTATGACTATGCATCATCGTTGCTGTGGGCGCGCGTCAACGGGTTGGACAAGGATAACCGCACAGCGTTTCTGCAACTGCGCCCGGCGTTGACACTGCTCACTTTCAACTTACGGGCAGGCTACGGCGTCACTGTTGACGAACTGGCCAGGACAGTCATCACCTTGCGCGGACTCCCTGTGTCGGGCTACTTTAACGCCCTGAACGGACACACGAGCTACAACGAAGGCATCACGCAGGACATTGTCGTCACAGAAGACGGCATCGCCACCCAATCAGCCTCCGCAGCCGTCCGCACAGCAGCCACCCGTGCCAATGATAGCGACAGCGATGAGCAGCAGACCGTCACCATGCAGGTATTCGTCCTACCCTCCAGTACCACGCAAGGCTACACCATGACTGTGGAAATACCTTCGTTAGGACAGACCTATGAGCAGGATATTCCCGCAGCCGGAGCATCCGACTTTGCCGGAAGCACCGAGTATGAGTTCGACACCCAAATCAATGATGACGGCATGATTGTTTCTGTACAATCCTCTCCCATCAACAACTGGGGACAGAGCGGCAGCATTAGCGGCGAAGGAGAAGAAACAACTGAATAAAAAACAAAGAAGTAAACAACTTTAAATTCTACAACAATGAAGATTAACTTTAAATTAATGGCCATGACAGCCGCAGCGCTTTTAGCCATGAACTCCTGCACGCAGGAGGAAGACGTAACGACCGGTACCGAACAGAAAGGAACACCGGTGACATTCCAGATGGGAGTCAACGCCATCTCGCGTACCGTAACGGAAGACAACAGCTTTGCCACTACTTTCACCGAGGGCGACGAAGTGGGTATCTTTGCCTATAACGGTTCTACTCCGGTAGCTACCAATGCCCGCTACAGATATAACGGCAGCGCATGGGAAGCACAAGGCGAAGCCATCTATGCTGAAGAAGGCATCAGCTACAGCTACTACGCTTACTATCCATATAGCGAGACAGCTACCGACATCAACTCCATAGAGCTTTCCGTAGCCACCGACCAAACCGCAGGCTACACAGGCAGCGATGCCCTGATTGCCCGTAACGAGGACGTGACGGCAGGAACAACCACTGTAACCCTGCAATACTCACATGCCTTTGCATTGGTACAAGTATCATTGAGTGGCGACGAGGCTGCACAAGACGCTACCGTCACCCTGCAAAACGTATATCCCACAGCAATCATCAATTTGCAAAGCGGAGAAGTAGGAGAAGCTACAGGAACGCAAGGAACAGTAGCCATGAAAGCGGCTTCCACCAATACCGCTACTGCTCCGTATAGCTTCCGCGCTATCGTACCCGCACAGACAATTACAGCCAACACGGCTATCCTCACTACTACGTCCAACGGAACTACCTACCGTTTCTCATATAGCGCAGACGTTCCTTACGAAGAAGGTAAACTGCGTCAGATTAACGTGACGCTGGGTACACCGTCCGGTTCTGAAATCACGATCGACGGTGCAGATGATGTCATCAATGATTGGGAAGCAAGTGAGGATGTATCGGGTGAAGGAAGTGTGGAGGAAGTTGTTGATCCGGTTACAACTCCGTTCTCGCTCGATTTCAGCGCAATAAGCAACTTTACAGAAATAAGCGGAAACTGGGCAAGTAGCCCAATACCAAGCGGAAACCAATTAGTGTGGTATCACAGAGAAGCTGACCATTCAAACAACAGTACAACCCCCAGTGTTGAGAATGTCGATGGAACAAGCGTCCTTCAATTATCTAACAGCGTAAGAGGTTCTTGGAATGGTTCAAACGTAGTATGTCACTATCCGGGACTATTCGAAAGAGATGCCGTCTATCAAGTAGTCATCACAGCTACTAATGAAACTGGGCAAAGTGATGGTGTCTTGGGTATAACAGTATCTACTAGCGATGACTCAAAAAGGTTCAAAATGATGAATAATGCTATATCGGAAAGTAATACATGGGACAGGAATGTAACCACTTTCAATAATTTAGCAGGTGGAAGCAAGACATTCTATCTTGATATGTCTCAAGCCAGTGTAGCTGGAAGTTCAGGTAGCAGTATGCCGGGAGAACAACCGTTTGAGGCTACTACTGATGCAGATGTTGCTAACGGCATCAATATCACGCTTTATAACTATACTACCAGAGTTCCCAACGTTCTTCAAATCAATTCTGTGACAATCTCTAAAGTTGAAGAAACCACTGAATAAATTTGATCATTCAAATTCATCCCCAATAAATCACGAAGACTGATAAAAAAGAAAGAAACGAGAGGGCGTCAATGTGACACCCTCTCGTTTCTTTCTTTTTACTTTACAGCAAACTCTGAAACGAAAAGCTTAAACTTTCCACACCAAAATCGTAAGTTTGATAAAAAAATAAATGAAATTATCGGCTTGCGGCTTTTCAATAATCAAAAGGATTTCTCCTTAAAAATCTCATCCTCCATAATAGGATGCGATTTGTTTACATATATTACTTTATAAAAAACTCCCTTATCCCCGCCCAGAAGGTATTCTGACGGGGATTTGCTCCGAATCCCTTCGGAGCACGAGCGAAACAGCTTCGGAGCGTGCTCGAAAAGGCTTCGAAGCAAGAGCCAAAGGGCTTCGGAACAAGCGCCCTGCCCTACCGTTGTTTTTTGTACGTACATTTTACCATCCGTAAAACAAAGCTGAAAGCCCAAAGAAATTATTTATCCTGCTACACACATAAAACAAAGCAGCCTCTGCTTCAAGTTCATCAAACATCCTGAAGCAGAGGCTGTCCTCTTTCTATCTATATCAACCTGCTTTACTGCCGTACCAATCGGAACTCTACCGGCATTCCGTGCTGACAAGTAACGGTTACCTCCGTTTGGTCACTTTTTGCCACGGCCTTCACTTTGTCGACAGGTTGTGCCAACTGCCATACGCCGTACAAAACAATTTTCTTATCAAACGAAGCACTGGGCTCAGGCGTGGTGTACGTCTTTTCCTTGATATGCAAGTTCGGGTCGCACACACTGACAATGAGCGTGCCATCGGCATCAATACGCTGCATCAACATCGTCTCGGCCGGCACAGATGCCACAGTCTTATCACCCTCGGTAGTAAGGTTCTCGAAAGCAGCATAAGCCGTAATGCCCGTCTCATAGTCAAGCACGATGTGAGCTATGCTGTCACGACGCACAATAGCACTGACAGGCTGCTCCTTCGCCCGTGCCAACTGTTCGTCCGTAGGCTGTATCCATACGGTATAGGCATATGTGGCATTCTTCGGCGCAGTGCCGTGAATGAGGAACGCCGAAGCCTGTTGCCCCTTGTTATCAGCTTTCGTACGTTCGTTACGGCTACCCTGTTCGGCTATCTGCACGCGCAAAAGGCCTTCGTGCACTTGATAATGATTACCATAACCATCAGCCAACCAGCACTGCGGGCCACCCGCCATTTTAGTACCGAACGGAAGTTTATCCACCGCCTGTCCCATGATGGAGATAACGGCTTTGCCGGGACGATACTCACTTTGGAAAAGAGTAGTCTCCGTGGGATACTGAGCATTGCTATTACTGATGTTACTGCCCACACATACCATGTGATTGCCAAAACAGAATACAGACTTACGTGCCCGGAAATCCGGTGTGAAGTTTGTATAATCAGCCTCTGCCAGCTTCATGGCAAACATACCGTTCTTGCCTTCCAGCGAAGATGCCCCTGCAAACTCTTCAGACGAACGTGCCATGAGCGTGCCCGGACGCGGATTCTCCAATACATCGTAAGGTAAATGAATGGTGGTAGTACCGGGCAGACGATTCCAGTCCCAACCATTCTCCACATATCCGCTGGCCTTGCGGGATTTCTGTCCCATGATTTGTACCGAACCGTAACTTTGGTAACGGCCGTAACGGTTGTCTTTGGCATAAATCTCCGACCCCCATACATTGGTGTTATAACCTTTGAGCGTCACCATCCAATCGTTTCCACGGAAAATACCTGCCGCACCATAATTATAAACAAAGAAGCCGCGAGGAGCCTCAGCCGGCTGTATTCCTTTCTCCTTGAAAAAACTTGCTTCGGGAGTATTCTTCCCATCAATCAGGCGCAAATAGTCGGCAGCCAACCGATGGTCAAACTCATGTCCCTCGCCAGAAAGGTCACCCGATAAGGCCAACTGTGCGAAAGCTTTAATATCGGCCGTCCCCATCTTTCCGGTAAACGGATGGCGCCCGCCGATACCTGTACCCCATTCATACAAGTTACAACAATTGCGCATGGCTGTAAAAGCCTCCGCCAATGTGCGGCGAGCTTCAAGAGTTGGCACAAATTCTGTTCCCGTTGTCATGGCCACATAATCGGCCACAGTAGCCAATGCGCCAGTCGTATAGCCGGGATAGAAACCGCCGTGATGGAACGTGGTACCATCCGGTTTAAT
>CALUJK010000114.1 GCA_944320945.1 uncultured Bacteroides sp. | reverse complement strand
TTTTTTATTGTTGCTTATTACTCTACCTATTATGGTAGAAACTCAAACAATCCTATCCCTTTGGTTGAAGATTGTTCCAGATCACACGGTTTGGTTTGCTCGCTTGATATTATGTATCCTACTCATTGACGCCTTATCAAATCCTTTAATGATTTCGGTACAGGCAGTTGGTCGGGTAAAGGTTTATCAAAGTGTAGTGGGTGGACTTTTGTTGCTTATATTACCTATAGCATATCTTGTGCTTAAATTGGGAGGGAAACCCGAAGCGGTTTTTGTTGTGCACCTGATTATCGCCGCTATGGCACTTGCTTGCAGAGTTGTGATTGTAGGTAGAATGGTATCTTTTTCCTTTGCGTCATACATACGCAAGGTGTTTCTACCTATTAGTTCTGTTTTTGTTCTCGCCGCTTGCACTTCGACAATATTATTTTGCGCCATGCCAAACAGTGGATTGCTGAAAACAGTAATAGTAATTGCTTCGACATTGGCTTTAACAGGTATATCTATTCTGATTGTTGGCATAAGTGCCAATGAACGCCGATTGTTGTGGAATAAAATCATTCATTTAAGACATGAGTCTAATGGGTAAACTTGCTGTGATAGTTTTAGAACATCTCAAATTGCTGTTGCGTCCTATCATTATTAATGCATTTGTATATTTTGATAGTGAAAAACGAGTAAGACATGAAAACTGGGGAGATGATATCAATTATTACTTCTTACGAGAAATAATAGAGCGTCCTATGGTGCTTCTTAATCGCACATCGTTGGCATTCAGATTGAATCTTCGCAATTATTTGGTAATAGGCTCTACTATTGATATGATTTGCATGTCAAATACCGAAGTGTGGGGGGCTGGTATTATAGACGGAAGCAAACCATTGAGGATAAAGCCAAGAAAAGTTTATGCGGTGCGTGGTCCGCTTACGAGGGAGAAGCTACTTGCTGAAGGAGTTGAATGTCCTGAGATTTATGGCGACCCTGCTTTGCTGATTCCACTCTATTATCAACCCAACAAGCAAAAGTATTATAAATACGGCATCATATCCCATGTGTCCAATCAGACAACTGTTTCAAATTTGCGTCTTAATGGGAAATGTATAAGCGAATGTGCAAATATACGGATAATCAACTTGGGACAATATACTCATTGGTATGACATTATAGATCAGGTGTGTGAATGTGAAACGATTTTATCGTCTTCACTTCATGGACTTATCATAGCAGAAGCATATCATGTGCCAAATGTATGGATAGAATTTGGTAAACCGTTAATTGGAGGACATTTCAAATTCCATGATTTTTTTATGTCCATACATTGTGACAGAGAAAAACCTGTTGCCATTCGCGGGATAGAAATCCCTTTAGACGCTATCAATGAAGAAAGAACAAGATGGAGGCAAGGTTCTATCGATTTGCGGTCGTTGTTAGATGCCTGTCCGTTTAAACTTAAAGAGCCAGTATATTTATGAATATCCTGTTTTATACACATGGTAAAGTGTATGCCACGAGAGGTGGAACTGAACGGACAACTGTTTCATTGGCGACTGCATTGACACGGCTGTATGGTTGTCGTTGTTTCTCTTTGTATGAGGCTGTAGAACAAACAGAACGGGAAACTTGCTTTGTGGAAGAGTTCCAGTGGCAGGTAGGGCGTGACCAACGGCATGATGTGGAAACGCTGCGTAAGATTATTGTGAACAACAGCATTGATTATATTATCGACCAAGGGATTTTTATCCATGTGGAACTCCTGCGTCAGGCGGCTGAAGGGACTGGGTGCAAAGTCATACTTGCCCACCATTACGAGCCTGGAGCCGAAACGCTTTATATGTCGCTGCGGCGTCATTGGGCTAAAAGGCATGATAAGATGTCTGTGCGTAGGAGGTGCAAATGGTTGTTCAATTTATTTTTTTATCCTTATGCCAAATATAAATATGTGAAGATATTGCGACGAACTTATCGTGAGGCTTACTTCAACGCACACTGCGTGGTGCTGCTTAGTAACGGGTTTGTCGACGTGTACCAGCAGTTCGGTCGGTTTAATGATGACAAGAAGTTTTTGATTATCCCCAATAGTTTGTCGTTTAATGAGTTCTTACCAATGGATGAGATTGAGGAGAAAAAGCCGGTCGTACTTATTGTATCACGAATTGAAGAAGTACATAAGCGGTTGTCATTGGCTTTGGAAATGTGGGCAAAAGTAACAAAACACATGGAAGTCAATGGTTGGACATTGAAAATAGTGGGTACAGGCAAGGATATGCCGATGTATCGGCGAATGATAGAAAACGAAAAGATCCCGAATGTAACTTTCGAGGGGCATCATAACCCTATCCCTTACTACCGGGAGGCTTCACTCTTCATGATGACATCGAGGAGTGAATCGTGGGGATTGACACTTACTGAAGCACAGCAGATGGGGGTAGTGCCAATCGCTTTCGATACTTATGCTTCCTTGCGTGAGATTATTACGGATGGTGAGGATGGTGCTGTGATTGAAGAAGGGGACGTAAATGGATATGTGAATCGTATGTTGGAATTAATGCAAGACGACAGCAAAAGACAGCGTATGGCACGGCAGGCTATAGTATCGTCACAACAGTTCTCGCAAGAACGAATTGCTGAAAAGTGGAAAATGCTTTTTGATGAATTGGATGATAAGAGATAAAATTAGTGATTGATAGAGAAGATATGATAGGACAATATTAGACTATGAAAATGCACTGTTATATCATTTCGTATGATTTATGTAAACCGGGAAAAGATTACACCAGTTTGTTTCAAGCCATAAAAGCTTATCAGTATTGGGGGAGATTGACTGAAACGACATGGGCTGTGGTTACTCCATATAATTCAGTGGAAATTAGAGACAGTTTGCAGCAATATATAGATGATAACGATAGGCTGATAGTTATTCAAAGTGGAAAGTTTGCTGCATGGACTAAAGTAATGGCTTCAAATGATTGGATAAAGGAGGCATTAGTAAAATAGATGAAGCATGAAGAAATATTTTCCGGGATTTTATCCTGCAAATCTTAAGGATATAGATTGGCTGAATGACAAATTAACAATCATTCTTGATGTAGATGTATTGCTTGATTTGTTTCGTATGCATCCAGATGTGGCTACTATTTTCTTGGATATACTGGAGGACAAAAGAGTGGAACCGCATCTGTGGTTACCCTACGATGTAGCTTGGTTATATCACTATAATGTGAACAAGGAAATCCTAAACCAAATAGATAATATCAACAGCGTATTGTCCCATCTTATGTTATGCAAACAGGGTATAGATGCAAAAAGAGCTTATCCATATTTGCGTATTGAAACATGGAATACTTTTAATGTTTGTATTGAAAAAATCCAAAGTGAGTGTTCACGTGAAAGAGATTTATTGAAAAAAAGTCTATGTCAATGTAATATGAAGTGTAGGATAGGTGAGCTTTTTGCGGATGTAGAAACTAAGATTGGTCATCCTTATGATGAAGCCCAATTGGATACTATATACAACGAGGGAGAAAAAAGATACAAGGATGCTATGCCGCCGAATCCGACATTTAATCAAGTTAGTAATAAGAGGATTCACTATCACAATCTAATCGTTTGGAAACAGATATTGGCAAAAGCGATGGAAATGACAGAAAAGTCGGAACCGTGCCATTTTATCTTTGTTACAGGCTTAATCACAGAAAACTGGTATTATATTGTGGGAGAAAAGAATATTTCTACCCGACATGAATTGCAAAATGAGTTCTGTGATCAAGTAGGTTCTAATTGTTCTGTTGCAGATCCATTCTTTGTTTGTTGCAGTTCGTTGCGGTTTGTTCAAGAGGCAAGTAGAGCTTTGGGTGTTGAAAGAACAAAAAGTGAAAAGCTGGAAAAGCATTTGGAAGAAAAAGCGGAAGTTTACTCCACGCCGATAAGTTACATGGAAAATAATCAAACGCTGAAAAGTAATAACTCAATATGATGACTAAGAATCCGTTCTCGTTCTATGACTTTTTGGGGTATCTTTTTCCAGGGTTGACAACTCTCATGTTGACTGCGTTCGTGGTGTATCTTTATAAGATAAATGGATTAAATGTTTCTTTTGACAATTTTATTCAAATAAAAGAGTTTGCAGATGCACTTGAAGAGGTACTCGGCTTAAATTGGTGGGAGTGTACAGTGCTGGTAGTAGTTTTAGCTTATATAGCGGGACATATTGTAGCTTATTTGTCCTCTGTCACAATTGAGTATTTTGCTAATTCTACGATGGAATATCCATCTTATTACTTATTACATGAGGGGAAAAACCGTAGTATATTTAGTGTTTTTTTTCAAGGTAAAAAAGGATGGACGGCTTGGAAAAAAGTGTATAGAATATTACTATTCATCGTTCTCTTGCCTATATTTATTTTCACTATACCCAAAACGCTCAGAAGTTTCATTAGCCGACCTTTGGATGAATATGTGATTAATAGTATACAAGCAAAGTTGATGGAGCTTTCCAAGACGCTGAACTTGAATATTCCGGACGTGAACTCCAAAGCGGATTATCATCGAATAGTAATGCACTATGTGTATCTAAATATACCTCAAAGTCAGAGGAAAGCTGATAACTATGTAGCGATTTATGGATTTCTTAGAGCTATGGCTTTGATTGCTTGTCTTTTTTTTGATTACTTGTTTGTAACGCAGGCGCTTACAATTAATCTATTCATGCCCATTAATTGGGATGCAGTGAAGATCCTTTTGATTATATTCGTTTTAACAAATATCCTTTTCATGGGTTTCGTGAAATTTTATAGAAGGTTCACGCTGGAAAACTATATGGCTTTGTTGACAGAAAAGAAATGAGGTGCATATAGAATACGTTCTAATAAAGAAACATGATTCGACTGTAAAAAGATAAAACTTGCAGACTAATGGTATCTATTATATATATTATATGGAGTGAACGACTGAATGTCCAGCGGGGCGGAGTGCATCGCATCATTCATATCTTGATGCAATATTTGCCTAAGTATGGTTATACGGTGCGTTACCTTTATACAGAGGATACGTATCGGACATTCCACTTGTATGATGCCGACATAAAGAAAGAAACCATGATACCGCTGGCGAACATGAGGCAATATCTTGTTGATAATCAGTGCGATTTACTGATAGGACAAGATGGGGTTTTTTTTCCGCGTTTATCAGAGCTTGTAGCAACGTGGAAAATTCCACACATGAAGTACATCACCGAGTTTCACAACTCGGTATTGCTGATGGAAAAGGTATTCTCACGGCATTATTGGCATTGGCTGGCGAATTTGCCGAATACTCCGATACGTACAAAATGGCTCGCTAGGCTGCGGCTGCTCATATATCCTCTATGGCTTAAGCGGTGCAGGCAATCGGTTTTAAATAATTTCCTTGCCAATTACCGTGTTACCGATGCTTTGATATTACTTTCAAAATATGAAATTCCCGAAATACAGAAATTGACTGATATAGACTTGTCGCGTTGTAAAGTCATTAATAATCCATTGTCATGGGAACGGATTGAAAGTGTAGAGATATTGCAGAAGAAAAAGAAACAGGTGCTTATTGTATCACGTTTATATAATCCGGAAAAACGACTTGACAGAGCTTTAAGAATATGGAAGATACTTGAGCAACGAGGGTTTGACGATTGGCAACTTATCATTGTGGGAGAGGGCGTTCATGCTGAATATTTGAAACAATTTTCGCAGGAATTAGATCTGAAGAATGTGACATTCACAGGTCGACGAGATCCTCTTCCTTATTACGAGGATGCAGCCTTGTTTATGATGACAAGTGCGGTGGAAGGCTGGGGACTTACGCTGACCGAATCAATGCAGACAGGTGTGGTGCCAATAGCGTTTGACAGTTATCCGGCATTGCATGACATTATTACCGACCGTTATGACGGCTGTATCATTCCCGATGATGACTTGGAAGCTTATGCCGGTTGTATGGAAGAACTGATGCGCAATCGTGAGGAGCGTGAGCGAATAGCCAAAAATGGGCTTGAAAGTTGCCGGCGGTTTGAAATAAGTAAAATTGTAGAGCAATGGGTGAAACTGATAGAAAGTCTGTGAAAGTCTTGTGGGTTTCATTGGTAAAGTTCCCTCCGCTGTGCAAGTGTTTGGGAGAACAAGCGCCGGCGCATTGCGGGTGGATGTATTCCTCGGCAAAAGCCATGTTGAAAGAAATGCCGGAGGTGCAATTGGGGGTAATTGTTTATTCGTACGGGAAGCGTTATGAAAGGTATGAGATTGAGGGCGTTACCTATTATCTGATACCTACAAAGAGAATAGACCGGACTTCAAAGAAGCAAATTGCGGCGTGCAAGAAAGCGATAGTGGATTTTCAGCCCGACTTGATTCACATTCACGGGACAGAGCATTCGCTTGCCAAAGCCGTATGCGTGGCAAATGTAAGCAACATACGGATGGTGGCAAATATCCAAGGGCTTGCCGGAGCAATTATGCGGTATGCCGATGGCGGGCTTTCGCTGTGGGATAAATGGACAAATATCACTCTGTTCGATTTTTACCGTGGTACGTTTCTATTGAATGCGAAACGTAGTTTTAAGCATCGAGCCGAATGTGAAAATTATGTCCTTACGCATATTACCGATATTGTAGGTCGTACACAATGGGATCACGATCATGTGATGACGGTCAATCCACAACTGCGTTATCACTTTATGAACGAAACCTTGCGCGATTCATTTTATGAAGAACCGCAGTGGGATTACACCCGATGCAAAAAGCATACGATTTTTGTGAGCAATAGCGGTTCGGCATTGAAAGGCGCACATCAGGTGTTGAAAGCATTGCCCATTATTTTGCGACAATATCCCGATGCGGTAGTCTATTTTTGCGGCAGCAGCGTGATGAGTGATAACCTGAAAGACATTCTTCGTTTCCAAGGCTATCACTTGTATTTGCAACGATTGGTGAAACGGCTGCACTTACAAGAGCATGTGCGTTTCTTAGGCTCTCTTTCGGAAGCACAGATGAAGCAGCAGTTTCTGGATGCGAATGTATATGTATTGCCAAGTGCCATAGAAAACTCGCCTAACTCATTGTGTGAAGCGCAAATACTTGGCACACCGGTGGTGGCAAGCTACTGCGGCGGTACACCTACGTTGTTAACTGACGGGCAGACAGGCTACTTCTACCGCTATGAGGAATATGAGATGTTGGCGCAAATAGTTATGAGATTATTTGAACAAGATGATTTTATCCATTTATCATCGGCCGAAATGGAAGTGGCACGCAATCGGCATAATCGGGAGCAGAATGCCTGCAGACTAGCTGAGATTTATCATCATATAATGCACCTCTGAATATGCTTGAAAGGGTAAAGTCGAATCTGAATTTCAGGTACTTCCTATATTTTTTCAGTTTTATAGCAGGATGGCCGTGCGTGTTTTATCTCATGGGGTGGTTACCTCATTACACGGTTAACTATCTTCTGCTGTTTGCGCTGGCTGCGTTTTTTGTAGTAACAAAAAATGAATATCGGTTGCCACGCCCAGTTGCAATGTTATTGGTGTTGCAAATTGTTACATGGAGTATTTATGCTGTCATTCATGGAATAGATACCTCTTATTTCACCCGGATACTGATGTTGTGCATTACATATATGTTCCTTGAAATGCAATTGTCGGGCGATCGATTAAGTTTTATAAAGACATACAATTGGTGGCTCGTGTTTCAGGTCGTTGCCGGTACTTTAGGTTTCCTGCTGGTTGTAGCAGGCATTCTACAACCTCTTTTTGAATTCCGGGAGATGGATATGAGACCGGGATATTTCTTTGGGTTATTTACAACAAATACTTATTTGGACGGGCTTGTGCGTAATGCAGGGTTTTATGACGAACCTGGTGCTTTGGCATTTTGGGGAATGTATGCCTTGATAATCAACAAGCTTTTTGTAGATAACAAGAAGGTAGAGATCCTGTTGATTGCCGGACTTATTTCCACGCTGTCGCTGGCCTATTTTATTCAGATCGCAATGTATGCGTTTTTCTTTTATAAAGAGCAGCGACGTAAACTGTTTTCGTACGTTGCGGCATTCATTCTTGCATTGGTTTTGATTTCTTCTTTTAATAAGCGGATGAATCGTGCCATATTCGGACGAATGGAGTATAATGAAGAAACAGGAACAATCGCAGGTGACAATCGTTCAAAGATGACAAAGGTTTGTTGGGATATCTTTCTGGATTCTCCTTTTATTGGTCAAGGTGCGCGGCACTTGATAGAAATATCTGCCGAACGTAGGGTCTTTGTAGGAGCAAATCCTAACCTTTCGTTGGCTTGCGATGGAGTTGTGGGGCAGTTGGTCTATTGGAGTCCGTTCTTTTTTCTGTTCAGTTTAAGAAGATATGACAAGAAGTATGGTTGGGCTTTTTGGATATTAATAGCTGGTTTTTTGCAACGACCATACGATGGAACACAACTGCTATATCCGTTAATGTCGTTTACAATTGTTCTACAGGCATATCTTCAAGTAAATTTCGTTGCAAGAAATGAAGAATATGGAACAGAACAGAAAGCATTGGCTTGACGTAGCCAAAGGGATAGCTATCATCCTGATGGTGGTGGGGCATACTACTATTCCTCACATAGCATCTGATTTTATCTATTGTTTTCACATGCCGTTGTTCTTCATCGCTTCAGGATTTGCGAGCAATTATAGAAAACATAGTCCGTTGAGTTATGTGAAACATAAAACATATACGATTATGCTCCCATTTGTAAGCTATTCTGCAATAGTGATATGGTTGTTGTATACTGTATATGGATATGATATAACAATTTTAATATCAAGAGGTTGGGGTGGGTACGCATTGTGGTTTGTTCCTGTGCTTTATCTTGCTTCCACTTTGGTTATGCTTATAAATTGGGCTAAAAATACCTATTTCAGATATGGCATTATGTTTTGTTTGCTTTTGTCCGGATGTTGCTTGAGTTACTACAAAGTTTCGCTTCCTTGGACTTTGTCCACTGTGCCATACGCTGCGTTTCTTGTGCTTGTAGGAAATGAATTGAAATATATTCAAAAATGGATTGAAGCGGAAAATTATTATTGGAACATTGCGTTGCTGTTTATTGTAACAGTTGTGGTTAGCTGTTTCTGGCGTCTCGATTTGGCATGGAATCATATCATCCCCATTATCCCACTGACCATAGGAGCTATAGCCGGTACTTTGATGGTTTTCCGGCTGTCGGTATGGATGGAGCAACATATGAAGTGGTGTGCTTCGCTATTGCAGAAGATCGGGCGAGAAACATACGTAGTGGTAGCCTTTTCGCAAGTTACGATTATGTACATCAACCATTTTTTTGCAATAAACACGATACTGAAATACATACTTCTCGTGGTTGTGCTCATCCTGCTGAAATACGCCAAAGATGGCATTAACCGATTATTAAAAGTTAAGATCCTATGAAGCATCGGATTTTTTGGACTTGTGTTCTGCCTGAACATTTGATTGCTCGGTATGGTCTGTCGTTTGCCGCTTGTAATTTCTCTTTCAATTTGATGAGCGATGGAGCGTTTGACCGAGTGTATAGCATTCTGCCATTGTATGTAGGTGGCAAGATGCAACAAGAGGCATTTGATGACAATCGTTTTGAATTGGTTTATGACAAATGGCGTGAGAAAGGTGGTGTGTGGAAGAAACTTGCCACATTCAAAGAGCAGTTTGTCCTTTTTCGAAAGATACCCAAAGAGGCATCGGTGTGGTTTTACAATCTAAACACGCTTGATGCGCTGTTGTTTTTATTCCTGAAATGGTTCAAACCATCGGTGCAGCTCAATGTGATTGTTCTTGACTTTACACCTGTTGATAAAGGTTTCGGATTGAATCAACTTTATCTGAGGCTGATCAATCGGGCGCATGGTCGTATTTGCCTCGCCGATTCGGAGTTGTTCTGCAAGAAAAATTCTGTGATACTTCCCGGTGTTGTTCCCCATACTGATGAGAAGTTTCCTGAAATCAAAACAGTAAAGACGAGTTTTTTATTGTCGGGAGTACTTTCTGAAGAGATAGCTATGCTCTCTATTGTCTTGGAGACCTTTTCTAAACTGCCCGATTGTGAATTGCACATCACCGGAAGCAAGGGAGACGAAGATTTGTTGAAGCAATATGCGGAGAGATGTGTTAATATTCACTGGCACGGACAACTGCCGTTTAAGGATTACTTGGAACTGCTACACAGCATTACGTTCCAACTGAGCACACGTGACCCAAAGTTCCCTGAAAACCAATGTAACTTCCCCTCTAAGATAATAGAAGCGCTGCATCATAACCGCATCATTGTTTCCACTTTTGAATATCCACAATTGAAAGGAGTGAAGTATTTTACCGTAGATTCCGAGAAGGAGAGATTCTATAGTGAAATAAAAAAGATATCGAGTTTGTCAGAAGAAGAACTATTGCACTATGCCAACCAAGGGGGTGTGGTAGAAAAGTCTTTCAGTGCAGCAGTTTGGCTGAATGTAATGACAAGAATTGAAAACTCATAACATCATATATTCTTAATAGGAATGGAATTGATTATAAATGCCGATGACTGCGGGAAAAGCAAAGAGGTAAATGAAGCCATAGCCCAATTCATTGAGATGGGAAAGATTACCAGTACGACCATTATGGCTAATATGGACGATTTGGAGGGCGCAGCAAGATTGTTTGACAAATACAGGGAAAGAGTGTCATTCGGAGTACACCTCAATTTAACTGAAGGACATCCACTCCTTGAGAGTGGCTTATTAATAGAAAAAGGATTATATGTTGAAGAAGGAGATGAAATAGTCTTTAATTTAAACTTATATCGGAATAAGGTAATGGGTGCAGATGTACAAAAGGAACTAGAAAAAGAACTTTGCGCCCAAATAGAAAAAGTCATGGATTATGGAATACGGATTTCACACTTTGATAGCCATCACCACATACATACTGGGTTGGTTTTGCTCCCCGTAATGCCAAATTTGCTCAAACGCTATGGCATCCGTAAAATGAGGCGCATGAGGAATTATGTTCCTGCAGCATCGTGGGCAAACATGGCCTTGCGCAATCTGTGGGCTCAACTGATTAAACTTCAGAATCGCAAGATAATCATGACCAACTATTTCGGGATTTATGAAGATTGGTATGATGGTGGCAAACAGATTCTTCCTGGTAGTGTGACACTCGAACTTATGTGCCATCCCGGCGGGGCCTACCCGGAAGAAGAAAGCAAGTTACTTGAAACCGATTTTACAAGCTTAAAAGATGTAAAATTAATTAATTATAACGAGATTTGACGATGGAAGTGACTTATAAGTTTCTTACTACAGAAGAAATCCACTCGCCGGAATATGTGGAGTTGCAGAACAAAATACATGGTAAAAATGGATATGCGTCCCGGCTGAAACGCATGGAACATTATACATCCATGGGTGATTTTCGTGTAATCGTGGCTATCATTAACGGGAAAATGGTGGGGCAAGCTTCGGCTTATAAAGTTAAAGCCGTCATCGAAGGAAAGGAACAACCCTTTTATTGGGGTTGCGATACATTCTTGTTGCCTGAATCGAGGGGGCATGGCGTGGGAAAATACTTGCAGAATGAGCTTCATAAGGCTTGCCCAAATTTTTCATCAGCTTGGTATTCACCAATTAACGGGATAATTAAAAAGAAATGCGGAGGAACCGATTTGATAGATTTGAAATTCACCTATTACCCTGTATCGAACTTTTGTGGGCTGATGTGGCAGTTGGCAAGTGCCAAACTATTCAAAAAAAGATTGACCGTAAAAGTCCAGATGCCATTTCTATATTACAATTTGAATAGATGGTTCCAGAAGAACAAATTGAAAGGCTATGAAGTGAGGGAAATTCCTTATTCCGAATTGAATGAGAGGGTTGCCGAGTTTATGGAAAGTTCCTTAAAAGGCTATGACTTTCATATTAAGCGAGATTTGGAGTATTTACGATGGGCATACAAGTGGAAAGAAGGGCAATATCAAATGTTAGCGTTCATGCGCAACGATAAAATAGAAGCTATTGTGGCTTTTTCCAAGCCACATGACGCGACCCATGTGATTGCGCGTTTCAGAGGCATTTCGATATTGGATCTTGTCATCAGTCCTGAATCGAAATTAACTACGAAGGATGTCCTTATGTATGTAATCCAATACCACAAAGAACATCACGAAAGTATAGAAGGCATAATTACTTTTGAGCAGATGAATTATTTCCCGCGTTTTGTCTATCCACGTCCATCAGTGCCTCTATTGTCGACATACGGAAAGAAATTACGGAAAGGGTATGTCTCATTCATCGATCAAGATATGGATCAATTATGAGAATTGCTCAATTAATATATTGACATCTCTTTTGGATGCAATGATTCGTATAAACACAAAGGAAAACTATGAAAATGGTGTTTTACTCACTAATAATGAATAATCATCAGGCGAATGTGGCTGATGAATTGTGGAAACAGACCGGGCATAGTTACTGTTTTGTGGAACTTGCTAACTTGCAAGCCGAACATCGGAAAGGTGACGCACATGATTATAGCGATCGCCCCTATTTGTTAAGGGCATGGCAGTCGGATAAGGATTATTCCAAAGCGATGGAACTTGTTCGTACGGCTGACTGCTGCGTGTTTTCAGGCGTCCAAGCATTGCCTTTCCAGAAGGAGAGAATGGAGCTGGGGTTATTGTCTTTCGATATGAGCGAGCGGTGGTTGAAACGAGGCTTTCTTAACTTGTTTTCGCCTGCTATTCTGAAAATGTTTCTTGCTTATCACTTAGGCGGATGGAGCAAGAAACCGATTTACAAACTATGTTGTAGTGCATTTGCCGCAAGCGACCAGCATAAATTGTTGACTTATCGTGGACGTTGCTATAAGTGGGGTTATTTTACAAAGGTTGAAAAAATTGATGTTGAAGCATCCCCAGATGTTTCCACATCAAATATCACACCACTTATGTGGTGTTCAAGATATTTGATGTTGAAACATCCGGAGTTACCCATTTTGATGGCTCACCGATTGCGAAATGAGGGATATAACTTTATGCTTGATATGTACGGCAGCGGCGAGTATGAAGATAGGGCAAAGAAACTAGTGAAAGAGCTTGGGATAGAGGATGTTGTTCGTTTTGTGGGTACTAAACCGAATGAGGAACTTTTGTCTGACATGAGAAAGCACGAACTGTTTATTTTTACCAGCGATAAGAATGAAGGGTGGGGAGCTGTGGCTAACGAAAGTATGTCCAATGGCTGTGTACTGGTGGCAAGCGATGGCATAGGTAGTTCGCCGTATTTGATAGAGGACGGAGAGACGGGGATGCTATTTTGTAGTCCGAACACATCGAGCAGTTTCGAGCATCCGGACATGAAGGCACTGGATGCGCTGTGCAAAAAGGTGGCTTACTTGCTGGACCATCCTCAACAGAGGCAAGCCATGCGCAAACGTTCCTTGGCATTGATGCAGGATATGTGGAGCCCGAAAGTGGCAGCTGAGAGGTTGCTCGTCCTTATGGATTGTTTACAGAAAGGGCAAGAAACGATGTTCGAGAGCGGACCTTGCTCGAAGGCGTAATAAAATAAAAAGATAATGAAAATATTGCAGACAATAGCCGGTTTTGGCGCTTTGTATGGTGGTATTGCTACTTGTACGTATGACCTGATTAATGCACTGCATGGCATCGGCTTTCCGATAGACTTATTGACTTTGAAAGTGAAAAATCCATCGGACAGACTGATGGGTAACGGTGAGGAATGGATTAAGGCGTTGCCCAATGATGCGGTTACTCCTTTTGAATATTCCAAAGGAATGGTACGCTATTTAGAAAACAGTGAATATGATATTTACCATACGAACGGACTTTGGATGTATTGCAACCATGCCACCTGCAAGGTGGCACGCAGCAAGCATAAGCCGTATGTAATAACTCCCCACGGGATGCTTTATCCGGAGGCGTTGAAACGTTCGTATTGGAAGAAATGGCCGCTGATTCAATTATGTTTTCGTAAAGACATTGACCGTGCCGATTGCATACATGTGACTTGCCGTCAGGAAATGGAACATGTGCGTAGTTTTGGGTATCAAGGCAGTGTTGCAGTTATCCCCAATCCGGCTAACATGCCTGCCTATTTGGATGAAATAGCTTCGGATAAACTTTCTTTTATGGGGTGTAACCTGCCAAGAAAGTTTGGCTTTCTTGGCAGGTTACACCCCATAAAGAAGGTTGAGAACCTTCTTTATGGGATGGCGGAATTGTCTCGTGACACTGATTGTAAGCTGGTGATTATGGGAAAGGGAGATGATGCATACGAACAATTCCTGCGAAACGAAGTGCAACGGTTGCAACTGAAAAATGTCGAGTTCAAAGGTTTTGTAAATGGTCGAGAAAAATATGAAACATTGGCCGGACTTTCATGTCTTTTTGTTCCAAGTGACTTTGAGAATTTCGGCATGATTGTGACCGAGGCATTGTCGGTAGGTACACCGGTCATGGCTAGCTATGGTACTCCTTGGGAAGAATTGAATACCGTAGGATGTGGTTGGTGGATTGACCGATCGCCTGAAAACATAGCCAAAGTGATGCAACAAGTGGTAGAGATGCCTGTCTCTCAACTCCTCGCAATGGGTGAAAAAGGACGACAGCTTGTGCAGGAGAAATATACGGCTCAGCAAGTGGCGCATCAAATGCAAGATCTGTATGAATGGATTGTCAATGGAGGAGTTAAACCAAAGTTTATATATGAATAGCAGCAATATAAATACTGTTTCGATTAAGGATTATGACAATTCTTGGTATCAACCAGGAACGTCATGGAAACGATTGCTGTGGTACTTTGCTAATGTGCTTGTGATGAAAAATTCTTGGTTGCCAAGTTCGGCCTTAAGAGTATGGACACTTCGTATCTTTGGTGCAAAAGTCGGTATAGGCGTGAATATAAAGCCTTGTGTCAATGTAAAATATCCATGGTTTCTTGAAATAGGTGATTATACGTGGATTGGAGAAAATGTGTGGATTGACAATCTTGCCAAAGTAAAAATAGGCAGTAACGTGTGCATCAGTCAAGGTGCGATGTTACTTTGTGGTAATCATAATTACAAGAAATCGACTTTTGACTTGATGATTGGAAAAATCACTTTGGAGGATGGAAGCTGGATTGGTGCACAGTCTGTTGTATGTCCCGGAGTAACGGCTCATTCCCATGCAGTGTTGGGTGTCGGTTCTGTTGCCAATCATGATTTGGAGGCTTATTGTATCTATCAAGGAAATCCTGCAATCAAAGTCAGGGAACGGGTGATAGGTTGATCATATAAACGTCTATTTGTTGAAAACAACATGGGGTTATGGCCCGCACAACTTCTGCGGCTGATAGTTCTTTGAAATAATGAAAATTTCTGTAATAACCGCAACTTTTAATAGCGGTAAGACAGTAAGGGACACGCTGGAAAGTGTTCTGCGTCAGACTTATAAAGAGATTGAGTATATCATTGTAGATGGAAAATCCACGGATGGTACGATGGACATCGTGCGGGATTACGAACCCCGCTTTAACGGGCGGATGACTTATGTCAGTGAGCCGGATCGTGGCATCTATGACGCCATGAACAAGGGCATCGCCATGGCTACTGGTGATGTGGTAGGCATACTGAACAGTGATGATTTCTATACATCGGATGATGTATTGGAAACGGTGGCACGAATAATGTCTGAGGCAGCTGTTGATGCGGTATATGGAGACGTGCATTACGTGAACGATAATGACTTGGGTAAATGCGTCCGTTACTATACCTCACGCCCGTTTCACCGGAATTGGATGCGATTTGGCTTCATGCCTGCCCATCCTTCCTTTTATTGCCGCCGTTCCGTGTATGGGAAGTTCGGGACTTTTGACTTGTCCTATAAGGTGGCTGCCGACTTTGAGAATCTGCTCCGACTGATATTTGTACACCGCATCCGCACCCGGTATATTCCCAAAGACTTTGTGACGATGCGCACGGGTGGCGCTTCCTCTTCCGGATTGAGAAGCCATAAACAGATTATGCGTGACCACTTGCGGGCTTTGAAGCAGAACGGTGTGTATTCCAATCTCCTGCTGCTCGGTATGCGTTATCCGTACAAGGTATGTGAGATTGCCCAGATGAAAATTAACAATATATTCCATAAATGGAGATACAAATGAAGAAAGCTCTTATCACCGGCATTACGGGCCAGGACGGCTCGTACTTAGCCGAGTTTTTATTGGAGAAAGGTTATGACGTACACGGCACCATCCGTCGTTCGTCCGTAGACTACCGCGAGCGCATCGCCCACCTGGAAGGACATCCGAACTTTCACCTGCATTATGCAGATTTAGGTGACTCGATGAGCATCCTGCAAGTGGTGAAGAAAGTGAAGCCCGACGAGATTTATAACCTTGCCGCTCAAAGCCATGTGCAGGTATCTTTTGATTCCCCGGAGTTCACCGCCGATGTGGACGCCACCGGTGTGCTCCGTATTCTGGAAGCCGTGCGCCAATGCGACCTGACAGAAACCTGCCGTATCTACCAGGCATCCACTTCAGAACTGTATGGCAAAGTGGAGGAGGTTCCCCAAAATGAAGATACCCCTTTCCATCCCTATAGTCCCTATGCCGTTGCCAAGCTTTACGGCTACTGGATTGTGAAGGAGTACCGCGAGGCGTATAACATGTTCTGCTGCTCGGGCATCCTGTTCAACCACGAGAGCGAGCGTCGCGGTGAAACGTTCGTGACCCGCAAGATTACCCTTGCCGCTGCCCGCATCGCCCAAGGTAAGCAGGAGAAACTCTACTTGGGCAACCTGTCCAGTCTCCGCGACTGGGGATATGCCAAGGACTATGTGGAATGCATGTGGCTTATTCTCCAGAACGACAAACCGGAGGATTTCGTGATTGCCACGGGTGAGCAGCATTCAGTCCGCGAGTTCTGCCAGTTGGCATTCCGACATGCAGGCATTGAGCTCCGCTTTGAGGGGGAAGGTGAGCATGAAAAGGGTATCGATGTCAAGACCGGCAAGGTGCTGGTGGAAGTCTCCCCCGATTTCTACCGTCCGACCGATGTGGTGAACCTGTGGGGCAATCCCGCCAAGGCGAAACGTGAATTGGGGTGGAATCCCCAGAAGACCACCTTCGAACAACTGGTGAAGCTGATGGTGGATGCCGACATGGCGAAAGTGGCGGTGGAACGTGCCGGTGAGCGTGTGCGTACCAATTTGGCCGAATACTTAGAGAAAGGAATCGTAAAATGATGGAGAAGAATGCAAAGATATACGTGGCAGGACATCGCGGCATGGTGGGGTCTGCCATTGTACGCGAACTGCAAAAGCAGGGATATACGAACATCCTCACCCGTACGCATAAGGAGCTTGACCTGACCCGTCAGGAGGCTGTTGAACGTTTCTTTTCGGAAGAGAAACCGGAATATGTCTTTCTGGCTGCTGCCAAGGTAGGCGGTATCGTGGCCAACCAGAGTGCATTGGCCGACTTCATGTATGAGAACATGATACTGGAGATGAACGTCATTCATGCCGCATGGCAGAACGGTTGCAAGAAGCTGGAGTTCCTCGGTTCGTCGTGCATCTATCCCCGTCTGGCACCGCAACCTATGCGGGAAAGTTGCCTGTTGACAGGAGAATTGGAAAAGACCAATGAGGCATACGCTTTGGCTAAAATATCCGGCTTGAAATATTGCGAGTTCCTGAACAGCCAGTATGGTACGGATTACATCAGCGAGATGCCCACGAACCTGTATGGCCCGAATGACAATTACCATCCCGAGCACAGTCATGTGCTGCCGGCTCTAATACGCCGTTTCCACGAAGCTAAAGAACAAGGATTGCCGTATGTGACTTGCTGGGGTGACGGCTCACCCTTGCGGGAGTTCCTGTATGTGGACGACCTTGCCAACCTGTGTGTCTTCCTGATGAATAACTATAGCGGCAATGAAACCGTAAATGCCGGTACGGGCAAGGAGCTGAGTATTAAAGCCTTGACAGAACTGGTGGCAAAGGTCGTGGGGTATAGCGGAGAAATCCGGTGGGATATCTCTCGACCGAACGGTACACCGCGGAAATTGCTTGACGTGTCGAAAGCTACTGCCTTGGGCTGGACATACAAGACGGAGTTGGAGGATGGCATCCGTCTGGCTTACGATGATTTCTTGAACAACCCCATGCGAGCAGAAAGATAAGATGACACCGAAGAAAGTATTTGTATCAGGTTGCTATGACCTGTTGCACAGCGGGCATGTGGAGTTCTTCCGCCAAGCCGCCCAATATGGAGACCTCTATGTAGGCATTGGTTCGGACGAAACCATCCTGCATTACAAGAAGCACCGAACCGTTTATCCGGAAAAGGAGCGATTGTTCATGGTCAAGGCCATCCGTTACGTCAAGGATGCATTTATCAATGCAGGAGATGGGGTTATGGATTTTGTGCCGACTGTGGAGCAGTTGCGCCCAGATATCTTTGTAGTAAATGAGGATGGTGCTTCTGATGAGAAAGAAGCTCTGTGCCGCCGAATGGGAATGGAATACATCGTGTTGCCACGTACTCCGTCGGAAGGATTGACTGCCCGCTCCAGCACAGACTTAAAAAAGCAAACTTGCTCCATACCTACGCGACTTGACCTTGCCGGTACTTGGATAGACCAGCCGTATGTGTCGCGCTATGGTGCCGGTTGGGCGATAACCATCTCGCTTGAACCGACCTTTGAGATACGGGAAAGGTGCGGACTGTCCACTTCTACCCGTAACCGCATCCGCAGTATCTGGCCCTATAAATTGCCTGACATGGATCCTGAAATGCTCGCCCGACTGGTGTTCTGCTTCGAGAATGACCCGGAGCGGTCGGACGGCATCATCTCCGGTGCACAAGATGCCATAGGTATCTGCATGCCCGGTCTGGTGCGTCATTATTACGACGGGCATTATTGGCCTACGCATTTTGAGTCGTGCCAAGACGAGGAGGTGCTCTGCTGGCTGGAAGATAAGTTGTGCCTGATTCCGATGTTCCCGCGCAGGGATGGCTGCTCGGTGGTAAAAGGGGCACAGATAGACGCAAGCCATGTGCATGCACTTACCACAGCTGCCGATGAGTGCTGGAATGCCATCCTTGGCCGAAATCTTGACCGTTTTGCCGCTGCATACAAGGCCTCGTTTGAAGCTCAGGTGGCCATGTTCCCGGCCATGATACAGCCGGGCGTGCAGGAGTACATCGACCACTATGCCGCCATGGACGGCGTGCTGGCGTGGAAAATGCCGGGTGCAGGAGGCGGTGGCTATCTGGCCCTGGTATGCCGGGATGAAAGGCACATGCCTCAAGAAGCCATCCGGCTGACCATCCGCCGCCGTCATGCAGACGACCGACTCTAACTGCAAACATCTCTTCAAGCTATGACACGACAGGCAAAAGGAATGTTCCAAGGAGCGGACGGACGCAATTATGCGACCGTATTCGCTCTTGTCGCCTCGCTGTTCTTTCTGTGGGGCTTTGCGCATAGCATCCTCGATGTACTTAACAAGCATTTTCAGGATGTATTGGTCATCTCCAAGGCACGCAGCGCGTTGGTACAGGCGATGGTCTATGGCGGCTATTTCCTCATGGCCATTCCGGCCGGACGAATCATCCGCAAGTGGGGGTATAGGACGGGGATTGTTACCGGACTGTTGCTGTATGGCATAGGTGCGTTGCTGTTCATTCCCGGCGGGCGGTTGATGTCTTTTCCGTTCTTCCTGCTCTGTCTGTTCATCATAGGGTGTGGACTGACATGCCTTGAAACATCCGCCAACCCATATGTTACCGTGTTGGGAGAAAAGCGGTCGGCAGCCGGCAGGCTCAACCTGGCACAGGCTCTCAATGGGTTTGGCTGGGTAGTGGGACCGATGGCCGGAGGTCTGCTAATCCTTAGGGAAGGAGGCGGAGACATATCTTTGCCTTACGCGGTCATAGGTTGCATCGTAATCATATTAGGGGTCGTATTTTCCCGGTTGCATCTGCCATCACCTGACGAGCAGATGGAGAAAGGCAATGACCCCATGGCCGCCAAGGCACTCGCCACACCCGTCTGGCGCATTCGCACTTTTCGTTACGGAGTAGTGTCCTTGTTGCTCTATGTGTCTGCACAGACCGGCATTAATTCGTTCTTCATTAATTATGTACTTGAAGCAGACGCCTTGATAAATCCATCGACGGCAGCGATGATGCTTTCCATCGGCGGCATGGGTTTGTTCATGCTAGGGCGTTTGCTTGGATCGTTCATATTGAAGGCCGTAGCTCCGGCACGATTAATGGCAATCTGTTCCATAGGAGCAACACTTTGCATGGCGCTTACCATACTCCTGCACGACACAGCCGGCATCGTATTCCTCTGTCTCACATATCTGTTTGAAAGCGTGATGTTCCCTACCATCTTCTCGATGGCCCTCGTCGATGTGACAGGTTGCAATACAAAGACTGCATCCTCTTACCTGGTCATGTCGATAGTAGGTGGTGCCATAGCACCGGTCTTGATGGGCCTATTGGGTGAAAATAATATGGCACTCGGATTTCTCATTCCATTGGTCTGCTTTATCGGTATAATGTTCTATGCGTTCTTCTACAAACGATATAGACTTGAGAATCAATCATAAGAACCGCTTTCAATTCAAAAAACTGTTTTCGAGTCTTTCTATAAATGTAACTTGTTGATGTTATGTGAATTATAAGCAAATCTTCAAAATGTAGACGGGAAATATGGTATTCGTGGAGGGTTCCGTATTTCCCGTTTACTTTTTATATGGTTATTGAACGGATGCAGACAAAAAGTCATTGTGTAAAGGAAAATTAATGACAAAATGTCTTGTTTGCTGTATCGGCAAAACTTTTGTATGTGGTAAGGTGTTATGACCAATGAAGAAATATAAGAAAGGAGAAAACAAATATGAACTTCAACAATTTTACAATTAAAGCACAGGAAGCCGTGCAAGAGGCCGTCAACTTGGTGCAAGCCCGTGGGCAGCAGGCCATCGAGCCGGTACATCTCTTGCAGGGAGTGATGAAAGTGGGGGAGAACGTTACCAATTTCATCTTCCAGAAATTAGGGTTGAATGCTCAGCAGATAGCACTGGTAGTGGACAGGCAGATTGAGTCGCTTCCAAAAGTTTCAGGGGGTGAACCTTACTTGAGCCGTGAGTCGAACGAGGTGTTACAGAAGGCCATGCAGTATTCTAAGGAACTGGGAGATGAGTTTGTTTCGCTGGAACCCGTGTTATTGGCTTTGCTTACGGTGAAGAGTACCGCATCGAACATCTTGAAAGATGCCGGTATGACAGAACGTGAGTTGCGGGAAGCTATCAATGAGTTGAGAAAGGGTGAGAAGGTGACTTCGCAATCCAGTGAGGACAACTACCAGGCACTTGAGAAATATGCCATTAACTTGAATGAGGCTGCCCGTAGCGGTAAGTTGGATCCGGTTATCGGCCGTGATGAGGAGATCCGTCGGGTGCTTCAGATCTTGAGCCGGCGTACCAAGAATAACCCGATTCTGATCGGTGAACCCGGTACGGGTAAGACTGCCATTGTGGAAGGATTGGCGCACCGTATTCTTCGCGGTGATGTACCGGAAAATCTGAAGAACAAGCAGGTTTATTCATTGGATATGGGTGCTCTAGTGGCCGGTGCCAAGTATAAAGGCGAGTTTGAGGAACGTCTGAAGGCCGTTATCAATGAGGTGAAAAAGTCGGAGGGAGATATAATCCTTTTTATAGACGAAATTCACACATTGGTAGGCGCCGGTAAGGGTGAAGGTGCCATGGATGCTGCCAACATCTTGAAACCGGCGTTGGCACGGGGGGAATTGCGTAGTATCGGTGCCACTACCTTGGATGAATATCAGAAGTACTTTGAGAAAGACAAGGCTTTGGAACGTCGTTTCCAGATTGTGATGGTGAACGAGCCGGATACGTTGAGTACGATCTCTATATTGCGTGGATTGAAGGAGCGTTATGAGAATCACCACCATGTACGTATCAAGGATGATGCCATTATTGCGGCAGTGGAGTTGAGTAACCGGTACATTACAGACCGATTCTTGCCTGATAAGGCTATCGACTTGATGGATGAGGCTGCTGCCAAACTCCGTATGGAGGTGGACTCTGTGCCTGAAGAACTGGATGAGATTTCGCGTAAAATCAAGCAGCTTGAAATTGAACGCGAGGCCATTAAGCGTGAGGAGGATACAGAGAAACTGGCGCAAATCGGTAAGGAGCTGGCCGAACTGAAGGAGCAGGAGAGTTCTTATAAAGCTAAGTGGCAGAGTGAGAAGAACTTGCTTAACAAGATACAGCAGAATAAGGTTGAGATTGAGAATCTGAAGTTTGAGGCCGACCGTGCCGAACGGGAAGGGGATTATGGCCGTGTGGCTGAGATTCGTTACGGTAAACTTCAGGCCTTGAATAAGGAGATTGAGGAGACGCAGCAGAAACTTCATCAGATGCAGGGTGATACGGCTATGATAAAAGAGGAAGTTGATGCGGAAGATATAGCTGATGTGGTGTCTCGCTGGACGGGTATTCCTGTCAGCAAGATGCTTCAGAGCGAAAAGGAGAAACTGCTCCATTTGGAAGATGAGTTGCATAAACGTGTGATCGGTCAGGAAGAAGCCATTGAGGCGGTAGCTGATGCCGTACGTCGGAGCCGTGCCGGTCTGCAAGACCCGAAACGACCGATAGGTTCGTTCCTCTTCTTGGGTACGACGGGTGTCGGTAAGACGGAATTGGCTAAGGCGCTGGCGGAGTTCCTGTTTGATGACGAGACGATGATGACTCGTATCGATATGAGTGAGTATCAGGAGAAACATAGTGTGTCGCGTCTGGTTGGAGCCCCTCCGGGATATGTGGGCTATGATGAGGGTGGACAATTGACGGAAGCCGTACGGCGTAAACCTTACTCTGTCGTCCTCTTTGATGAGATAGAAAAGGCGCATCCGGATGTATTCAATATCTTGTTACAGGTGCTTGATGACGGGCGTCTGACTGATAATAAGGGGCGTACGGTGAACTTCAAGAATACCATCATTATAATGACTTCCAATATGGGAAGTTCTTATATACAGAGTCAGATGGAAAAGTTGAATGGCTCTAACAAGGTACAAATCGTGGAGGAAACCAAGCGCGAGGTGATGAACATGTTGAAGAAAACCATCCGTCCGGAGTTCTTGAACCGTATTGATGAAACGATCATGTTCCTGCCCTTGACGGAAAATGAGATTAAGCAGATTGTCAATCTACAGATAGCCAATGTGCAACGGATGCTTGAAAGTAACGGAGTGACATTGACATTGACGGATGCTGCTACAGACTTTTTGGCTCGTGCCGGTTATGATCCGGAGTTCGGTGCCCGTCCTGTGAAACGTGCTATTCAGCATTATATGTTGAATGATCTTTCCAAGCAGTTGTTGGCGCAGGTAGTAGACCGTAATCATCCCATTACGGTGGATGTGAATGCCACCGGAGACGGGTTGGTATTTCGGAACTAACGGGATATCTTTATAATGAATAAGTGATACCTCTTATCTTTTAGTAAAAATATGAAGATAAGGGGTATTTCTTTTTTGGTAGATAGGGAGGGGAGTTGTTATCTTTGTCTCCATGAATTTTGAAGGAAATAGAGACGAAGGATATGGAGATAAATAACGGATTGAAATTTGCGGAGCATGTCATATTGCTTGATGCCACTTTCCTGACGGAAATGTTAGGAGGAATAAGGGGGCAAATGAGTACGGAATTAGGACGGGACTTACCGCCGTTCGATGTCGTAAGTTGGCTCACCTGTCTGGCATTGGATGCCGGTATTCGGGGAGAAGAAAAGGAGTGGTCGGTATTATTGGTACACGAGCAGGGGCAGCAGATGTTGTCGGGATGTACTCCTGAGTCGCTGAAAGAATATGATGGGCAGGCATGCCGTACGGTGATTGGTGAGTTGGCTTTCTTTCCCATGTCGGGTGAAGGGATGGTGACGAATACGGAACTTTATGTGGACTTGCTGGGCTTGCTAATGAGGGATGATGCGGTGAAAGAGCTGTTATTGGTGCCTCCAATGGGAGTAAATGGTGTAAAAGTGGAGGAGGCGTTACAGGCTGCGTATGATGCGGAGAAGGAAAAACAGGTTCGTGTGACGTGGTTTGGAATGGAGCAGCCCCAGTTATCGGAAGAAATGTGTAAATGGATCCCTGTTTCTTATTCATTGGCATATGCGTGGGGAATACGTTCGGACGAATTGAGGAATGAATAAATGTGGGTGGTATGGATGATTTTCGCTTGAAGGTATTTCGTTCTGTGGCACGGAATCTTAGCTTCACCAAGGCTTCGCAGGAACTGTTTGTCAGTCAACCGGCTATTACGAAGCATATTCAAGAGTTGGAAGCGACTTATCAGGTACGTCTGTTTGAACGTCAGGGTAATAAGATATCTCTTACATCGGCGGGGCGTTTGTTGTTGGAGCATTGCGAATGTATCTTGGCCTGTTATAAGCGGTTGGAATATGAAATGCATTTGCTTCATAATGAATATAAGGGGGAGTTGAGGCTGGGAGCGAGTACTACGATTGCGCAATATGTCCTTCCGGCTTTGTTAGGTATGTTTATGAGGCAATATCCAAGTGTGAGTCTTTCGTTGGAAAATGGAAATTCACGCGATATAGAGAGTGCTTTGACTGAACATCGTATTGACCTGGGATTGGTGGAAGGCATCCATCGGCAACCTAATTTGAAGTATACTCCTTTTCTGGCGGATGAATTGGTGGCTGTGGTTCACGCACAAGGTAAGTTTGCCCAACTTGAGGAGATTACTCCGGAAGAATTGGTGAATATTCCGTTGGTGTTGCGTGAACGAGGGTCGGGAACTTTAGATGTCATTGAACGTGCGTTAACTGAGTGTGGGATTAAGCTCTCATCATTGAATGTGCTGATGCATTTGGGCAGTACCGAAGGGATTAAACGCTTTTTGGAGAATGCGGATTGCATGGGCATTGTGTCTGTGCGTTCCATAGCGCGTGAGTTATCGGCAGGTATTCTTCGTATAGTGGATATTAAAGGTATGTCGATGGTTCGTGATTTTTGTTTTGTACAATTGCAGGGACAGGAAGAAGGATTATCTCAACTTTTTGTTCGGTTTTGTGATAACCGGAAGTTATAATGGATAAAAAGAAATGATTGGTGTATGTGAGATGGAAAGTCTACCTTTGCGGCGCGAAAATGAAACGATGAAAGTATAATCATTTAAACGAACAAAAAGTATGACTTCCAATCGACAAGTACAGGTGACGAATGGTATTTCTTTTTTCCGGGCCAAAGGGAAAACATTTTATGTAATTATTCTTAGTGTATTAGCGTTCTTGCTCTTATTGGATTATGTGCCGGGGATGCACGCGTATTCGGAATGGGTTACTCCTCCGGTCGCATTGTTTTTAGGATTGCTCTTTGCTTTGGTATGCGGGCAGGCATTTCCTAAATTCAATAAAAAGGCTTCTAAATATCTGTTACAATATTCGGTGGTAGGGCTTGGTTTTGGTATGAACTTGCAAGCTTCGTTGGCATCGGGCAAGGAAGGCATGGAGTTTACTATTATTTCCGTTGTCGGCACCATGCTAATCGGTTGGTTTATTGGCCGTAAATGTTTGAAGGTAGAACGGGATACTTCGTGCCTTATTAGTTCGGGTACAGCGATTTGTGGAGGAAGTGCCATTGCAGCTGTTGGCCCCGTTTTGAAGGCAAAGGATAGCGAAATGTCTGTTGCATTGGGCACTATTTTTATTTTGAATGCCTTAGCTTTATTTATTTTTCCGGTTATAGGGCATGCATTGAATATGAGTCAGCAGGACTTTGGTATGTGGGCGGCTATTGCTATTCATGATACAAGCTCGGTAGTGGGAGCCGGTGCGGCTTATGGCGAAGAGGCTCTGAAAATAGCTACTACCATCAAATTAACACGGGCTCTTTGGATTATTCCGTTGGCATTGGTTATTTCATTTATTTATAAGAATAAAGAGAAGAAGATTAGTGTACCTTGGTTTATTTTCTTCTTTGTGCTGGCTATGCTTTTCAATACTTATGTGCTTGGGGAAACGGAGACCGGACAAATGATAGGTAACGGAATGAATAATTTTGCCCGTAAAATGTTGACCATTACTTTGTTCTTTATCGGAGCTTCTTTATCACGTGATGTGTTGAAGGCCGTAGGTATTAAACCCTTGGTGCAAGGTATCTTGTTATGGGTAGTTATTAGTCTTAGTACATTGGCTTATATATACTGTTTCTGATAATTATTTAGAAGAAAAAGAAAAGACGCGAATGAAGTGTACACTCGTTCGCGTCTTTTGTATAGTTATCATTCAAATGTTTAAAATATCATTTCTCTTTCTTCAGCTCTTCGAAAATAAGCCTTTCCAATTCTTCTGACAATTCGGGATTATCTTGAATGACTTGCTTGGCAGCATCGCGTCCTTGAGCCAATCTCGTTTCATTGTAACTAAACCATGAGCCGCTTTTCTTGATGATACCTAAATCTGTACCCAGATCAATGATTTCTCCGGAGCGGGAAATGCCTTCACCGAACATGATGTCGAACTCGGCGCGACGGAAAGGAGGAGCTACCTTATTCTTCACAACTTTTACCTTGGTTTGTTTGCCAATGACCTCTTCACCATTCTTAATGGCTTGTCCTCCACGGATGTCGAGACGTACAGAAGCATAGAACTTCAGTGCATTACCTCCAGTGGTTGTTTCCGGATTGCCAAACATGACACCGATTTTTTCGCGCAACTGATTGATAAAGATACAGCATGTACGCGTTTTACTTACAGCTGACGTAAGTTTGCGCAACGCTTGTGACATCAAACGGGCTTGCAGACCTACTTTATTGTCACCCATGTCACCTTCTATTTCGGCTTTCGGTGTCAGAGCAGCTACAGAGTCAACAACAATGATGTCAATAGCAGAAGAGCGTATCAGTTGCTCGGCTATCTCCAAAGCTTGCTCTCCATTGTCCGGTTGCGAAATGAGAAGATTATCTACATCTACTCCTAATTTTGCTGCGTAAAAACGGTCGAAAGCATGTTCCGCATCAATGAAAGCAGCAATACCGCCCATCTTTTGTGTTTCAGCGATGGCATGAATAGCCAGTGTTGTTTTACCGGATGATTCCGGGCCATAAATCTCAATGATACGTCCCCGTGGATAACCTCCCACACCTAATGCCACGTTTAAGCCAATGGAGCCGGTAGGGATTACTTCCACTTGTTCAACGCTTTGGTCGCCCATTTTCATAATGGAGCCTTTCCCAAAGTCTTTTTCTATTTTAGCCATGGCGGCTTGCAGGGCTTTCAGTTTTGAATTCCCGCTTTCGCCATTACCTTCAAAGTCCAATTCGTCTTTTTTTGCCACAATCTTGTCGTTTTAGGTATTTAATGATTCAAATAATTTATTGCTGAGGAAGTATTTGAGACGCATGCTCTTTCGTCTTTACTTCTTTGGGGCTGATGATGCGTTCAATGATACCCTCCTCATTGATAATGAAAGTAGTACGGAATGTTCCCATATATTTACGTCCATACATACTTTTTTCTCCCCATACGCCGAATTGCTCCACCAGTTTTTTTCCTGTGTCGGCTATCAGCGTGAAAGGCAATTCGTTCTTTTCGATGAATTTCTGATGTGATTTTTCACTGTCCACACTTACCCCGATAACCTCATAACCGGCTTTGCGCAATTCTGCATAATTGTCACGCAGATTGCACGCTTGAGCAGTGCAACCTGACGTGCTATCTTTGGGATAAAAATATAGAACTATTTTCCGCCCTTTGTATTGGCTGAGGCGTATCTCTTCCCCCTTTTCATTTGTGCCCAACAGTTCCGGGGCTTTGTCTCCTACATTCATATTTCTGTAACGGGAAATTGAACATTACACTTCCAAATCACCATCAAACACTTCATGCCAAGGCAATCCCTGTTTGTTCAGTTGTTCCATAAACGGATCTGGGTCAAACTCTTCTACATTCCACACTCCCGGACGTTTCCACAGACCTTTCAGATACATCATGGCACCAATCATGGCCGGCACGCCCGTGGTGTAACTTACTCCTTGCATACCCGTTTCCCGATATGCTTCCTGATGGCTGCAATTGTTATATACATAATAAGTACGTTCCTTACCGTCTTTCAGACCGCGAATACGGCATCCGATAGATGTTTCTCCGTCGTAGTTCTCGCCTAAATCCTGCGGATTGGGAAGTACCGCTTTCAGGAACTGCAAGGGAACAATCTTCATGCCGTTATATTCCACTTCGTCAATGCGTGCCATACCAATGTTTTGAATCACCCGCAAGTGTGTCAGATATTCTTGTCCGAAAGTCATCCAAAAGCGGGCACGTTTGATGGTGGGGAAGTTCTTTACTAAAGACTCCAATTCTTCATGATAGAGCAGATAGGAGTCACGCGGTCCGATGTTAGGATATGTCAACGACTTATGTATCTCCAGCGGTTGTGTCGTCACCCATTGTCCGTTTTCGTAGTAACGTCCGTTTTGGGTAATCTCACGGATGTTGATTTCAGGATTGAAGTTTGTGGCAAATGCCTTATGATGGTTTCCTGCATTACAGTCCACAATGTCTAAGTATTGAATCTCGTCAAAGTGATGTTTGGCAGCATAAGCCGTGTAAATGCCACTTACTCCCGGGTCGAATCCACATCCCAGAATCGCAGTCAGTCCGGCTTCCTCAAAACGCTTTTTGTACGCCCATTGCCAGCTGTATTCAAAATGAGCTACATCCTTTGGCTCGTAATTGGCAGTATCCAGATAGTTTACTCCCGCCTTGAG
Source organism: uncultured Bacteroides sp. (assembly GCA_944320945.1). Classification (GTDB taxonomy): domain Bacteria; phylum Bacteroidota; class Bacteroidia; order Bacteroidales; family Bacteroidaceae; genus Bacteroides. Next base: position 5,639 of record CALUJK010000114.1, on the reverse strand, counting down.
ACAGGCTTCCATGATTGTGAGGTCCTGATAAGGCAGAGCCACGTTGATGACGATTTCCGGACGGAAATCATTGAACAGCGCAGTAAGTTCCTCTACATTATCTGCATCGACTTTGGCAGTGCGGATGGCCGGATTACCGATAGCTTTCACCACGGCATCGCATTTTGACTTGGTTCGACTGGCAATCATCACCTCGGAAAACACATCCGGGTTTTGAGCTACTTTGTGGGCAACAACGGTACCTACACCGCCGGCACCAATAATAAGCACTTTACTCATTTCTCTTATTTATATTAAAAATACTGTGATACTACTCTTTTTGTTTTAATTATCATTTATCGAAGGCAAATATACGGTTATTTCTTAGATAAGCATTGTTATTTTCCATATATTTGCCGCGAATTTTAACTTAAACAAATAGAGAGTAATGAAGAAAACGAGTGTTTTTTTGTGTGCGGCAGCTATGGTGGCAGGGTTGTCATCATGCGCCTCGAGCAAGAATGCCGCTGTCCTGACCGATATCAGCGGAGAATGGAACGTCGTGGAAATTAGAGGTGCGGCAGTAGTCCCGGCTCCCGGTCAACGTTTTCCTTTTATTGGCTTTAATACTGAGACCGGACGTGTGAGTGGGCATACTGGCTGTAACAGCCTGGTGGGAACGTTGGACCTGAATGCCGAACCGGGAACCATAGACATGAGCCGGATTGGCAGCACCCGCATGATATGTGAAGATATGACAGTGGAACGTAACATTTTTGCAGCTTTGACTCAGGTGAAGAAATATGTAAAATTAGACGAAGAGCACATCGCCCTCTGCGGCAAGTCCACTAAACGTCCCGTCATCGTGCTTAAGCGTAAGGAGGCAGATGCCACACTTTCCGAACTTGACGGACATTGGAATCTGGAGTTCCCGGATGATAAGACTGCGTTTGCAAACTTGGAGAAAACTCCTTTCCTCGAACTGAAAATAGCAGATAAGAGACTGCATGGCAATGCCGGATGCAACATCATTAACGGAGCTATTGTGACAGATGAGAATAATGCGGCTTCCATATCTTTTCCGCAAGTCATCAGTACGATGATGGCTTGTCCTAATATGGACGTAGAAAACCGTGTCTTGAAGGCGTTGAATTCAGTTCGGACTTTCGGCAGATTGACAGGAGGAGACTTCGGTTTATACGATGAATCTGATAATCTGGTACTTATTTTGAAGCGGGAACTGTAACAGACTGTTTGCTTTTTCTTCCTTTTTTATAATAGTCGAAACTGCATCGAGAAAACAGATAGGTGTTATCACTTGTCTTTCTCGATGCAGTTTCTTTTTTTGTTTATATTTTGTCTGTTACGGGCGTTCCGGATAAACCATTTGTATATATATTACTTTTCGTAAAACTGCCTTCCATCACGTCCAGAAGGCGTTCTGACAGGGGGCGAAGCCTTTCGGAGCACGAACGAAGTTAACTTGGAGCGCGCTCGCAAAGGCTTGGAAGCACGAACCAAAAGGCTTCGGAACAAACAGTTTGCAATACGTCTCTTTTTTGTACGCATATTTTATTGTTTATAAAACAGAACTATAAGATTAAGATAACGTAAGTCCGGTATAAACTCAAAAGATAGAAAGTTACCTGCAAAAAGGAAGTACATCACCGTAACATCTTGAACCCAAATTTGTTATTGTGGGGAAATTTTAGTTTGTTTGTATTAAATATGCAGTTGAAGCCGTAGAAGCTGCGATGAAAGCAGACCAGCAAGAGGTGAAATCTCGAAAATTGAAAATAACTCCTGTGAAACGAAAACTCAGCGAAAAAGAAATAAACGATATAGCTATGAATACACTTAAATCTAACAAAAAGGGCAGTTTTGGCGCCTTGAATGAAGAATGCCGCTTGTGGCAAGAGTTGGGAAATAACCCTCCCCAATGGTGGAAGAACATTTTGGAGGACAAAGAACTGTATGTGGAAATCCGTAAGGACAACTATGCCAACGTATATTATTACGGAGGTAATGTGGCCAAGGTGCAATGGACGGGTGGAGAAATTACGGCAGAAACGCACCAGAAATATTTGGGAGACAAGAAGCCTGTCAGAATTGCAATTACGAAAAAGGACAAAGAGATTAAAATTTATGAATACCGCGACTGTAGGGAAAAACTTCAAACCAAAGAAGGCCTGGAGAAAATGAAACGCTGTATTCATGGCATATATCACGACCTACATGGCGAGAATGAACATGCAGAAACACGGGTAACAAGGGATAGAAGCAAGCATGTATATACATCCAGCGAAAAAAGCGTTCAGGGAGCATTGAAACTCCGATTTCCGGCTCGCTTTATTGATTCGGAATTTGCCTATCGGATAGGGAAAAACAGTCTTATCCGGTTTGATTTGGTAGAACTGAAAGGGAATGAATTGATATTCATTGAGATAAAGCTAATTACTGACTCCCGTTTGAACAGCAATGAAATCATTAATCAGATGACGAAATACAGTTGTTTCATCCGTGAACATGCGGAAGTGTTGAAGGATTATTACACCAAGTTACTGCGGATTAAGAAACGGATTGGTTTATGGAATGGAGAAACCGAAATAAAGCATGTTGCCTTGAAACCTGTATTATTGGTTGTAAATACTTACAAGGGCGAGCTTTCCAAAGGAAGGGAAGAACGTAAAGAAGCCATAGGAAAGCTGAAAAATAAAGAGATGTTTGAAACCATCATCATAGATTATCCGGACTTATGCAAATAACCATCCATCGTGCCACACAGGTAGGCGGACAGATTACCCGCATATCAACAGCCCAAGCGAGTATCATCGTCGATTTGGGGCATAATTTGCCCAATCGTGCTGAGGATAAAGACGCTTATGACAACGACCGTGCGATAGCCGAAATCACAAAAGATTGTTCTGCCATATTATACACGCATTATCATGGAGACCACATCGGATTATTCCATCATGTGTCGGATAACATTCCGCAATATATCGGTGAGGTTGCCAAGCAAGTGGTTTGCAGGAAATACAAGCAATTATGTTTTCTGCGAGACCCGTCTCTGCAACAAAAATACGGTCGTGCCTTAACAGTGGCTTCCGCAATGCACACGTTTCACGAGAACCAGACATTACGTTTCGGCGACATTATAGTTACTCCCTATTTTGTCAGTCACTCTGCCTACGATGCCTATATGTTCTTGATAGAGGCGGAGGGGAAACGCATTCTGCACACGGGTGATTTCCGTGGACATGGTTATCTAAGTAAAGGGCTGCTGCCCACCATCCAAAAGTACATTGGTCAAGTGGATGTGCTAATCATAGAAGGGACTATGCTTGCCCGAAAAGATGAAACCATTCTGACCGAAAGGGCATTATCACAAAAAGCCGCTGAACTTATGAAAGAGCATAAGTATGTGTTTGTTCATTGCTCGTCAACGGACATGGAACGGCTGGCAAGTTTCAAGAATGCCACCCGGAGCATGTCTCCCCGACGTTCTTTGCTGGCGGATGGTTACCAAAGGGATATTCTTGCCATTTTCTCCGTAACAGCCGGAAAGAAATCCGCATGTTTCGACTTTGGCAGAGTAGATATTTGTGCAAAAGACTCCCCGTTGGATATCGGGACGGAAAACAATGGCTTCACTATGTTTGTCCGGGCAAGTGATACGTTTTACACCCTTTTGGACCAGATACTCCCGCAGCTACCCACGGGTGAAACGCCGCTTCTCATTTACTCTATGTGGGAGGGATATATTGACAGGGAAGATACGAGGAATGACGAATATGTAAAGTTGCAAGAACGTTTTACGGATGTGGTACAACTTCATACAAGCGGACATGCCACAATAGACACACTACGCCATGTATGCGGATTGACCAACCCGCGACTTGCCATTCTTCCCATTCATAGGGATAAAGAAACCGACTTTTCTTCTATTGGTATCCCCGTTCAACTGCAAGAAAAAGTTGTAACAGCAGATTGTAGGTTAAACGATACTATCGACATAAAATTTCTTTGAGTGTGGAAAATCAATTCAATGAACCTATAAAAAGAGAGAACTTATGCGCAGTAAAGGTTATTTCGTCGTTATTTTGTTTCTGTGTGTCTTTTTGCAGGCTAAGGCAACAGGACTATCGAGTGATATTATTATTCTCAATGGGGAGTGGTGGGAGTTAATGGCTAAGCCTATACGTATGGATTCCACTTTATATAAGCGTTTGATGGATTTTATCCCTGACAATCACTGTTCATCGACAGCTAATTGGGACGGATATACTGCCTTTTGGGAAATACAGGAGGATTATCTTTGTCTGCAACGTTTGGAAGTCTGCGTATATGATAAGGCAAGTCGGAAATATTCCACATTGATATATGATGCGGAAGCATTGCAAAAAACTTTTGCCTCTTATTATGAAAATGGGATAATCAAAGCCCGTTGGCTGAACGGTGAACTTCGGGCGGGAAAAGGTGAGTTGGTAAGGTATGTGCACTTGGGCTTCAACCGAAACGTGGAAATAGAGCAGATTCTACACGTCGTCCGTGGAAAAGTAGTGGAAATGACGACTTACCATAACTATAAAAGGCCCGGTCTGAATATGAAGGACGCACAAGTTGAGATTAGCCGAAGATTTCCTTGGGAGCGTTTTCCTGAATATAAGGGGCAGCGGCTGACTTTTAGGTTAGCCAATATTCAAATGACCAATGACGGTCACTTCAAAGATTGTGACATACGTGCTATTTACTTACGTATGCGAAAAATAATAAAGGACGGCAACCATCCGTTAGCAATAGCTTTCAAAGAGACATTGAAATCTATTTACCCTTGGGAAATCTTGTTTATCAATGGAAAGTACACTTGCGAATATAAACATTTCACAATACCCATTTTTGAAAAATATTTGACTGCGCATACCACCGAGCCTCATTTGGAAACCGGTGTCCCTGTTTGCTATTTGAACGAACGGAGAGATACGATTGTGCCGTATGGAAAATATCGGTTTTGCCAAACAGATACGATAACAAAGATTGGCTTTGCCTATGAGAATAAACAGGAAAACGCGCATATTGTCTGTATTAATAATGTAGGGAAAGAACTCTTTTATGTATTCCAATATGACAATGGACCTGACTACGTGCAGGAAGGCCTGTTCCGTATAGTGGATAAAGAAGGGCAGGTTGGCTTTGCCGATACATTGGGCAATGTAATAATTAAGCCTCAATTTAAGTTTGCCTATCCGTTTAAAGACTGCAAAGCTAAAGTTACTTTGAAAGGTGAGCGAAAAGATGTTCCCGAATCGGATGGTGAAAAATATTACTGGGAAAGCGATGAATGGTTTTATATAGATAGGAAAAACAAACGTTTAGCCGATTAATGTCCGTTTCTCTATGAAGTGTGCAAGACAGCTCGTTCTGGCTTTTTAAGACTGCGGTCTGCCAGTTTGTCACTCTTAACTGACACGAATAGGGATACTTTACCTGAAAAATCTTTTGGCACGGCATTTGTTTTTCTATTGACGTCTGCCTGTGTGGCAGAAATAATGAAAGTAGAATAATAACAAAAAAAAATAAACATTATCGGAAAAAATATTCGTATCGACACAGGAACTACAAACTCGCATGTTGCTGTATTCTAAGGCAACCAATCTCGA
>CALUJK010000113.1 GCA_944320945.1 uncultured Bacteroides sp. | reverse complement strand
TGGAAATCGGTTTTCCGCCCTCAGGCAGGTCGGGCATGGCTTCGTGTATGATGCGGTTCATGAGAGGCTTGTCGAGCAGACGGGTAGTGCCGTCCATCAGATTGGGCAGATAGACTGGCGTCATACCGTATTTGGTGTCAACAATGCTGCCTTCCCAGAATTTATCCAAGGCATCTTCGTTGCGCAGTCCGGGAATGAGGCTTTTCAGTTTTTCCATCGTCTGCACAGGGTTGCGATAGAGCGATACGCCGTCTTTTACCTCCAGAACGTCAAACTCGGCTTTTGCTGCCACAAGACGGTCGCGCGTGGTCTGGATGCTGTTCAGGTTGACATCGGCATGAATGAATTTACGTTTATTTAAAGACGCGACTGTTGCAAGGACTCCGCTCCCGCCAAAAAAATCAGCAACAATATTTTTTTCGTTAGAACAGGCTTTTACAATGCGTTCAATTAAAGGATATGGTTTTTCCGTTGAATATTCAACTCGTTTAATTCCATCAACAGGATACCGAGAAGCTACGGCATATTGCCACCAATCTTCTGGAATCTTACCTTTTTTATTTAAATCATAGGTATCGGATACAAATCCGGAACCAACTAATCCTCGTTTGAAATTGTCAAGTGTTTTGGAATTATGTGCTATGCGAATGTCATCGTCGTTGAAAGTATATTCTTCAATATTTTGACAGTACCAGAAAATAGTATCATGCTTTCTGTTGAATTGTTGCATTCCAGGCGAACCTGGGCCATTATAGCACCAAACTATCTCATTTACAAAATTTTCCTCCCCAAAGATTTCATCCATCAGAATCTTTACATAATGTCCAATGTGCCAATCCAAATGAACGTAGATACTTGCTGTGTCGCTCATCACAGATTTGATAGCCATTAGATTCTCATACATCCAGTTCAAGTAACTTTCTTTGTTCCAGATGTCACCGTACATTTTCTCTTCAAACTTTTTCAATTCTTCTACATCGAGTTCGCTTTCAGCTTGTTGTATGGCCTCCGCCACTTTTGGGTTGCGACGTAGGTAAACTTTCTTTGCATAGTCAGCGCCGCTGGCGAAGGGTGGGTCAATATACACCAGGTCAACAGAAATGCCCCGGTCTTTCAGATAGGCACACGCCGAAAGGCATTCGCCACGAATCACAAGATTGCCGTCTGCGTTCTTGCCGACTTTTTCCTTCTGTTCAGTTTCATAAAAAGGCATGCCCCGCACGATGCGTTCAATCACGCGATCGTTGTCGCGGTAGCGAAGCACCCGTTTGGTGCGCACAAAATTGTCGAGCAATGCCTGACCTTCCAGCGTATTGGGGAAATAGGGAATATATTTTATAGCCATAATGATAACATTTTAATGATTAAAGAATTGGGTTATTGCAGTTAATGTTCGACGGGCAAAATCTTCTTGCTTCATCGTGTCCTCCAAATAGAGGAAACAGAAACGGTTGTAGCCGAACTGCTCATTGTTCTTTCGGATAAATTCAGTTTCCATGAAACGGCGGCGGTCGGCAAACTTGGCCGCAAACCCTTCGCCTTTCGTTTCGATGATAGCGATATGATGGATAGAACCATCGGCTTTGCGGTCGAGTATCAAGAAGTCGGGCACATACTTGCCGATGTACACCCATGAACCACCGTTCTGTTTATAACAGTCTGTCTTGAAATCCGTCAGCGTGTCATCGCCGTTGAAATAGATTTCCAGCTTTTTGTCTTTCAGCAAGGCAAGCGACTGGATGAAGTATTTTCGTTCCAGACCACTGTCGAAGCGATAGGGCAGATAATGATACGTCTTCGTGCGTTCGGGATTCGGATCGTTCATGTCGGGCACTTTGATGCCTTGATTTCGCAACAGTTCGATAGCGGCCAATGCTTCTGGCGAAAGTTGCTGTGCAGGGGACTTGGCATCCCATTCCACAATCTCATGCACTTTCTCCTGGCCGGGATAAAACTTGCTGTCATCCTCTACTTCTATCGGAGAAACGAGCTTTTCTATCTGGAGCAGACGGGCATGACAAGGCACCACCTCTTCTTTTATCTTGAAATCGCGTTTCGGAATAAAGGCACGGCGGATGAGCGAACGTATTTCCTGCTGGTCGTAATCGGCAGAAAGGAAGCATCCGTCTTCGGTACAGACTGTGATATGTTCAAAGATGGCGCGTAGGTCGGTTTCAAATTTTTTCAGTTCTGAAACGGAAAGAGTATTGAAACTTTCTTTCGAAATCAACCAAAGCCAATGGTTGAAGCCGGTACGTTCGTCGTTCTTTCTTGCTTCCGCATAAATATTTGTTTCCTTACCCGTGAAATCCTGTTGGTGAATCAATGCCATATCCTGTCTGACTAACAGGTTGTCTTGCCTCAACTCGAATGAAGTGTCCGGATGTCCTTCTATGACAAGCGTCTGGTAAGTTACTTTCAGTTGATAGAAATCGATGGGAGGCACCCGCAACTTGTCCATGCGGGAGAACCGTTCAATTCGGACTCCCGGCTTTCTTCCGGCGGAGTTCAGTTCTTGCAACGAAATATTCTGCTGTTGTTTCAGTTGTTTGTTCAGGATGTCCGCATTGAATTTGTTCAGCCAGATAATGGCTGTCTCCTCTTCATTCCTGATTACCTGACGCAAGCAGCGGCAACTTGTCTGCAAGACCATGTTAGTGGGACAGACACCCTTTTGTGGCAGGATAATTCCGGTCAGGCTCTTGCAGTCCCAACCTTCTTTGCCAATCTGAACCAAAAGCACGATGCGTATGCGTGACAAATCTGTATCGAGCGAGGCAAATGCCGTTTCAGAACCTTCTGGCTGCGGATAGGTTTTGTTCCCTTTGTGATATTTAAGTATGATTTCCGATGGATTCAGTTGATAAGATGCCGCCAATTCAGAAACTTGCGGGAATATTTGTTCCTCAAGCGTCTCTATCTGTCCGCAATAAATGGCCAACTTGGCACACGTGCCATTGGCATAGACTGTATCTTTATGTTTATCGAGGAAGTCGCGCACTCCGTTGCGTATAATGGTCTCAGTATCATTGTCGGCATATTTCACTTCCGGAACTTTCAGGAAGTTGCCCACTCCTTTTATCAAAGGGTAATAATAGACGACATTGGCGAGTTCAGTGTTTTTGATGGTAAACGCATCGGCTAAGACGACTTTTTCCGCTTTTTCTGTATAAGGAGTGCCGGAAAATCCCAATACACCATTGAAAGACTTCCCTTCAGTCCATTTGTTCACCACCTGCCGGAGTTTTATCTCGCTGTCGGAGGCATGATGCACTTCGTCAATATAGACAGCTAAGTGCGGTATCCGGCCGATGATGTCGCGCAGTTCGTTGGCAAGTTTAATCTTTTCGATTTCTTCCTTACTGAACAGACCGTTATCTATGCTCTCTTCCGCCCGGTCGAGTATTACCTTCTCAGCATTTGTGATGGCGACTAAGCCCATTAAGTCTTCCAGCGGCTGGTGGTTGTTGATTTTCTGTGCATTCGGATTCTTAATCAGATTGCTTTTCTTGGCAGATTTCTGTTCGTCGAGCACCTCAAACTTGACAAGCCGTTTCAGACAGGATGCCGACGGTTCCGGTATAATCCACGAGGGGTCGAACTCTTTGATATGCTTCAGGCTCGGCACTATGGATGATTTCAGCCCTGATGGAGCCAATACCATGAAATTATGCGCGAAACACGGATTGTCCGGTTCGTTCTGTGCAAAATATAAATCAAGGTATATAAAAGCCGCCATCAGATAAGTTTTTCCTGCTCCCATAGGCAGACTGAAAAGGTAGTCCGTGTAGTTTACCCCATAAAATAGGGTATGGAATGTCTGTTCATAATCAATCTGGTCAGCATGCGACGAGATGAACTGTTCCAGTTCGGGTGCCAATTGCTTTCCTTGCCGGTCTGTCAGCCGCGAATATTCAAAGAGTGCCCTTGCAGCTTTGTTTGAACTCAGCACGTCGCGTGTTACGACAGAAAGTGGAATTTGGTCCAAATCCAGGCTGTTGAAAGTGCCCTGTACAAATAGTTTCCACAAAGGGGCATTGTTGCAGGCTATCTTCAAATACAAATAAGTCTTGATAGCTTCCACTTGGGCATCACGCATCATTCCACGTGACTCAATGTATCCAACGAGTTCCTTCACTGTACATTGAGCAGAGGAAAACCATTTGTTACGCTTGTTCTCTATCAGTTTATAGAACATGTATCTTTATTATTTTTTCTTGTCAAATTAATTTTTATCTTTTATTGTACCCTTCGTAATAATACGACTGCTCAATCCCCTTGAAGATAACATCCCGGTCATTGACTTTGTCGGTCAGTGCGGGTTGGAGCAATACCCGAAGTTCCAAATCGTTGATAGGACTTCGTTCCATGGATTGCAGATAAAGGTCTTTGTCCACGGTGTGCCAGTCCACCACTTTGCCCAGATTCTTCTTTAGCATCATGTCAAGCCATATACGTGTGGCGCGGCCATTTCCTTCCATAAAAGGATGGGCGATGTTCATTTCCACATATTTGGCAATGATTT
>CALUJK010000112.1 GCA_944320945.1 uncultured Bacteroides sp. | reverse complement strand
GGGCTTGCCGCCGCCATATTCAGATGTTGGGGACACATAAATCAGAAAAAGCCACAAAATATCGCAGTTTATAGTACATGAACCGATTTTATGGCTAACGAAAAAAAGAAGGTGCATCGTGCATTACGACACACCCTCATTTAGATTTTGAATTATATCAATCAACTTATTACATAAGTTTTTCAATCTCTAATAATTCCGGTTCCATTTTCAGGTTGTAATATACACGATGCAATCCATTAAGCCATAAGTCTTTTTGCTCAGGAGCCAATTTTCTAGCTTCTTCATAGCAACCTTTAGCTTTTTCGTAGAATTCTTTTAAAGCGATTTGATCTTTCTGATATTGCGGATCGTTAATATCAGTTGTGGCCTTTTCAGAATATTCCTGTGCCTGAAGGCTATAAATCATACCCATGTCTGAATAACAACGTGCAGATTGCGGCATTTTAGGATTAGATATCTTCTTTTCAGCCTCAATAGCTTTATTGTAGTATTCAAGTGCATTGTCATACTGCTTCATATTGAGATAAAGATACCCCTTTACAAACAGATTAAATACATTTTCAGGGTCTTTAGCCAACATGTCATCGGCAAATTTCATAGCCTCGTCATATTTATTATTACTGCTATAGTAATCAATCAGATTGCCAAAGAAGAACGCGTCAGAAGGATGCTTTTGAATGCCTTCTTGCAATGAAGCTACCCATTTAGCAGTATCACCCATTGCCTTATAAGCGGTAGAAATGAGTTCCATGTTACCCATACCGTATTCTTTATCTTCTTTTCCATAAGAAGCGTATTTAATGACAGTTGGATAGTCCTTCAATTCATTGGCTACCAAACAAGTATAGAAAATACCCTGAGGCAATACAGAGTCAGTTTGGAACAGATTTTCTTTCTCAAACATCGGATTTGCAGCGATGTCTACATAGGTCGTGAAGAAGTCTAAAGCCTTTTGTGCATACGTTGAGTCACGGTTACCAAGATACATATTATAGAACTGCGCACCACCGTTCAGCAAGTTTACACGACCTTTCAAGATTGCTGCACTGTTTGACTTTCTATATTTGTTCTTGATTTTCCCTTTTTCGTTGGGTTTCTGTGCCAACTCGTCACATTTCATATAGTACTGACTCATTAACAAAGTACTCTTGAAAAATTGCAGTGTGTCATATGGTTGATGCAACCATCCCTTTTTCTCTTCTTCTTCTGCTCTACGCTCCTGAATAGAACCTGCCACATCCCATGTATCGGCTAAATCTCTTGTTTCCGGATTAGTTAAAGCTCCGTTAATTAATTCTTCTGCTTTTGCAAAATCAGGCGTAGTGCTATTAGCTAATTTCTTTGCATCTTTCACTGCTTTTTCTTGCGCGAAAGCAAAGCCTGTTGCCAACAATAATACTACAGAAAGCAATACTTTTTTCATGATTGTAAAAATTAAATTAGATTACTATTATTGTCTATTCCTTCTTCTTGTGTAAAATTCCCATTATCTGTTTCTGTGGAAATATCCTCTTCAACTTCAGCTTCGGAAGTTACTTTACAAACAGAGCCGATTTCATCGTTACGCTTCTCAAGATTTATCAAACGGACCCCTTGCGTAGCACGCCCCATAATACGCACATCAGCTACTTTCAAACGAATCGTAATACCTGATTTATTGATTATCATCAAGTCATTCTCGTCTGTCACGGATTTAATAGCCACAAGTTTACCTGTTTTTTCTGTGATACTAAGTGTTTTAACGCCCTTTCCACCTCGATTGGTCTTTCGATAATCTTCTATATCCGAACGTTTGCCATAACCCTGTTCCGACACAACCATTATCGTTTCCGTTTCAGGGTCTTTAATGCAAATCATACCGATTACTTCGTCCTGTCCATCGTCATCCAACGTCATACCACGTACACCGGTAGCGGTTCGTCCCATCACTCTAACGGCATTTTCGTGGAAGCGAATAGCGCGTCCATTGCGGTTGGCTATGATGATTTCATTGTTACCATTAGTCATGCGTACTTCAATAACGCGGTCATCTTCACGAATAGTAATGGCATTCACACCGTTCTGACGTGGACGGGAGAATTGTTCGAGAACAGTTTTCTTGATAACTCCCTGTTTGGTACAGAACACTACATAATGACTATTGATAAACTCCTTGTCATTTAAGTTCTTGACACGCAAATAAGCGTTTACGGCATCTCCTGCTTCGATATTTAACAGGTTTTGTATAGCGCGCCCCTTTGAATTCTTCGTCCCTTCGGGGATTTCATATACTTTCAGCCAATAGCACCGTCCACGCTGAGTGAAAAACATCATGGTGTTGTGCATGGTAGCAGGATAGATATGCTCTACAAAGTCCTCATCGCGCGTGTCAGTTCCGCGTGACCCTACTCCACCCCGATTTTGTGCATGGAATTCGCTCAATGGCGTACGTTTTATATAGCCCATGTGAGAGATTGTAATAATCATTTCATCATCAGCATAAAAGTCTTCCGGATTAAATTCTTCTGATGAATAGACTATTTCCGAACGGCGCTCATCTCCGTACTTCTCTTTTATTTCGATGAGTTCGTCCTTAATTACTTTCTTGCAAAGTTCATCGTTGGCAAGAATCTCTTCTAAATAGGCTATTTGTTTCTTTATCTCTTCATATTCCGCATGTAATTGGTCCTGCATCAAGCCGGTAAGTTGGCGTAGACGCATTTCCACAATAGCACGTGCTTGAATTTCAGTTAATTGGAAACGCTCCATCAAATTGGTGATGGCATCGTTTGGCGTTTTTGCAGCGCGTATAATATGAATTACTTCGTCAATATTATCCGATGCGATTATTAATCCTTCCAATATGTGTGCGCGTTCTTTGGCTTTGCGCAAATCATATTGTGTACGACGGACTACTACTTCGTGACGGTGTTCTACGAAATATTTGATAAGTTCTTTCAGGTTGAGCAACCGCGGACGACCGTGCACAAGAGCAACGTTATTTACGCTGAACGAAGTTTGCATAGCCGTCATCTTGTAGAGCTTGTTCAGCACCACATTTGCATTAGCATCGCGCTTCACATCGATGACAATACGCATACCTTCGCGGTCTGATTCGTCGTTAGCGTTGCTGATGCCCTCTATTTTTTTCTCTATTTCCATGTCATAAATGTACTTCACAAGCTCAGCTTTGTTCACACCATATGGAATCTCCGTAACCACGATTTTGTCGTGTGTGGCCCCTGTCTCGATTTCTGCTTTGGCACGCATCACCACTCGTCCGCGTCCGGTCAGATACGCTTCTCGCACACCGTTCATGCCGTAGATGTATCCTCCGGTGGGGAAATCAGGCGCTTTAACGTAATTCATCAATTCCTCTATCTCGATGTCGTTATTGTCAATATAAGCAACACAAGCATCGATGACTTCACCCAAATTATGTGTCGGCATATTTGTAGCCATACCTACGGCAATTCCAGATGCTCCGTTCACTAACAAGCTGGGGATGCGTGTAGGCATTACGGTAGGTTCCTGCAAGGAGTCGTCGAAGTTATTCTGCATATCCACCGTTTCCTTATCGATGTCACGCATCATTTCTTCGCCAAGTTTCTGTAAACGGCATTCTGTGTAACGCATGGCAGCTGCGCCATCACCGTCTACCGAGCCGTAATTTCCCTGTCCATCCACCAGCAGATAACGCATAGCCCATGGTTGAGCCATACGTACCAAAGCGCCGTACACGGAACTGTCTCCATGCGGGTGATATTTACCCAACACTTCTCCTACTACTCTGGCCGATTTTTTATAAGGTTTGTCCGAGGTATTACCTAACCCCATCATTCCGAACAGGATTCTACGATGTACAGGTTTAAATCCATCTCTTACATCTGGAAGGGCGCGCGATACAATGACTGACATAGAGTAGTCGATGTACGACGACTTCATTTCCTCTTCGATGTTGATTTTTATAATTCTGTCTTGTTCAAGCATTTATGTTATCAGATTAATTATACATCCGGGAGATGCCCCGAAAAACCACGCTAAGGTATAGCTTTTTTGTGATTTATGGAAATTTTCATGTGAAAAAAGGCAGAAAACTAATTTTGTATATAACGTCCTTACATATAAATATAAGGGGAAATATCTGTTTGCATTTTGCGACAGGACAGACTTCTCTCCAAGAAAAGTTCAATTTTACGAAATAGAGATATAATTTGTATAAATGTATTACTTTGTGAAAAAACGGCATTATACCGGCTCAGAAGGCATTGTGGCGGGGTATTGTTCCGAAGCCTTTCGGAGCACGGACGAAATATATTTGGAGCGCGCTCCGAATATATTTCGAGCACGAACCAAAAGGCTTCGGAGCAAACGGCCTACATACTACCTATTTTTTGTATATACATTTTATTATTCATAGAGCGAAGTTGAAGGGCTGAAAAAGTTTTGGCACGATGTTTGTATACATCTCATCAATATGTTTATAACCGTTAATATTAATAAGAATAAGTATGTAAACGCCATCTTTCATGGTATATTTGCAGACTGAAAATAAATAGGAGGAGCAATTAGCATTATGAATGACCAATTTTCACCAGAAGTTTCTACTATTATCACTTATAGTCGTGAAGAGGCTTATCGGTTGGGAAGTAAATCTATTGGCCCGGAACACTTGCTGCTTGGCTTGCTACGTGAGGGAAGTGAAAAAACTATTGATATACTGCGCGCGTTGAACATTGACCCCAAAACCATTAAAACACGTTTGGAGACTTTCTTGACGACGGCTGACCATATGCCGCTTGTAGAAGAAGAAAATATAAATTTATCGCCTGAAACGACCCGCATTCTGAAGATTTGTATATTGGAGGCTCGTTTCTTGAAAAGCGTGACGGTAAATAGCGAGCACGTATTACTTGCTATATTGAAAGAAGAAGATAATCTGGCAGCCAAGGTATTGGAGGAAAATCATGTTAACTATCAGTCCGTATTCGAACTTTTATCGATGAAACCGACAAATTTGAATGCAGGAATGAATTTTACAGAGGAAGATGACGATGACGAGATGACTTCATCGCAACCTCAGAAAGGAAATGGCTCTCCAGGTTCCTCATCCGCCCAAACAGCATCTGCCCGTAAACAAAATAATGATACTCCGGCGCTTGACAATTTCGGTGTGGACATGACACATGCTGCTGAGGAAGGAAAATTAGACCCGGTAATAGGTCGTGAACGCGAAATAGAGCGATTGGCACAAATTCTGAGTCGGCGTAAAAAGAACAATCCCGTACTTATCGGTGAGCCGGGTGTGGGAAAGTCTGCCATCGTAGAAGGATTGGCTTTGCGTATCGTAGAGAAAAAAGTGTCACGTATCTTATTTGACAAACGAGTGGTAATGCTCGATATGGCTGCTGTTGTAGCAGGTACCAAATATCGTGGCCAGTTTGAAGAACGTATTCGTGCCATTATTAACGAATTGCAGAAGAACCCTAATATTATTTTGTTCATAGACGAAATACACACTATTGTAGGAGCCGGGTCGGCAGCGGGTTCGATGGATGCGGCAAATATGCTTAAACCGGCATTGGCACGAGGTGAGATACAGTGTATAGGAGCCACTACGCTTGATGAATATCGTAAAAGCATTGAAAAAGACGGTGCTTTGGAACGCCGTTTTCAGAAGGTTATCGTAGAGCCTACTACTGCTGAAGAGACGTTGCAGATTCTGAAAAATATAAAGGATAAATACGAAGAGCATCACAATGTGTGTTATACTGAAGCGGCATTGGAAGCGTGTGTTAAGTTTGCCGGTCGGTACATTACTGACCGCAGTTTCCCGGATAAGGCCATCGACGTAATGGATGAAGCCGGTTCGCGTGCGCATTTGGCAAATATTACAGTACCTAAAGAAATAGAGGAACAAGAAAAGTTGATAGACATTGTGCGTTTGCAAAAGGCGGAAGCAGTAAAGGCGCAGAATTTTGAGTTGGCTGCCGGATATCGTGACCGTGAAAAGATGCTCTCTGCCCGCTTGGAAGAAATGAAAGACGAGTGGAACAATCGCCTGAAAGATGATAAGAAGGTGGTGGATGAAGATGAGATTGCTCATGTCGTATCTATGATGTCCGGCATTCCGGTGCAGCGTATGGCGCAAGCCGAAGGTTCTAAGCTGTCAGGCATGAAAGATGCTTTGCAGGCACAGATCATAGGACAAGATACTGCTATTGAGAAGTTGACAAAGGCCATCTTGCGTAGTCGTGTCGGGTTGAAAGATCCCAATCGTCCCATCGGTACTTTTATGTTCTTGGGACCGACCGGTGTAGGAAAAACGCATTTGGCTAAGCAATTGGCTTTATATATGTTTGGTTCGGCAGATGCACTGATTCGTATTGACATGAGTGAATATATGGAGAAGTACACCGTGTCTCGTATGATTGGTGCTGCTCCGGGCTATGTGGGCTATGAGGAAGGTGGCCAGTTGACCGAGAAAGTGCGTCGCAAACCCTATTCTATCGTTTTGTTGGACGAAATAGAAAAAGCTCATCCGGATGTATTTAATATTCTCCTGCAAGTGTTGGATGAAGGACGATTGACAGATAATACAGGACGGACCATCGATTTCAAAAATACGGTGATTATTCTAACCTCTAATATCGGTACCCGTCAATTAAAGGAGTTTGGGCAAGGCATCGGATTTAATGCTCCCAGTCGTACAGACAGCAAGGAACATTCGCGTAGCGTGATTCAAAAGGCGCTGAATAAGACATTTGCTCCTGAATTCTTGAATCGTTTGGATGATATCATTATGTTCGACCAGCTTTCTCGTGATGCTATTCTGAAAATTGTGGATATTGAGTTGAAAGGACTTATCGGACGTATTGAAGATATGGGCTATCACTTAGAGATGGATGATGCAGCCAAACAGTTCTTGGCAACGAAAGGATATGATGTACAATTCGGAGCACGTCCTTTGAAACGAGCCATTCAAAATTATCTAGAGGACGAACTCTCTGAATTGCTTGTAGCAAATAAAGTGCATGCCGGTGATACTGTCCGAGTGTCGGCAAACAATGAACGCGACAAATTGGACGTGGTAATTTGACAATGTGTCATTCATAAGGTAAAATATGTCAGAATGTCAGCCTTTGCGGGCTGGCATTTTTTTTGTTTCTTCCTTTCCATCGTTGAATGAAAAAGTACAAATCAAAATATATAAATAATTATGAGTACACAAAAAGGAAATATTGGAGTTACTACGGAGAACATCTTCCCCGTTATTAAAAAATTCTTGTATAGTGACCATGAAATTTTTCTCCGTGAATTAGTTTCTAATGCTGTGGATGCCACTCAGAAATTAAAGACACTCTCGTCTATGGGTGATTTCAACGGAGAATTGGGCGATTTGACTGTACATGTATCACTTGGAAAAAATACGATTACGGTGTCCGACCGCGGACTTGGACTGACAGCAGAAGAGATAGACAAGTATATTAATCAGATTGCTTTTTCAGGTGCCAATGACTTTCTTGAAAAATATAAGAATGATGCTAATGCCATTATCGGCCATTTCGGATTAGGTTTCTATTCTGCATTCATGGTGGCTAAGAAGGTGGAAATTGTTACGAAATCATATAAGGAAGATGCACAAGCTGTGAAGTGGACGTGTGATGGAAGTCCTGAGTTCACTCTCGAAAATGTAGAAAAAGCAGACCGCGGAACAGATATTATTCTGTACATTGACGATGAAAGCAAAGAATTCTTGGAAGAGGCACGCATTTCGTCTTTGCTGAAGAAATACTGTAGCTTTTTACCTGTTCCGGTGGCATTTGGCAAGAAAAAAGAGTGGAAAGACGGTAAACAGGTGGATACCGACGAAGACAATGTTATCAATGATACCTGCCCGTTGTGGACACGGAAACCCAGTGAATTGAAAGATGAGGATTATAAGAAATTTTATGCGCAATTATATCCGATGTCTGATGAACCATTGTTCTGGATACATCTAAATGTGGACTACCCGTTCCATTTGACAGGTATTCTTTACTTCCCGAAAGTGAAGAGTAATATCGAGTTGAACAGAAATAAGATACAACTATATTGTAACCAAGTGTATGTGACGGATTCTGTAGAGGGTATTGTACCTGATTTCTTGACGTTACTGCATGGCGTCATAGACTCTCCGGATATTCCTTTGAATGTATCGCGTTCTTATCTGCAAAGTGATTCGAATGTGAAGAAAATCTCTACACACATCACCAAGAAGGTTTCTGATCGCTTGCAGTCTATTTTTAAGAATGATCGTAAGCAGTTTGAAGAAAAATGGAACGATCTGAAAATTTTCATTAACTACGGTATGTTAACGCAAGAAGAGTTTTACGATCGTGCTAAAGATTTTGCTCTCTTTATGGATACTGAGGGAAAATACTATACGTTTGATGAGTACAAGACTTTGATAAAAGACAATCAGACGGATAAGGATAATACTTTAGTGTATCTTTATACTAATCACAAAGATGAACAATACAGTTATATCGAGTCGGCTAAGAATAAAGGATATAACGTCTTGTTGATGGATGGGCAACTCGATGTTGCTATGGTGAGCATGCTGGAGCAGAAGTTTGAAAAATCGCATTTTACTCGTGTGGATAGTGACATTATTGACAAGCTGATTGTGAAAGAGGATCAACCTGCTGAAACTCTGACAGCAGACAAACAAGAAGCACTTTCTGTGATGTTCAAAAGCCGATTGCCGCAACTTGATAAAGCGGAATTCAACGTCGTTACGCAGGCGATGGGTGAAAATGCTTATCCGGTAATGATTACTCAAAGTGAGTATATGCGTCGTATGAAAGAAATGGCCAACATACAGGCTGGAATGAATTTTTACGGAGAAATGCCTGATATGTTCAACCTGATATTAAATTCTGACCATGCTCTTGTCAAAGGAATTTTGGAAGACGAAGAAAAAGCATGTGATGCAGACGTAGCTCCTATTAATACTGAAATGGAGCGCGTAAATCAGCGTCAGAATGAATTGAAGAAGAGCCACGAAGGTAAGAAGGATGAGGAAATACCTACTGCTGAAAAAGATGAAATCAATGAACTGGATAAAAAACGGACGGATTTGAAGGCTCAAAAAGAGGCAGTTTATACAAAATTTGCAGCTCAAAATCAGATTGTCCGTCAATTGATAGATCTTGCTTTGTTGCAAAACGGTATGTTGAAGGGTGAAGCTTTGAATAATTTTGTGAAACGAAGCATTGATTTAATGAAGTAAAATACATTATACAAACTCATAACAGATAAGAAGTACGGTGATAAAAAAGATTTGCCGTACTTCTTTTTTTTGTGTTCCGGATACCCTCTGTGTTTGTTTTTAACGATTTTATAGTCGTTCTTTCCAATATAATTGCTATATTTGAAAAATGAATATATATCCCATCGGAAATTTTTTATGCAATATATTTGGTTCGTAAAGAGGTTTTGTATTTTGATAATAGCAGTTGCCTGCTTATTCCCATTTTCTTCTATTTATGCACAAAAAGTTGGTCTCGTCTTAAGTGGTGGCGGTGCCAAAGGTATGACGCACATAGGCATTATACGAGCGCTGGAAGAGAATGGAATCCCTATAGACTACATTGCCGGTACATCTATCGGTGCTATTATCGGGTCTCTTTATGCCATGGGATATTCACCGGATGATATGGAGGCTTTGCTGCATTCACCGGATTTTAAACGTTGGTATTCGGGAGTTGTGGAACCGGAATATGAGTATTATTTTAAGAAAAATCGTCCTACACCTGAATTCATTAATATTCGGTTTTCTTTCAAAGACTCAGTACGGATTAAGCCTCAAATTCAGATATTGCCCAGTAGCGTGGTTGACCCTATTCAGATGAATGTAGTGTTCGTAGAGCTGTTTGCACGCGCAACTGCAGCTTGTCGGGGGAATTTTAATAATTTGTTCGTACCGTTCAGGTGTATTGCTTCGGATGTATATAACAAGCAACCGCTTATTATGAGAGAGGGAGATTTAGGTGATGCTGTAAGGGCATCAATGAGTTTTCCATTTGTGTTTAAACCAATAGAAATAAATGGGGTCTTAGCTTATGATGGAGGGATATATAATAATTTCCCAACCGATGTGATGCGTGAGGATTTTAATCCGGATTTTGTCATTGGTAGCGTGGTTGCAGCTAATCCGGGTAAACCGGAAGAGAATAACTTGATGAGCCAAATTGAGAATATGGTGATGCAAAAGACAGACTACACAATACCAGATTCAGCTGGTATTGTTATGACTTTTAAATATACCGATGTTAATTTGCTTGATTTTGACCGTTTAGATGAATTGCATGATATTGGCTACAAGCGTGCAATGAGCATGATGGATTCCATTAAAAGTCGTGTTCATCGCAGAGTGGATATTGACAGCATTCGGCTGAAACGTAAAAAATTTCGTGACAGTCTCCCCCCACTACACTTTCGGGATATCCATATTACTGGAGCTAACGAACAACAGCAAGTGTATATAAAAAATGAGTTTCGCGATTCGGACGACATTTTTTTTACTTATGAAGATTTGAAACGTGGTTATTTTCGTCTGTTAGCTGATAATATGATATCAGAAATCATCCCTCACGCTGTATACGACCCAGATAGTGGTCTGTATGATTTGTATCTTAACGTAAAAATGGGCGAAAACTTTTCTGTACGCATTGGAGGAAATGTGTCGACAAGCAGTTCTAATCAAATTTATTTAGGACTTGGTTATCAAGACTTGAATTACTATTCAAAAGAACTTTTGATTGACGGGCAAATAGGTAAAGTTTATAATAATATTCAATTAATGGGTAAGATAGACTTGCCTACGCGTATTCCTACCTCATATCGTTTAGTAGCATCCATAAGTACATTTGATTATTATAAGAAAGACAAACTGTTTTCTAAGAATGATAAGCCTTCTTTTAACTCACAAAACGAACGGTTTGTGAAGTTAATGGTTGCTTTGCCTTTCCTTGCCAATAAACGTGCAGAGTTTAGTTTTGGAATAGGTAAACTTACGGACAGTTATTTCCAGTCTAATGTCATAAACTTCGATGAAGATAAGTATGATAAAAGCGAATATAATTTGTTTGGGGGGGCCATCGGCTTTTACGGAAGTACCCTCAATGCGAGGCAATATGCTACACGTGGTTATTACGAACAATTAGTGGCACAGGTATTTACTGGAAAAGAATATTATATTCCCGGAAATGAGCTTACTCCGGCTGAGTCCGGCATCAGACATTCATGGTTACAAATTTCATATCAGAAGTATGGACATCATCCTATCAGCCCTAAATTTACATTAGGATGGTTGGGCGAGTTTGCTTATTCTTCGAAGAACTTTTCCAGAAATTACACAGCAACAATGATGCAGGCTCCAGCGTTTACACCTACTCCTCATAGTAAATTGATGTATAATGAAGCTTTCCGTGCTAATCAATATATAGCAGCGGGTGTAAAGCCTATAGTGATTATTAATGATTTGTTTCAATTCCGTACTGAATTCTATGGCTTTTTACCGATATTCCCTATAGAAAGGAATAGTGAGAATAGAGCATATTATGGTAAAGCGTTTTCGCGTGTAGAATATATGGGGGAATTGTCTGTGGTATGCCAAGTTCCTTTTGGTTCTATAGCAGCATATATAAATCATTATAGTTCACCGAAAAAAGAGTGGAATGTGGGACTTACCATCGGTTGGCAATTATTCAATTATCGATTTATTGAATAAAAAATGATAGAAAAATTTGTGCAATCGCTTGTTTATTCCAAAAAAGTCCGTAAATTTGTACCCGTAAAAATCAAGGCCGCGTAGCTCAACTGAATAGAGTAGCTGACTACGGATCAGCCGGTTACAGGTTTGAATCCTGTCGCGGTCACTTTTTATGAAGGTCGCGTAGCTCAACTGAATAGAGTAGCTGACTACGGATCAGCCGGTTACAGGTTTGAATCCTGTCGCGATCACAAGAAGGTGTGTTTTTTGACACACCTTCTTTTTTTACGCACAAAGCCCCGACTTTCACAAGCTGGGGCTTTGTTGGATCAACGTAAAAACCTGAGGGATTCTCATATTACGCATAAATTTTCGTCAGTCTAAACAGAAAGGACGCCTTATCTTTTACTCCCCTAAATTGTGAGCGCAAGTTCTTTATTTTAACGTGAGTTCGAAATTAAATTAGAAAATAGCCAGTTGTCCGTCATTGACAAAGTTAATGTCAATGGCGGGCTTCTTTTCAAAAAAGTAGTATGCTGCTATAGCCGACAAAGAATTGGCTATAA
>CALUJK010000111.1 GCA_944320945.1 uncultured Bacteroides sp. | reverse complement strand
GAGTGGTGAAGAACAATTGGTAATAGAGGGTGTGTCAAAACTAAAATGACTACTCCCCAAAGTTACAGATTGTAACTATAATATTTAAAAGGGTCGTATCAAACTCTGTATTGAGTAATGATACGGCCCTTTCTTTAGTCTTTTAGGATGCTCAATTTTCAAAATATAAGTTCATATTTTCAAAAAATGAATTTTGACACACCCTCTTGATTAAGATTAGTGAATCTGTTTATTTACAGATTTTCTTCTTCCATTCAGCATATTTTTCGAGCACTTCTTCACCGTCATCGTTGTACCAACTGTAACCGTTGCGTCGTTCGTAACCGATTTCGGAGAGGTTGTATCGCTTCACACCGTCTCGGTCGCAGAAGAAAGGACGGTTATCTTCCAGTGTATAGAAACGAGCCCATAGGGGAGAACAGTCATCTTCCTCTTGGCAAGGTACCATGCGATAGTCTTTCTTTCCATCAGCGTTGGTGAATGTTTCGCGTTTCAGCCCTTCTATTTTTACTTCTTGAAACCATGCCACGGCACCTTCTACAGCAGCAATTATCTCCGGAGAGGGCTTGGATATTCCCATTAATAGCAATACGATGTTGTCTGACTCCTGACCGCTGAGTGAGGGTAACTCGTATGCACGTGCCTTTGCCGGAGCCAATGTATGTTCGTCATGTTGGGCACACCATACAGTGAGGTGTCCGTTCTGACGTACCTGTGTCTTGAGAATGCAGTCGATTCCAAGGTCGAAGGAGGCTTTGGCTGCTTTGCAAATGCTGTCGGGCAGGTAAGTATAAGGTGCTTTCTTCTTAGCGGCATCGCGCAACAACTTCATGACATTTATCATAGCATTGTCGTTGTAGGTGATGTGGGTATAATATCCCTTTGAACGGGGCCAGAATTGAGGCCATCCGCCATTCGGATATTGTGCTTTGAGCAGATAGCGGATACCTTCTATGGCAGCATCCCGATATTTTTCTTTTCCGGTGGCTAAATAGAGACGAGAAAGATAACGAATCTCTGTCGTAGTGGCTTTATTATCAATGGTGCTCTCGTTTACATCGTTTTTGGCTGCAATCACTTTGTCACGTTCTTTCTTTGTGAGCTCGGCAGGCATATAGATATTTTTGGGCCATCCGCCAGTGACTTGCTGATACAACAGAAGATTATCGCCGATGCGTGCAGCTTCGGCGGTGGTAAAGAAGTCATCTTCCAGTTTCGGAGCAAGGTTTACCCAATCTTTGTACTTGCTTTTTTTCCTGTAATCGGCAGGTGCTTGTGCCTGCAAAACGGGCGTCAGGCAACACAGTGCCAAACAGCCTATTACGAAGCGTTTCAGAAATTGTTTCATTCTTTGTGTGTTTTAGAAATCTTTGTGATGTCAAAAATAGGCAGATTTATTCCGCCAGATGTGCAAAATTTGTTCTATTCTAAGTACAAAGATATTTTTCCACTGATTTGTAATAGAGAGATTTCGCAAATCTTGGTGTCGTATTCGGCTGTTAATATACGTTCTTCGGCATCCAGTAAACTCTTTTGTGCTTCGCGCATTTCGATACCGGACAGGTCGCCCAACATGTATCGTTCCATGGCAATCTCGTAATTGTCTTTAGCAGCAATCAGATTTTGCCGTTCCAAGTTTAGCATTTCCAGATTGTTGCGATAAGATTGCCACAAATTACTCAGGTCAGAGCGTAATTGGAGTTCCAACTGGTCACGTTGTAATCGGGCGGTCTTTACGGCGATTTTGGCATTCTGACGTTCGCGGCGACGGTTTCCGTCGAAAATGTTGAAGCCAATGGTTACTCCTCCGCTGAAGCCCAAGTTGCTTTGCTTGCTGTAGTTATTAACATCATATTTATTGAACGTATAGCCGTATCCGGCATTTAGCCGTAGATATGGATAGTTGCGCGAATTGACTATCTTGTAATCCATTTGCGCCAATATGGTGTTTTGGTCGGCTTTTAATAAGGAGGAGTTGACAGCCAGTGTGGCGTTCCACAACTCGTCGAAATTGAGCGTGGCGTTTACGTCGATGACACTGTCGTGCACGATAATAAACTGGTCTACATTTTCATTTCCCATCAGTTCATTGAGGGTAATGCGCGAGGTATGCAAGGCTTCTTGTTGCTTCATGTACTGGGCACTATCCGCATTGAAGTCCACTTTTGCCTGTTGGTAGTCCAATCGGGAGAAACTGCCGATGTGGTAACGGGCTTCCACAATGCGCAGACGTTCTTTGGAAAGCTTTACGGCATAGAGGAAGTTCTTCATACGGATTTTTTGCTGAATGTAATTGTAATATTCAGCAGTGAGTGTCGCGATAAAGTCCTCCAGCGCAATACGGGTATTCATTTCTCCTTGTTCGCGTAGTAACTTTAATTGTTTGTATGTCGTGGAGATGTTAAATCCGTCGAAGATAGTCCAGTTGAGGTCGATGCCTAAATCTACTGTTTGGTCGAATACTCCCTTTAATTTCGAAGTTTCACCGGTAGAGCGCAATGTATTGCGTGTGTTTTCGATACTGGCTTGGTAGCCGCCTGTCAAGTCGATTGTGGGCAGATAACCGGCATTGGCCAGCGTTGCATTATTCTTGCTGATTTGCTCCTCCTGATGCGTAATGCGGATGGAATAGTTATTTAGCAGTCCCTCTTCCAAACAGGATTTCAGGGTATAAGTGGCAGCGGGTTGCGCGTAGAGGTTTAAGGCTATTCCCGCAATGAATATGATGGATAAAACGATTTGTTTCATGACTTCTTAGTTTTGCTTCGGTCTGTTGATATGTAACTGTAAATAGCCGGTACAATGTACAGAGTAAGTAGCGTAGAAATAATCATGCCACCGACAACGGCCGTACCCATAGCGATACGCTGATTGGCTCCTTCACCGGAGGCAAAAGCCAGCGGGATGAGTCCCAACACCGTAGCGGCACTGGTCATGAGGATGGGGCGCAGACGTTGCAGGGCAGCATCCTGTACGGCATGCATCTTATCCTCGCCATGTTCTTGTTTATGGTTGGCAAATTCTACGATAAGAATACCGTTCTTGGCCACTAATCCGATGAGCATGATAATACCGATTTGACTGAAGATATTCATGGTAATGTCTCCCCAATACATAAATATCAATGCTCCGGCAATAGCCAATGGCACGGTAAACATGATGACTAACGGGTCTTTGAAACTCTCGAACTGTGCGGCAAGGATGAGGTAAATCAGCACGATAGCCAACAGGAATGCAAACATCAGGCTTGATGCACTTTCACTGTAATCTTTTGAGTCGCCGGCCAAAGCGGTACGGAATGTTTCGTCCAGCAGTTCATCGGCAATTTTGTCCATTTCTTCCAATCCTTGACCGATAGTCTTTCCTTCGGCAAGACCGGTTGAGACCGTAGCCGATACGAATCGGTTATATCGGTATAACTTGGGAGGTGCCGTACCGTAGATAATTTCCACCAGATTATCCATTTGCACCATTTCACCGTTATCATTGCGGATGTAGAGACCTACAAGGTCGGAAGGCTTGTTACGTTGCTGACGGTTAATTTCGCCTAAGATTTCATACTGCTTGCCGTTCATGTAAAAATATCCCATGCGCTGACCACTCAAACCGTATTGCAAGGTCTGCGCAATGTTACGGGTGCTTACTCCCATTACGCCGGCCTTGTCACGGTTGATATTGATACGTGCTTCAGGGTCGCTGAATTTCAGGTCGATGTCGGCCATCTGGAAAACGGGATTTTCATAGACACGTTCCATGAATTTGGGCAGAATTTCTTGCAGTTTTTCAATGTTGGTGGCTTGTAGAACATATTGCACCGGCATACTGCTGCGCCGTCCGCCGAATGAAGAGGCCTGTTGCACAAAGCTACGTGCTTGTGTTTCCTTTTGTACTGCTTTGGAAAGCTGTTCGGCTACATCCATCTGTGAGTAGTCTCTGTCTTTGATGTCTTTCAGCGTGATACGGATGTTACCGCTTCCGCTGGATACACGGGCGGTGACAGCTTGAGCATCGGGGATGATAGAGTCCACCACGTCATTGATGCGTTCGGTATAGTCGCGGATATACTCATAGCTGACACCTTCGGCTCCACTGGTGTTGATGGTGATTTGCGAACGGTCTTCCAACGGTGCCATTTCTGCCGGGATATGACTCCATAAAAAGACAATAATACCGAATGTGATGACCGTGATAATCAATGCAATCCACCGATGCTTTAAGAATGCAGCCAGTGAACGGCTATATCCTCTGTTCAATCCGTCAAAAAATGGCTCAGTCACCCGGTAGAACCAATTCTTTTTCTCTTGTCGCTTTAGGAGCTTAGTTGCCAGCATCGGCGTGAAAGTCAGTGCCGCAAAGGCCGAAATAAGGATGGAACCCGAAATAACAAAACTGAATTCGCGGAACAGACGTCCGGTAGTCCCTTCCATAAAGACGATAGGGAAGAATACGGCTACCAGCGTAATGGTGGTAGAGATAACGGCGAAGAAGATTTCCTTAGAACCTTCGATACCTGCCTGTATAGGAGGCATACCTTGTTCAATGCGCACATAAATATTCTCCGTCATAACAATGGCGTCGTCTACCACCAGACCTACTGCCAATACTACCGCCAACATTGTTAATACATTGATGGAGAATCCGGCCACATACATCACGAAGAATGCACCGATGAGTGATACCGGAATAACGATACACGGCACTAGTGTCACACGCCAGTCACGTAAAAACAAAAAGATGATGATGATGACCAATACGAATGCTTCATATACCGTACTCTCCACCTCGTTAATAGAGGCGCGGATAAACTTGGTATTGTCGAAACCGTAAGTGTAAGACACATCGTCTGGCAAGTCTTTTTTCATGCGTTCCATGCGTTCGTATACGGCATCTGCAATTTGTATGTGGTTGGCACCGGGTTGAGGAATTACGACAACACCTACCATTGGTACACCATTCATTTTCATGTAACTTTTAATGTCGGCAGGTCCCAGTTCGGCACGTCCGATGTCGCTGAAGCGGATAATGCGGTTCTTGTCTTCCTTGATAATAAGATTATTGAATTCTTCTGCCGTGTGCATCAGACCTAATGTGCGGATTGTCAGTTCCGTAGTATTTCCTTCGATGCTACCGGAAGGAAGTTCAATGTTTTCACGGTCTATGGCGTCTTTCACGTCCACGGGAGTGATGCCGTATCCAGACATTTTTGTCGGGTCGAGCCATAGACGCATGGAGTATTTCTTTTCACCCCAGATACTTACGCTACTGACATCAGAGATGGTTTGGAGTTGTTCCTTGACAGTAAGGTCGGCAATCTCGCTCAATTCCAGTAGAGAGCGTTTGTCACTTTGCAGGGCTACCATTAGGATAGGTGTGGCGTCAGCATCGGCTTTTGACACCGTAGGCGGGTCACAATCATCGGGCAGATAACGTTGGGCACGCGAAACTTTATCGCGCACGTCATTGGCTGCCGTTTCCAAGTCGACGGAAAGTTCAAACTCTACGGTGATGCGGCTCTGTCCCTGTTGGCTGACACTGGTCAACGAACGGATACCCGGAATACCGTTAATGTTTTGTTCCAAAGGTTCGGTAATCTGGTTTTCGATAACGTCAGCGTTGGCACCGGTATAGGAACATTGTACGGATATGATCGGGTTATCAACGGATGGATACTCACGTACACCTAAATAGGTATAGCCGATGAATCCGAAGAGCAGGATAATGATGGTGAGTACCGTCGATAATACCGGGCGGCGTATGCTTAATTCAGATATATTCATGATTCACCTTCCCCCTCAATCATTTAACGATATTGTCAATGGTCACATCCATACCCGTGCGTAACTGTTGGGTACCGGAGATAATGATAGTATCTCCTTCAGAGATGCCTTGTTTTACCTGCACCAATGCTTCGGTGCGGATACCGGTTGTGATTTCTACCGGTTGGGCTTTCCCTGATTTATAAAGAAATATCTTGTCCTTACCCATTTCAGGTACAATCGCTTCTGAGGGAATAGCAAGTGTGTTTTCGTATTCTTGCTTTTTCAGGTTGATGGCGACATAGCGTCCGGGCATGATAAATCCCGATTCGTTAGGGTAGATGGCGCGGATCGTCAATGTATGTGTACTGGGGTCAAGGCTCGATTCGCGAGCATATACCTTGGCATGATACGTGTTGAGTGAGCCTTCCAGTGTGAAGGTGAGGTTCGTTCCTTTCTGAATGGTGTTGGCATAACGTTCCGATACGGCGAACTCAACTTTCAGAGGAGTTACTTTGGTAAGTTTGGCTACTACCGTTGTCGGTGATGCGTAGCTACCTATACTGACTTGGCGCAGACCAATGATACCGTCGAATGGTGCGCGTAGTTCGGTTTGTGCGATTTGTGCTTCCACGCTTTCAATATCGGCATTCAGGGTGGCAAGTTCGGTTTTTACCTGTTCATACGCCTCCTGACTCACGGCATCGCGTTTTAGCAAAGCGTCTTGACGGAATACACGGTCCTCGGCCAGTTTCAACTGTGATACGAGGCGTTGGAGTTGTGCTTGCAGCGGGCGGTCGTTCACTTTGGCCAGCAGTTGCCCTTTCTTGACTACCGTACCTTCTTCAAAGTTGATCTCAACGATTTTTCCCGATGTTTCAAATGATAAGTCTACTTCTTCATCCGGAATCAGACTACCGGTAATTGGAATTTCGTCTATTAATGTTTGTGGTTTGGCAATGGTAGCGTTTACGTTTAATATTCTTTTGACACGATTATTGCTGGTCATTACTTTGTCTGCTTCAGCCAATTCCTCGTTTTGTTTGGGCATTTGCGTGTAAATGCCCCATCCAATCAGTGCAGCACCAATTACAATAATGATGCCCCATTTTACTCTCTTGTTCATGTTGTGGTATTAGTAGTGATAATGTGTGTTAGCTATTTATGTAAGAAAGAAACGTTGGCTAAAGGTTTAAAATCAAAAGGTTAAATAATGATAAAACAATGTTGAGAATCTGTATTTCCTCATTAATATGCTGCCCGATATTTCCCCTCTTCTTTGTCCTCCAGCATACTGAGGTAGGACGTATAGCGTGATTCGCTGATGTAATGTTCTTCTACCGCACGGCGCACGGCGCATCCCGGTTCATGGCGATGGGTGCAGTTACCATACCGGCAGTCTGCCGATGTACGGAAGATTTCGGGGAAGTAGTGCCCTATTTCCTCCACTTCCATGTCGAACGTACCGAATCCCTTGATACCCGGCGTGTCGATAATGTATCCTCCCTTGTTGTCCACGGGGAACATTTCGGAAAAAGTAGTCGTGTGCATACCGGTGTTATGAGCCGCAGATATTTCTCCGGTCTTTGCATCTGCGTCAGGCAGAATGACGTTCAGCAGGGTTGACTTGCCTACGCCGGAATTGCCGGAAAAGAGCGTGATGCGCCCCTGTAATTCCTGCCGGATGTTCTCCACCCCTTCACCCGTTATCGCTGAGACTCTGAAACAAGGATAACCGATGGTTGTATAAAGAAGGATAAGACCTTCCAAATAGCGCGTTTCTTCCTCATTATACAGGTCTACTTTATTAAAGATGAGTTTGACTGGCACACGATACGCCTCGGCCGATGCCAAAAAACGGTCGATAAATGTAGTGGAAGTCTCCGGATAGTTCACCGTGACAATAAGCATACACTGGTCCAGATTAGCGGCAATGATGTGCGATTGCTTCGACAGATTGGATGCGCGTCGTATGATGTAGTTACGTCGGTCCTCTATTTCAGTGATAAATGCCGTTCCTTCGCGATTTTCGATTATTTGTACACGGTCGCCCACCGCTACAGGATTGGTGCTCCGGATACCCTTTAGGCGGAAATTACCTTTAACTTTACATTCCACCTGCTTGCCATCGTCCGTTTGCACAATATACCAACTGCCTGTATTTTTAATGACTAAGCCCTGCATAAATAAATAGATTAAATGAAGAATTAAGAATGAAGAATTTTCCCTGCGGAAAGAATACGTTTACTTGATTCTTCATTCCTAATTTTTCATTCTTCATTTCTTTATACTGTCATTATTTCTTTGTCCTTTGCAGTCAGCATGTCATCTATCTGCTTGATGTATTTGTCATGTATCTTTTGCAACTTTTCTTCGCCACCTTTTTGGGCATCTTCGGCAAGGCCCTCTTTCACGGCTTTCTTCAGCGCATCAATGGCATCGCGACGGGCATTGCGCACACTTACTTTAGCCGTTTCACCTTCGCCTTTACACTGTTTGGCCAGTTGTTTACGGCGCTCTTCAGTGAGGGGCGGTATGCCGATGCGGATAATTTCGCCGTTGTTCTCCGGCATAATGCCAAGGTCAGAGTCAATAATTGCCTTTTCGATGATGCGGAACATGCTTTTGTCCCACGGCTTGATGGCGATGCTGCGAGCGTCAGGAGTAGTGACCGCTGCTACGTTATTGATGGGCACCATGCTGCCGTATGAATCCACGCGGATACCGTCTAGCAGGCGGACGTCTGCCTTACCGGCACGGATGTGTGCCAAGGTCTCTTCCAGATACATTACGGCCATGTCCATTTTTTCTTGTGCTTCGTTCAGGATGTCTTTTACGTCTTTCATATTGTTGCTTTTGTTAGGATTATTATCGCTTTTGTTGAATAATGAGCAAATGTAACTCATTTTTTATTTCTTTGCAATAAGGATATGTACTTTTTTGTCTGTCAGGTGATTCCTTTTAATTGTGAACCAGCGTACCAATTTCTTCTCCTGCCATCACCC
>CALUJK010000110.1 GCA_944320945.1 uncultured Bacteroides sp. | reverse complement strand
GATTACTTGTTCCGTTGAAAGGATAGATACGGAAAATAACGTTAAGGTATATCTCCATATAAGAACCAAAAAGCAGCTTTTTATAGAGGCTTTCTATTAACAATTAAATTATGAAGAACAAGATTTTGAAAATCACTTTAGTAATGACAGTAGCAGCCATAGGAAGCTACGGAGTTTATCAGAACCAACTACCAAACTCCATGTCAAGAATTATGTTAGCTAATGTAGAAGCATTAGCAAGTGATGAAACAGGAGGCAGTGTCGATTGCTGTAATAACTGCAAAGGCGACTTTTGTGGTGTCTTTTATCCAGCAAATGGCAGTGGAGTGGGAATAAGAATGTATTACGAATAAATCTTCTATAAGAAAGCAAGAGGTAGTAAACGTTTATTTATTACTTCTTGCATTTATAACGACTAAAAGTTATGCGATACATTAATCATATTCTTTTAACATTCCTTTTCTGTGTTTTTACATCCTGTACAGACAAAAGTACAACCTCGTGGATAAACGACATTCCGGATGAAAACATCAGGAATCTATCGTTTCAGGAAATGGGAATAAAGCCACTTGTAGGTAAACCCTACCAAATAGAAGTGGCTGGAGACTTATTGGCAGTAGCCGATGACATCGATGGAAAAGCATTACTACTTTATAATCTCAAAGACGCTTCTTACGTACGAACCTTACACATAGGACAAGGCCCGGAGGAAGTGATAACCCCTATCGAAATCATTATGACAAACAATGACAGTACACTACATGTATTTCAAAGACGCTCAGGAAAATACAGGAAATATAACCTTATTGATTTATTCACTGGACGCGTACATGCAAAAAATGAAATATCGCTGGAGGGAGCAGACCGCTTTACCACATTGATGGATGGATATGCCTCTCTTGGATTTTATGAAAAGGGAGTACTGGCAACTTTCAATGATTACGGGAAAATTATAAGATATACAGATTTATATCCTGACATCCCCATCGAAAACATAGGCAGCAAGTATAAAATGCAGCAAGGGCGTTTGGCATTCAATGAGTTGACCGACTATCTGATGTACGCCCCGTCCTTTGCCTCCTACATCTTGTTCTATCAGAGAGATAAAGAAGGGAACTGGACTAAACAAAGTTCTTTCCGCGTGGGAGATGAAAGACTAGAGCAAAAGACTAAGAAAAAGGACATGGTTCTTCGCAACGACGATATTCAGAACTGTATCGATGCGTGCTCGACAAGCCGCTATTTCTATGTGTTGTACTCCGGGAATAACTTGGGAAAAACTGAAATGCCCAAAGAACGTTACATCATACGTTTTACCTCGAATGGAAGATTCGACCGTTTGTATAAAATCAATTCAACGGTCAAAAATATATGTGTAACTGAGGATGATTCCGGCATATTTGCACTGATGATAGGAAAAGACAATGAATATGCTATCGGAAAAGACTATTTATAAATCAGGGCATCTGAAAACAAAAGGAGCCATCCGGCACTCTTTATCTGTTAGCGCAAGTAAAATCCGGTGGCTCCATCACTCACTTATAAAAAGGAAGTCGCAGCAAAGATAGAAAGTTTTATCGATTGAGGCAATACGGTTGCCGTTCCGTTGAAAGGATAGATACGGAAGAATGAATTTAGTAACAACTCAATAAAAATAGTATGAAAAAGAATATTTATAAAATTGCGATAGTTGCTGTTATAGCAGCTATTACAGGGATAGGAGTTTATCAAGCACAACAGGCAAATATAGAAATGTCCGATGTAATGTTAGCTAATGTTGAGGCATTGGCACGCTATGAGTTACCAGAAGTTGACGTAACTTGTGATAAGGATGGAGGTACATGCTGGTGGGACTCAGGAAAAGACTGCTATATAAATCCTTTTATCCACTATCCGGACTGCGAATTTTGCGGTTATACCGACTTTTCATGTCAAACCCCATGTTGATGAAATATTTACAGACATAATATCGCAATAAAATGGCTAACTAATATAATAGAAGAAGATGTATTAAAGACAATTACATATTCAGGAATACATCTTCTTCGTAATTTTACAATATGCTATGAAAAACTGGATTTTTTTACTAACACTGTTGTGCTACGCATGCTCTTCCAAACAAGTTGAATTGCCGGATGACATAGAAACCGTTCCGGTAAATATTCATGCTACCATCAACAAAGCTACAGATTTCATCGAAAAAATAGAAATAATACCGCTGGAAACCAATGACAGTATTGTAGTCGGTGCACCGAAAAAAACGGTGTTCAATAAGGAAATGGACATATATGCTATTTATAGCCGGAAAAGACAGACGGTATATACATTCAATGGTAAAGGAAAATTCATTGGCTGTTCTGATAAGGTCAAAGGAGAAGGACCGGAAGAATATCAAATGGCCGTCGACATGAACATCAATCCATACGTGAACGGAATAGACTTACTGAATCCCTATGGAATAGTCTATACTTATAGTCCGAATTTCAATTTTATAACCCAAAGAACTATCAAGCCGGAATTCTATTTTGACAAGATGCTGGCCTTAAGCCCGGAAGAATATGTATTCACCATTCCACCTATTTGGGTAAACCAAGAAGTCGCATTAGTGGACATAAAAACCGGAGAAACTAAAAATATTTCGTACACAGGTACCATTTCTTCAACTAATGGCATGTATCAGAATTGTTTTTATCAGGAAGGAGAAGAGATATTTTTTATACCAGAAGGCATTAATTACTATTTTTACCGGTTAGACAAAGAACATAAGACATTGACTCCTATTATATATCTTGATTTTGGACAAGACACCATTGATGAAGATGAACTTCCCGGCAGTGGAGTAGGAGATAGAAATAAAGGAAAAGGGACACAACCGAACAAGAAAAGGACTCGGCTTATACAAGACATGCAAGAACGAGGAAGATTTTTACGCGAAGCAAAAATTCCTATGCCTATGATAAAATTATTTAATAGGAATTATGTTTACATACTTGTAGGAGAAGGAAACGATCTAATTGGACACTACATATACAATAGACAGCAAAAAAAAGGTTATTTTTTGAAAGTAGTAGAATCTTTTACGTTGCAACCTTGTTTCGCAATAGAAGACAATGTACTACTTAGTATCTGTGATGCTTATTACCTCAACCAAGTAGTAGATACGAAGCTAATGTCCCCAACAGAAATAGAGAAGATGAGTAAAATAAAGGAAGAAGACAATCCTGTCATTATAAAATACTATTTACGCAAATGAAAAAACTAATTTATACTATATTATTTCTTTCTCTGCTTTCATGTCAAAATTTGGAGCATAAAAAAGTACACGATATTGTATCGACTTGGCAGAATGTACAAATCCAATTCCCTAATGACACATCATTTATTAGCTACAGTAAGAAATATAACGCAAAGCAAGTCCATTTGCAAAATGGCGATTTTACCATTCTTAGCTATATTGATTCAACAGGATGTATGAGTTGCAAATTACGTTTGGACGAATGGGGAAATTTTATACATGCAGTTGATACAATAACACAAAAAACAGTTCCTTTGATTTTTATATTTCAGACACAACGGAAAAATGATTTAATTCATTTTTTAAAGAGGGTAGAATTTGAATATCCTGTATGCATTGATACTAACAGTTCTTTCGAACATCTAAATCATTTTCCAAAAGATGAAAGATTTCAAACATTTTTGTTAGACAAGGAACATCGTGTAATAGCCATTGGTAATCCCATTTATAATCCACGAATAAAAGAATTGTATTTAAAAATAATCAAAGGAGAGACTATAACTAATAATTATTCTACAGCACTAACGACAACAACCAGCATTAACCATACAACCATCAATTTAGGAGAATTCGACTGGAGACAAGAACAAACCGGAACATTTATATTAAGTAACACGGGCTCCCGACCATTAGTTATAGAAATGATAAATACTTCGTGTGGCTGTACCACGGTGGAGTATGAAAAAGAGCCTGTACGTCCAGGAGAAAGTACGGCCTTGCAAGTGACTTACAAAGCAGAGCAACCGGAACATTTCAATAAAACCATTACGGTGTATTGTAATGCGGAAGAATCTCCCATTAAACTGAAAGTGTCCGGTAATGCCATCTAAAAACGCAATACAGAAGTGGTTGAACAAGGGATTGAACCTCATTTTCTATCTCTGTGTGCTTCTTTTGATAGGGGAACTGTTGCAACTGTTTGTTGTAACTTCTTTCAAGATTCCGTCGGATTCGATGGAACCTGCTTTACTGGCAGGTGACCGCATCTTGGTAGATAAATGTTCCGGCGGGGCACGTTTGTTTAACATCACCAAAGCCCTAAAAAGGGAGGAAACGGATATTTACCGGATGCCGGGATGGAGAAGATTCCAACGGGAGGATGTATTGGTATTCAACTTCCCTTATCCGGGGCGGTGGGACAGCATCGGGTTTGATGTCATGAAATATTATGTGAAACGGTGCATTGCCATACCGGGAGATACCTTGGAGATACGAAATGCACACTACCGGGTGCGGGGCGTGGAAGGAGTAATAGGGCACGAAGATGGACAGAACCAGTTGCAACAGCTCATGGAAAATGGAGAGGCGAAACGAATGCGCATGGTAACCCGAAGTTATCCGAAAAATCCGGAACTGGGCTGGAGCATCGCGGAATTCGGGCCTCTTTACATTCCGCGCAAAGGGGATTGTATCGCGATGAACCGGAGCCATGCGGTGCTTTACAAGAACCTGATAGAATGGGAGCAGAAAAAGAAACTGCGGATGAGGAAGGATTCGGTGTGGCTGGGGGACAGTTTGATTAACAGTTACCGCTTTCGGGAGAATTATTATTTCGTGTCCGGTGACAAGATAATCAACTCTCGCGACTCGCGTTACTGGGGACTGCTGCCGGAGCCGTTCATTGTGGGACGGGTGTGGAGAGTCTGGAAATCGACCGACCCGTTGACTGATGAAACGCGGTGGAACCGAATAGGGAAAAAGGTAAAATAACGATAATAATGAGACATATACATTATAAGATTATAGGAATAGCGTTTATCGGGTGGCTGTTGGCGGCCTGTCAGAATCGGGAATCAGCCCGGATAGAGACCGCTCTGGCCATGGCCGGCGAGAATCGGGCGGAATTGCAGAAAGTGCTTGACCACTACCGGGGCGACCGGGAAAAGAGCAAGGCTGCCCGTTTCCTGATAGCCAACATGACACCGCATCACACGTATGGAGGATGGGAGATAGACAGCCTGCGGAGGGTACGGAAAAGGAGAAAGCCTTACGACCAAGTAGACGAAAAACTGATGAAGCGTTGGAAAGGCTTTAACTATCGTAATGGGATTCTTATCCGGGATGTAGAGGTGGCCAAAGCCGATGTGCTGATAGAGAATATAGATCTGGCTTTTGAGGCATGGAAAAAACGTCCGTGGAGCAAACACTATTCGTGGGAAGACTTCTGCGAATATGTGCTGCCCTACCGGGTGGGCGATGAGCCGTTTGAAAACTGGCGGAGAATCTACTACGAGCGGTATGCCCCGGTGCTGGATTCGCTCTACCAAGGCAGTGACGTGGTAGAGGCTGCCAGATTGATGGCAAACTATTTAAAAGCTGAAAAATTTTGGGATTTCAAAGACTTTGACTTGCCACACTTCGGGGCTTTGTATTTGCTGCATACCCGTTCCGGTTACTGCCGGGAAGAGTGCGACATAGCCACCTACGTGATGCGTGCCGTAGGGATTCCCATTGCCACGGATTTCTACGAGATGTCTCCCAGCTATAACAGCCGGCATTTCTGGACAGCCATTATAGATACGACCGGCCTAGCTATGCCATTCAGTTATACCGAACGAGAATTGAAACGGGGCGGAGATGCCCTGCAACGGAAAAAGGGGAAAGTGTACCGCATCTGTTACAGTTTGCAAAAAGAGAAATACGAAGGCATGTATACCGACAAATCAATTCCCGCGTTTTTTCGGAATCCGCTTATGAAAGATGTCAGTAACGAGTATTTCCCAAACATGCACGCTAAAATATCCCTCCCGAGCAATGCTGAGGGGGATTGGATGTACCTGGGCTTGTTTATGGGGGAAAAGATGAAACTTATAGATATAGCACCACTAACCGGGAAAAAGGCCATGTTCAAACATGTGGAACCGGATGCAATTTACTTTCCCTGTACCCGGGCTAATGGCACGATAGCATATTGTGGCTATGCTTTCCTGTTAGGAAAAGACAGTATCAGGTACTTCATTCCAGATACAACTCAACGTAGTGCAGCGGTACTTACGCGCAAATACCCCATGCGGACCAATCCGGAGTTTCTGGCCCGCAACATCGGAGTGAAAATAGAAGGAGCCAACCGTAAGGATTTCAGCGATGCCGAACTGTTGTATCAGATCGTAGATACACCTGAAGTCTACACGGTTATTCCTGACATCCATAAGAAATTCAGATACATCCGCCACTATTATTCCCCCTCTTCTCTCCGGATTGAAATAGGAGAATGGTACATGTACACCAAAAATGCGACACACCCCATTACAGAATATACATTGCATTCGAGTGTCAGACTGAATGACTACCAGCGTAAATCGCTGCAAGCTATTGCCGATGGAGACTGGAGTTCTTTCTACAGGTCGCCGCACAGGAGAGAGAAACTGACATTCGATTTAGGAAAACCGACCTGGATAGACCACTGTGTATTGATTCCGCGCAACGATGACAATTTTATTCATCCGGGCGATGTGTACGAACTGTTCTATCATGACGGAACAAAAGGATGGAAATCGTTAGGAAAGCGGGAGGCAACAGGGCTGGAACTGCACTATGACAATGTGCCGGGAAATGCGTTGCTATGGCTACGCAATCATACGCGTGGCAAGGAAGAGCGTTGCTTCTACATGGAAAACGGAAAACAGATATTTATTTGATTGAAAAAATATGCTATCAACCCCCAAAGGACATATCAGACGGATAACGGCCGGCTGTCTGCTGACAGTGGCAGCCGTTGCGCTGCTGTCTCCCGTCTTGCCCACCTATCCGGAACTACCGGCAGGCGAGATGGTCGGGCAATGGGTGTGGATAGACCGGATGATGATGGTTGCAGCAGCCTGCATGGCGGTTGCGGTTTTTCTGCTGAAACGCGGGGAGACGGTTTCGCCCGTCGTACCTTTGTCAGTGGCCTTGTTGGTAATGGGTAGCATAGAGGCGGTGTGGGGATGGCGACAACTGTTTGGATGGACGGCATCGGGGCATTCGCTGTACTTGCTGACCGGTTCGTTCTTCAATCCGGGTCCTTACTCCGGCTATTTGGCGATGGTGCTGCCTGTTTGTCTCCACGAGTATTTGGGTAACCGTCAGAAGATAGTTCGCCGGGCTGCCGGTGTGGTGGGAGCAGTGCTTCTATGTGTGTTGCCCGCCGGCATGAGCCGTTCCGCATGGATAGCGGCAGGGGTGGCGTGTCTGTGGGTATATGCCTGCCATGCCGGATGGAGCGGAAAATGGAGAAGACAATGGAGTGAACATCGGAAACGGACAACGGCATGGCTTGTCTGTGGCGTATGTGTATTAGTATTGTTGGGGAGCGGTTTGTTCCTGTTGAAACCGGATTCGGCACGCGGGCGGTTCTTTATGTGGCGGATGGCTTGTCATGCCATTGCCGAACAGCCATGGTCAGGACATGGAAACGGCAGTTTTGCGGCTGCATACGGAGATGCGCAAGAGGCGTATTTCTCAGCAGGTGATTACGAAGCGTGGGAGGAACGTGTAGCAGGCAGTCCGGAATATGCATTTAATGAATACGTACAGATAGCAGTAGAATGGGGAGTGCCATGCTTATTGGGAGTACTGATTGCAATGGGTGGAGGCATTTACGCAGGAATGAAGAAAAAAAGATATGGAATAGTGGGGGCACTACTGTCTTTATCAATATTTGCTTTTTCATCATATCCCTTGCAACTGCCCATATTTGTTGTGACAGGAACGGCATTATTAGTAGCTTGTATGCTGCGCGGACAACGAACAGAATGGTTGGCTGTGGGTATAATAATCTGTTTGTGGGGTGGATTGCATTTACAAAAAGACAAAGAAACAGAACAAGCCTGTTACGAATGGGGCAATGCAAGAATACTCTACCGGATGGGGGCTTATGAAGCAGCAGAAAAAGAATATGAAAAATTATTTCCTTTGCTAAAAGATAGAGGAAATTTTCTTTTTGAATACGGACATGGATTGCATAAACAAAATAAAACAGAAATATCTACCCAACTATTGAAATTAGCATCCCGAAAAAGTTGTGATCCAATGGTATTGAATATCATCGGGAAAAATTATCAGCAAGAAGGGAATTACAAAGAAGCAGAACAATGGTTATGGAGAGCGGTACACCGCTTACCAAGTCGTATATATCCATATTATTTATTAGCCAAGTTGTATGCCGAGCCCACCTTCAGTCAGCCTCAAAAGTTACAAGAAATGATCCATATTGTGTTAACCAAAAATCCCAAAGTAGAGTCTACTGCAACCAAGGATATGCGAAAAGAGATTGAAAAAATAAAGAATGAACTGAATAAAAAATAAGGCCATGAAAAAAACAATAAGACTATGTTTGTATATAACGACTATGATGTTGACGGTTGCCTGTTCGAAACATTCCCAAGAAGATGAACAAGGGGTAACGACAGTACTGCCCACAGACAGCAATCATGTGACCATTGAGGTGCTGACCCGCCGTGATTTTTCCCATGAACTGGTAAGTAACGGAAAAGTAAGGGCCAAAGAAGAGGCCAATTTACGTTTTGAAACAGCAGGTATATTGGCAAAAATCCATGTAAAGAACGGAGACAAGGTTCACCGTGGACAAAAACTGGCCGAACTTGACAGATTCCGTCTGTCCAACGAGGTGGCTCGTACCAAGAACGCGATGGAACAGGCACAACTGGAAATGCAAGACATTCTGATAGGACAAGGATTTCCGGCCAATGACCATTCTCGGGTGCCGGAGGAAGTGATGAAACTGGCAGCCATAAAAAGTGGATACAATAGTTGTAAAATAGCCTATGAATTGGCATGTTACGAAGAGGAACATGCTACATTGACGGCACCTTTCGACGGGATAGTAGCCAATCTTTTCTCGAAACCTTTCAATCAGCTAAATACAACGGAGGTATTTTGTACGGTTATGGATACCCAAAATATGGAAGTAGATTTCACAATACTAGAAAGTGAGTTACCGTTCGTAAAGGTGGGAGATAAGGTAGTTGTAACTCCATACGCCAATGCCAAGGCACAATGTGAGGGACGTATCATACAAGTCAATCCGATAGTAAATGATGAGGGAATAGTCAAGGTC
Organism: uncultured Bacteroides sp.; assembly: GCA_944320945.1. Classification (GTDB taxonomy): domain Bacteria; phylum Bacteroidota; class Bacteroidia; order Bacteroidales; family Bacteroidaceae; genus Bacteroides. The sequence continues at coordinate 48,172 of CALUJK010000110.1, read as the reverse complement.
AAAGCAGCTGTTTACGGTTCAAAGAAATTATTCAGTGGAATGAATGTACGTATCAATGTACAACGCTCACTGGGACAACAGTTGGTGATACCGAAGAGTGCCGTTGTATTACGGTCTGGCAAACAGGTAGTTTTTACCCTGCATGACGGAAAAGCGCAGTGGAACTATGTGCATACGGCATTAGAAAATGCGACGTGTTACAGTATTGCGGACGGGCTACAGGAAGGGGATACAATCATTGTAACCGGCAACGTAAACTTGGCACATGAAGCCGAAGTAAAAATAATCGAGAATAAAGAACAGAGATGATAGATTTCCTTATACGCCGTCCCATAGCCGTATTGATGGCATTTACGGCTTGTTTTATTATAGGTCTGGTAACTTATTTTACCTTACCCGTATCGCTATTACCGGATATTGCCATACCGGAGATAACCGTACAGATATCAGCCAAAAACACTTCGGCACGTGAACTGGAGAACACCATGGCAAAACCTTTGCGTCAGCAGTTGATTCAAGTGGCACATTTAGAAAACCTGAACAGTGAAACACGGGATGGCTCAGGTATCATTCGGTTGGAGTTTGATTATGGAACAAACACGGATTTGGCGTTTATCGAAGTAAATGAAAAAATCGACGCAGCCATGAACAACCTGCCTAAAGATACCGAACGTCCTCGAGTAGTGAAAGCAAGTGCTACAGATATTCCGGTATTCTATCTGAACCTGACGCTGAAAGGAGAAGAATCGCAGGAAAAGTTCTTAAATTTATGTAATCTGGCAGACAATGTAATAAAACGACGCATCGAACAATTACCCGAAGTCGCAATGGTAGATATGACGGGAACAGTGAAACGAGAATTACAAGTTGTGCCCGATCCCAATAAACTATTGACTTCCGGACTGTCCATAGAAGATTTGGAAAAAGCTTTGAATCGAAATAATGTGGAACCGGGCAGCATGACGGTACGTGACGGGTATTATGAATACAATATTAAGTTCTCTACATTGCTGCGGACAGAAGATGATGTCAGGAATATTCTGATTAATAAGGACGGACGAATCTTGCGATTGGGAGACCTTTGCGAAGTAGACGTTGTACCCTCCGAAGAAAAAGGCATATCCATGTGTAACGGTAAACGTGCCGTAACTTTAGCAGTCATCAAACAAGGTGATGAAAATATGGACGTCATGAAAAAGGCAATCTATCGTACCGTGAGAAACATGTCAGAATCTTATCCGGACATAGACTTTCATATTAACCGTAACCAAACGGAACTGTTAGATTATACAATATCCAACTTACAACAGAATCTTTCGCTGGGTTTCCTGCTCATTTGCCTTATAACCATGTTGTTTTTAGGTGATGTCAAATCTCCATTCATCATTGGATTGAGTATGGTAGTTTCTCTGGTGATTTGCTTCTTATTCTTTTACCTGTTCAAAATGTCACTGAACATCATTTCGCTTTCCGGGCTGATTCTGGCATTAGGTATGATGATAGACAGCAGCATCATTGTAACAGAAAATATTTCGCAATACAAAGAGCGCGGTTACTCGTTACGCCGTGCCTGCGTAACCGGAACTAACGAAGTGATTACCCCAATGCTTAGTTCCTCACTAACTACAATCGCAGTTTTCATGCCGCTAATATTCATAAGTGGCATTGCCGGAGCCCTATTCTATGACCAAGCATTTTCGGTGACAGTAGGATTAATGGTATCCTATTTCACCGGTATCATACTATTGCCTGTACTTTATTTGTTGGTATATCGTACAGGAATACGTAAACGAGCATGTTTCTCGCGCATTCACATCCCTAATCCATTGAAAGAACATACTCTTGACCGCTTTTATGATAAAGGGATAGAATGGGTCTTCTCGCATAAAAAGATCAGCTTACTGTTTTGTGGAATATCATTGCCACTGTGTGTATTCTTTTTCTACTTCATAGAACAAGAGCGTATGCCACAAATTGAGCAAAACGAACTGCTTGTCCGTATCGAATGGAACGAAAATATTCATCTGGACGAAAATATAGTACGGGTAAATACGCTTTCTTCCATCATAAAAGATGCCGCAATAGAACAAACTGCTGAAATAGGTCAACAGAATTATCTATTGAACAATGAACAGGCGTTATCAACATCAGAAACTGAACTATATCTCAAAACTGAAAAATCAGAAGATATAGAACCTTTACAAGATCAGATTTATCATTGGTTGAAAAATACTTATCCACTAGCTTCTGTAACATTTGCTCCTTCTGAAACGACTTTCGAACAGCTATTTGTGACAGGTGAAGCCGACGTGGAAGCAGAACTCTACGCACGTAATCGTGAAAAAGAATTGCCAATTGGCGCATTGCAGGAAATGGAGCAAAAATTTGCCACGTTTACAGATCGGGCGCCAACAGGTATTGCTTTCGAAAATCAGTTGAATATACGCATCTTGCATGAAAAACTTTTAATTTATAATGTATCCTATGACGAACTTTATCGCGTATTAAAAACTGCATTAAAAGAAAACGAAGTAACCATGTTACATTCCTACCAGCAGTATTTGCCTATCAATATAGTAGGAGAAGAACTAACCGTAAACAAAATACTACAGCAAACATTAGTGCAGACATTGCCAAACGCCAAAGGAGAAACAACTTACATTCCTATACGCGATTTATTGGAAGTGACATTAACCGAAGATCTGAAAACAATTACGGCTGGACGCAATGGCGAATATATCCCATTCCGTTTTTACGATGTGAAAAATGCGCCGGCCTTGATGCAGTCTGTTAAAAAAGAAGTAGACAAATCGGATGAATGGGATGTGGGTTTTTCCGGAAGTTTCTTTTCTAATCAACAGATGATAAATGAGTTGGCTGTTATCTTATTCATATCCATTTTACTGATGTATTTCATCTTGGCAGCCCAGTTTGAAAGTTTCCTACAACCGTTGATTGTACTGCTTGAAATCCCTATAGATTTAGCATTTGCTTTGTTACTGTTATGGCTATGTGGACATACGTTGAATTTAATGTCGGCCATTGGGCTAATCGTAACATGCGGTATCATTATTAACGACTCGATTTTGAAAATAGATGCCATCAATGAACTGCGTAAACGGGGAACACCATTGTTGGATGCTATCCATGAAGCTGGTCGACGCAGGTTACGCCCCATTATCATGACTTCACTTACAACAATATTGGGAATGGTACCGTTATTGTTCTCATTCGATATGGGGTCAGAGCTACAAAAACCGCTTTCCATAGCCATGATAGGAACAATGGCAATTGGAACTCCAGTCAGTCTTTTTATTATTCCATTGATATACTGGTATATATACAAAGATAAAAAGGAGAGCCATGATTAACAATAATTTTGTACAACACAGTTTTAATTCTACGAACAATATGTGGAAACGATTTACGCTTTTTTCCTTAAGTTTATGCTGTACAGCCATCCTCATGGCCCAGCAAAAGCTTGTATTAGACTTACAACACACTATCCGTATAGCAAATGACAGTGCTCTCGAAGCTTTTCGGGCACAAAACATGTATTTGTCCGGTTACTGGGAGTATCGCAGTTATAAAGCAAACCGATTGCCCAGTTTAACATTAAATCTGACTCCGGCACAATATTACCGTGATATCACCCGTCGATATGATTCAGAGCTCGATCTGGACATTTATCGTAGCCAACAGTCTTTTTACGCTTATGGGAATCTCTCAATCAGCCAAAACTTCGATTTGACCGGTGGTACATTTTATGTAGATACCGATTTGGGATACATGCGTAATTTTGGCACTACCAAATCCACTCAATTCACCAGTGTTCCAATACGTATAGGTTACTCACAAAATCTAGTAGGGTACAATGCTTTCCGTTGGGAACGGAAAATAGAACCGCTAAAATATGAAAAAGTAAAAAAAGAATATCTATACAATACAGCTGCCGTTTCCGAGAAAGCTGCTACATATTTTTTCCAATTGGCAATGGCGCAGGCTGAATATGACTTAGCACGGGAGAATGTCATTTCTACAGATACCCTCTATCGTATCGGACAAGAACGTCTCAAAATTGCTGCCATCAGCCGAGCGGACTTGTTAACGCTAGAATTAGATGCAGTAAATGCCCGTAATACTCTACAAAATGCAAGCAGTAGCCTAAAACGTGCCATGTTCTCTTTAGCCTCTTTCCTCAATTTACCCAAAGACACAGAAATACATTTACAGCTTCCTGGACGGCCAAAATCTTTTGTCATTCCACTGGAAGAAGCATTAATTGCAGCACGAACAAATAATCCGGACTTTTTAAAACTGCGCCAGAATATTCTGGAAGCAGAACAAGAAGTCGACCGCACGAAGAAAGAGTCACGTTTCAACGCCAGTATCAATGCCAGCATAGGTTTTAACCAAGTAGCAGATAACTTGGGTGACGCTTATCGTAACCCTCAGCGGCAAGATCTGGTGTCCATTAGTGTAGCCATTCCTATCGTAGACTGGGGGGTACGTAAAGGCAAGTACAATATGGCCAAAAATAACCTTAACGTAACCAAAATTTCGGCCCAACAAGAGGAAATGAGTATTGAAGAAGACATAGTTATGACCGTCAACGATTTCAATATTCAACAAAGTCTCGTGCAAAGTGCTGAAAAAGCCCTTGACCTGTCGATTTTGGCTTATAATGAAACACGGCAACGTTTCATTATCGGCAAAGCAGATATCAACAGCCTTACCCTCTCACTTAATCGACAACAAGAGGCACAGCGTAACTATATTTCGGCATTACAAGATTATTGGTTGAATTATTATAAAATACGCAAGTTAACTCTGCATGACTTCGCTTCAGGCTTTTCGCTTTCTGAAGAATTTGATTATCTGCAATAAAACAAGACATGAATAAAATATCTGCATTTACCATTATTGTCAGTTTTATCTGTCTTTCATTAGTAGGGCTATCCTTAGTTCCACTATTGCCTGTCAAACTGAATCCATCACACGAGTTACCTGGCTTTTCGGTGACTTTCCGTATGCCCAATGCCTCATCACGTGTAATTGAAATGGAAGTTACCAGCAAACTGGAAGCCATGCTCTCACGTATTCGCGGCATTAAGACGCTAAGATCCACTTCAGGCAATGGATATGGCACCATTACCATAGAGTTGGATAAACATACAGACATAGATGCTGCCCGTCTTGAAGCTTCTACCATTATAAGACAGACATGGGCACAATTACCCGATGGAGTAAGTTATCCTACCATACAAACAAAGGTTAGCAATGCAGACTCTTCACGTCCTTTTATGTCTTTCACTATCAATGCACCTTCTACACCCATACTAATCCAACAATATGCTGAAGAATACATCAGACCACAATTAGCACAATTAAATGGAGTATATAAAGTCGAACTAAATGGGGCTACCCCAATGGAATGGCGACTAGAATATAATAGTGAGCAGCTCAAGCAATTGAATATACAACCTGCTGATATCAGTACCGCAGTACGGAACTTCTATCGGAAAGAGTTCCTTGGAACCTGCGATATTGAGGACGGATATAACGGTAAAAAGTGGATACGTCTTGCCCTTGTTCCCAAAGTAGCAACAGGGCAATTAGATACCTCTATTATTCCAGTGAAGCGAGTAAATGGGAAAACGGTCTTTCTTGACGAATTAGTAAGTGTCACACATATGGAACAAGAACCGCAACGATATTATCGTATCAATGGTCTGAATTCCATTTACCTCTCCATTACAGCTGAAGAAACAGCTAACCAGTTACAACTCAGTAAAACCATCCATCAAAAGATGGAGCAAATACGGAGGATTCTCCCTACCGGCTATAAAATACACCTCAGTTATGATGCTACAGAATATATTCAGAAGGAACTTGATAAAATCTATTATCGTACCGGATTAACAGTAATTATTTTATTACTATTTATTGGGCTTATTACGTGGCGTTTAAAATATCTCTTCCTCATTACGGCTAGTTTGGCTGTGAACATATTAATAGCAATCATATTTTACTATTTGTGCGGACTGGAAATACAATTGTATTCTTTAGCAGGCATCACGGTGTCACTTAATTTAATAATAGACAGTACAATTGTAATGGCTGATCATCTCGTACATCGCCGTAACATGAAAGCGTTTATGTCTGTCCTAGCCGCTACATTAACTACAGCAGGCGCATTGGTCATTATTTTCTTTTTGGATGAACGTATCAAACTCAACTTGCAGGATTTTGCAGCAGTAGTTATTATTAATTTAGCAGTATCACTTGTTGTGTCACTCTTTTTTGTCCCCTCCATGATGGAAAAAATGAACTTATTAAGTCACAAGTCGGTACATAAACAAAATCGGAAATGGTTACAAATCATACAAAACATTAAACGAACTTGGATAGAGCGTCTTTTTAGAACACAAATAGGACGTAAATTCACACTCCTACATGGCCGAAAGAGATTAATTATCTACTTTACTCATATCTACAAAAAGTTAATCGTTTTTCTATTTCATTGGAGGTGGATTGCTTTTACTATATTAATATTGACTTTTGGAATCCCAGTCTTTTTATTACCAGAACAACTTGAGGACAAAGGATTCTGGAACCAATTATACAATAAGACATTGGGAAGCAATACATATAAAGAATCTGTTAAACCTATTGTAGATAAGATGCTGGGAGGAACACTTCGACTGTTTGTAGATGAAGTATATGAAGGTAGTTACTTTACCCGTAATGAAGAAGTTGTACTTTATGCCAATGCCAATTTACCAAATGGTAGTACTCTTGAACAGATGAATTCTCTGATAAAACGTATGGAAACTTACTTAAGTCAATTCCATGAAATTCGTCAGTTCCATTCTTCCATTTACAGCGCACAACGAGGTAGTATTCAAATTTATTTCAAAGATGAATATCAAAACAACGGTTTCCCTTATACTTTAAAATCAGGAATGATTAATAAAGCTTTACAATTGGGAGGTGGAAGTTGGACCATCTATGGCTTACAAGACCAAGGATTCAGTAATAATGTACGTGAAAGTGCCGGCTCTTATCGCATAGAATTATATGGTTACAACTATGATGAACTTTACAAATGGGCTGAACAGTTGAAAACAAAACTACTGTCACATCGTCGTATCAAGGAAGTACTCATCAATTCACAATATTCATGGTGGAAAGATGATTATCAAGAATTTTATTTTAACCTGAACCAAGAACGTATGGCACAAGAAGATATAAATGCTTATTCTCTTTTTTCCAATGTACAACCTATCTTCGGCAGAAATATGGAAATAACTCAGATTGTAACGGAAAAAGGCGTGGAAAAAATTAAATTATCCTCGAAGCAATCACATGAATATGATCGTTGGGCTATGCAATATATGCCCTATAGTACCATGGACAATATGAAATCTTATAAATTGTCCGAATTGGCTACTGTAAACAAAAGTATAATGCCACAAGAAATTGCTAAAGAAAACCAGCAATACCGACTTTGCTTGCAATATGAATATATAGGCTCTAGCGAAATGGGACATAAAATACAGAAAAATGATGTGGAAGAATTCTCAAAACTACTTCCAATGGGATATACAGTAAAAATTCCCAATAGTACATGGGGGTGGAGTTCTAAAGACAATAAGCAGTACCTACTTCTACTTGTGGTCATAGCCATTATTTTTTTCATTACAAGTATCCTATTCAATTCATTGCGTCTGCCATTTGCCATCATCTTCATTATTCCAATATCGTACATTGGAATATTCCTTACATTCTATTGGTTCAATTTAAACTTTGATCAAGGAGGTTTTGCTTCATTTATTTTATTGGGTGGCATTACCGTCAATGCCGGTATTTATATTCTGAACGAATTTAACAATATCCGACATCGTCATCCAAATCTTTCTATACTCTCAGCATATGTAAAAGCATGGAACGCAAAAATTATTCCAATAGCCCTAACTATAATATCAACCATCCTAGGATTTATTCCATTCATGGTCGCAATAAATAAAGAAGCATTTTGGTTCCCCTTAGCTGCGGGGACCATTGGTGGATTAATTATGTCTGTCATTGGTATTTTCTTTTTCCTACCAATTTTAATATTAAGGAAGGAAACTAAAAAATCAGCTTCAAGCCTACAAATGATTTCCACATTCGGAGAAATATTGTAATTTTGCTCATATTTCAATTTTCTACTATGAAAGCGTCATTTATCTCAACTCTGTTTTTTCTGACTATTGGTCTGAATTGCGCTGCACAACAGTCGGATAGCGCCCGATATGAGATTGTCAACAACATGCCCGTTTTCTACGAGCAATTAAAGCAACAACTTGACTATCCCGAAGCATGGGGTAAATCTTCCGTGAAAGAATTTGAAGCATGGAAAACTCATGCACACGGCATCTTGACCGAATGTATGCAGAACTTGCCCCCTGCCCCGCAAAGTTATGACATGGAAGTGACCGACAGCGAACAACGTGATGGCTACACCGTACAAAAAATCCTTTTTAACGTCAACCAATGGAGCCGTATTCCCGCCTACTTGCTGGTGCCGGACGGAAAGGGACCATTCCCCGCCATCGTTATGCTGCATGACCACGGTGCGCATTTTTCCATCGGGAAAGAGAAGATGGTACGCCCGTTCCATGTATCACAAGCTGTGGTAGACGATGCCGACCAATGGAGTGCTGCTTGCTATGACAATCAATACACCGGCGACTATTTCGCCCGAAACGGATATGTCGTACTGGCTATTGATGCACTGTTCTGGGGCGAACGAGGACGTAAAGAGGGTATTGATTACGACGGGCAACAGGCTATAGCTTCCAACTTTTTGCAAATGGGAACATCATGGGGAGCTTTTATCAACATGGACGATGTGCGCAGTGCCGAGTTCTTGGCATCTCTGCCAATAGTAGACAAAGAGCGTGTAGGTTGCTTGGGCTTTTCGATGGGAGCTTACCGTTCATGGATGCTCGCTGCCCTGACAAATTGTATTAAGGCATCTGCCTCTATCTGCTGGATGAATACCACCGAATATCTCATGACATTGACTAATAACCAGAATAAAGGTGGTTCCGCCTACTCTATGCTCATTCCGGGATTACGCCGTTATCTGGACTATCCACATGTGGCAAGTATTGCCTGTCCTAAACCAACCCTTTTCTTTAACGGCACACGCGACAAACTTTTTCCCGTAGAGGGCGTAGAAGATGCTTACAACATTATGCGACAAGTATGGAACAGCCAAAATGCAGATGACCGGCTGGTAACCAAACTGTGGGAAGAGAAACATTTCTTCAACAAAGAGATGCAAAAGGAAACACTAGAGTTTTTTAATAAGTGGTTTAAATAACCTTTCTCTATTTATCAGCGTTATGAAAAGAACCAGATTTATCCGGATTCTCCTATATATAGTATAAAAGTATACTGGATACAACCTTCGCTCACTTTTACCTAAGAATACCCGAGTATACTCATCTCTTAAAAATAATCTGCCCCATAAAAGTCTCTATCTAACTTTCATGGGGCAGTTTAACTTAATACAGTTCCGTTCTGACTAATTCTCTATCATATATATAAAAGGAGATAGAAAATATTAGATAGCTGCTAATTCCACAACCTTATCAACCGCTGCTTGCAAACCATCGGGATTTTTTCCACCGGCTGTAGCAAAATGGGGTTGTCCTCCTCCACCGCCTTGTATCAATTTTGCAGCCTCTTTCACCAGAATGCCGGCTTTCAGTCCACCAGCCACAAGATTATCACTCAGCATCACAGTCAGCATTGGTTTACCTTCAAATAGAGTACCGGCAATGAAGAACAAATTCTCCGTTATCTCACCACGCAATTGGAAAGCGATATTCTTTACCGTCTCAGGCGGAAGCGGCGCACAGAACTTAATAAGTTTTACGCCATTTACTTCCTGAATGCTTTGCAAAAGCTTCGCTTTCAGCTGACTTTCTTTCTCTTTCATATATTCTTCCAACTGCTTCTTCAGACCGGCATTTTCGTCAATATACTTACGAATCACACCGCGCAAATCCGGTGCATTGTTAAAGAGAGACTTTAAATCGTTCAGCGTATCTTGCAACGTATCCAATATTTCTTCCACTTTGGCACCGGTCACAGCCTCAATGCGTCGTACACCGGCTGCCACCGAGCTCTCTGACAAAATCTTCACCATACCGATATTACCGGTAGCCGCCACATGTGTACCACCACAAAATTCGATAGATGAACCAAACTGAATGACACGAACATGGTCACCGTACTTTTCACCAAAAAGAGCGATCGCTCCTAACTTCTTGGCTTCTTCAATAGGAATATTGCGATACTCCTGCAACGGAATATTGGCGCGAATCTTGGCATTCACCAAATGCTCCACTTGGCGAAGTTGCTCATCCGTCACTTTCTGGAAATGAGAGAAGTCAAAACGAAGTCCTTCCGGAGTAACCAGCGAACCTTTCTGCTCGACATGTTCACCCAAAACAGAACGCAACGCCTCATCCAACAGGTGTGTACAAGAGTGATTTGCAGCACACGAAGCACGTTTGTCTGTATCCACACAAGCCATCATTGGAGCATCCAGATGTTCAGGCAGCTTCTTTGTAAGATGGATAGGAAGATTATTCTCCTTCTTGGTATCAATGACTTCAATTGTCTCAAACTCATTGACCAACACACCGGAATCACCGACCTGTCCACCACTCTCTGCATAGAACGGTGTCTTATCGAGTACAATTTGATACAGCGTCTGATTCTTCTGCTTAATCTGACGGTAACGTAAGATAGAAGTTTCATACTCCGTATAGTCATATCCTACAAATTCTGTCGTACCCTCATTCAGCACAATCCAGTCGCCAGTCTCTACTGCGGCAGCATTACGCGCACGTTGCTTCTGCTGTTGCATTTCTGCATCAAACTCCTTGGTGTCCGCAGTCATGCCGTTCTCCCGAAGAATCAGTTCCGTCAAGTCGAGCGGGAATCCAAATGTGTCATACAACGTAAAGGCATCCTTTCCGCTAATCATGTCCTTCCCAGCGGCCTTAGCCTCAGCCATTGTCTTATCCAGCAAGCGCATACCCGTTTCCAATGTACGGAGGAAAGCATCCTCCTCTTCTTTCATCACTCTTGCAATAAGGTCTTTCTGAGCGTTCAATTCCGGATAAGCAGCACCCATATTCTCTATAAGCACAGGCAACAACTTGTACATAAAAGCCTGCTTCTGTCCTAAGAATGTATATCCGTATCGAACAGCACGGCGCAAAATACGACGAATCACATATCCCGCCTTGGCATTACCCGGCAACTGACCGTCAGTAATGGAAAACGCAATGGTACGTATATGGTCGGCAATCACACGCATAGCCACATCTTTTTGCTTGTCGATGCCATACTCTGTACCTGCCATTTGCGCAATAGCTTTGATGATAGGTTGGAATACATCGGTATCATAGTTCGATGTTTTTCCCTGCAACGCCATACACAAACGCTCAAAACCCATACCCGTGTCTATCACTTTAGCAGGAAGTGGTTCCAACGAACCATCTGCCTTACGGTTATATTGCATAAAGACAAGATTCCATATTTCAATGACCTGCGGATGGTCATGGTTCACCATGTCACGACCGGGTACTTTTGCTTTTTCTTCTTCCGAACGAAGGTCAATGTGTATCTCCGAACAAGGGCCACAGGGACCGGTATCACCCATTTCCCAAAAATTGTCGTGCTTATTACCATTAATAATATGGTCTTTGGGCAGGAACTGCTCCCAATAAGAAGCGGCCTCATCGTCACGTGTCAGCCCTTCCTCCGGACTTCCCTCGAAAACCGTAGCATACAGATTGGCCGGATTTATCTTGAGAACATCCACCAGATATTCCCACGCCCAAGAAATGGCCTCTTTTTTGAAATAATCACCAAATGACCAGTTTCCAAGCATCTCGAACATCGTATGATGATAGGTATCATGTCCTACCTCTTCCAAGTCGTTGTGCTTACCGCTGACGCGGAGGCATTTCTGAGAATCAGCCACACGCTTGTAGGTAGCCGCATGATTACCCAAAATAATATCTTTGAATTGATTCATTCCTGCGTTGGTGAACATCAGCGTAGGGTCATCTTTTATTACCATAGGAGCCGAGGGGACAATATGGTGGCCCTTGCTCTCGAAGAAACTCTTGAACGAGTCTCTGATTTCATTTGCCGTCAACATATTACTATTTGTTGGTTTTAATTTATAAATTGACGCAAAGATACGCTGTTTTTACGAGACGGGCAAGTCCCTTTGTATGAGAGTTCAGCGTAAAAGTTATCCGGAAAATCAAGTTTGCAGAGGAACCTTGACAGTTTTAACCAAACACAACCGTAAACACGTGCCAGCCGGAACGATATGTATATGCTATTTTCCAACCGTGATAATCACATACCGCCTTTACAATAGCAAGCCCAAACCACAGCCTTTGGTCTCACCAGACGGGCTGTAGAAACGGTTAAATATCAACTTTTCGTCCAAAGCCTTTTCATTGGAAGTGTTAGAGACTGTCAAATAATTTTCTTTTGCCACAACGATTATTTCCCCTTCAGGCTTGTTATGACGTACAGCATTCACCACCAGATTGTTTATCAGGCTCTCCAATAACGAACGGTTTGCCTTTATCGACATCGGCACTGATTGGGAATCGTTCTTCAGCATAAAACCTTCTGACAGACTTTCTAAATAAGGTAATTGTTCATTCAGCACCGTTATGACATCTACCACCTCTGCCCTGCTGAATTGACTATTCTCCATTTTGGCAAGGAGCAACAGACTGCGATTCAAATGCGACAAACGACCGCTCATCTGATAAAGATCCTGTATGACGACTGCCTGCTGCTCCGTAAGTCCGGGCTGTTGCAAAAGTATGTCGAGCTTACTTTGAAAAACAGCCAGTGGAGTTTGCAGTTCATGCGAAGCGTTCTCAGTAAATTCTTTCTGTATGCAATAACTCTTCACGCTGTCGGTCATCAATTTGTTCAAAACCGCATTCAGTCGGGTAAACTCAATTATCGTGCTATCCGACAATGAAGGTATTTCACCGGTCTCCAACCGGAAAGTTTCTATTGCACGCAGCGTTTGGTCGAACGGTTGCCACAAACGTTTCGATATAAATCGCATCATCAACACAATAGCAACACTTAGAATGGTGACAATAAGCACAAACTGTATGACAACCCCATGTATGATATCTTCTTCAAGGTCGAGAGCAGGGATGGGATAACCTTGTTGCACTGCCTCGATAATGTCTATCATGTCCTCCGCATAAAAACTCTTCGTCAGCCAATAGAACAGAGGAGTGGCCAATAGTAAAAGTATCACCACACAAAAAATAAACTGTGTGAGCGACTTGCGCAGCAGACTGATTTGCTTTTTCATCATTCTATCCATTTATATCCTGTGCCATAGACATTCTTAATGCAATCTTTACATCCAGCTTTGGCAAGTTTTGCTTTCAGGTTCTTAATATGTGTGTAAACAAAGTCGTGACTATCCATCATGTCAGCCATTTCACCACTGAGATGCTCTGCCATAGCACTTTTAGAAATCACACGATTTTTATTCCCGAGGAAGAAAAGCAGCAAGTTATATTCCGATCGGGTGAGTATCACCGGCACACCGCCTACCGTGACGGATTTATCCAACAGGTCAATGCGAATATCGTTCTGTTGCAATATATTGTTTGCAGAAAATTCCCGCCTGCGGATAACGGCATAAATACGCATGCTGAGTTCTGCCAAATGGAAAGGTTTTGCCAGATAGTCGTCAGCGCCAATCTCCAGTCCTTTTACCTTATCATCCAAAGCGCCTTTGGCAGATATGATAATAACGCCTACCGGATTGCGACGGGCACGGAGTTCACATAAGATGTCCAATCCATTGCCATCCGGCAACATCAGGTCGAGCAACACACAGTCATATTTTCATAAAGGTTAACCTTCATCCGCGCATCTGCATAGGTGAATGCCTGTTCACACCGGTACTGTTCGCTGCCCAGATAGGTCACAATACTGTCGGAAAGCTTCCGCTCATCCTCTATGATTAATATTTTCATGAGTTCGTCAACATTATAGGACAAAGGTAATATTTATTTTACAAATATCTGTTCAGGAACTCTTCTTTTAAGCCGCCAAAGAGATGATAAATGACGCTTCGTTTTTCTCGCCATAAGTTTCCGCCGACCGGCATGTATATATGGCGCGACCACGAAAGCCTTTTCGTCCGTGCTCCGAAAGCTTTCCGAGTGCGCTCCAAAAGGCTTTCGTGGTCACCCCCGCCAGAAGGTGTTGTAGAGAGGGTATTTTGATAGAAATCGGATAGGTCGAAGACAGATTTTGCGAAGCTGAAATCGGATTCAGATGGTCTTGATAAGAACGTTTTTTTAAACTAAACTACGTTCATCTTTTTTGACACGATTCCAACATTTTTCAATGGCTTGACAGATTTTAAAAGAGGAAATCCGCAAGAAAGAACTATCTTTGCACACAAACGTCCGTAAACCTCACAACATCATGCGCAAAGTTTACTATATCTATAATCCACAGACACAAACGTACGACCGGATATATCCCACTATACGTCAACGGGTAATGAGCAATCTGCGCCGTCTATTTTGGGGTATGGGATTAGGTGCCGTCTGTTTCGTGGCTCCACTAATTATCTTCGGTTCACCGTCAGAAAAGGAATTGAGAAAAGAGAACAGCCGCCTACGGGCAGAATACAATGTGTTATCACACCGTATGGACGAAGCTATGGGGATATTGCAAGACATACAGCAACGTGACGATAATCTGTATCGGGTCATGTTTATGGCTGACCCTGTGCCGTCTGCTATTCGTCAGGCAAGTTACAGTGGTACTAACCGGTATGAACACTTGACAGACATGGCCGATGCAGAACTGGTTATCAACACTACCCGACAATTGGATTTGCTGACTAAACAGTTGTACATTCAGTCTCGTTCTTTCGACGATGTAGTACAAATGTGCCGAGAACATGATGAAATGTTACGCTGTATTCCCGCTATACAACCTGTATCAAACAAAGATTTGAAACGGACGGCATCCGGATATGGGACTCGCATCGACCCCATTTACGGTACACCAAGATTCCACTCCGGCATGGACTTTGCGGCTCCATTGGGGACTGATGTATATGCTACGGGGGATGGTAAGGTCATCAAAGTAGGTTGGCAGACAGGATATGGCAAAACAATCATCATAGACCACGGATATGGTTATCAGACATGGTATGCTCATCTCAGTGATTATCACACCAAGGTGGGGAAACAGGTAGTACGCGGCGAAGTGATTGGCGCTGTTGGTAATACAGGTAAAAGTACCGGGCCGCACTTGCATTATGAAGTGCACGTGAAGGGTCGTGTCGTAAATCCGGTCAACTTCTATTTTATGGACCTCACTGCGGAAGAGTATGACCAGATGATTCAGATGGCCGCGAACCACGGTAAAATGATGGACTGAAATTTCGTAATCACTTCATATTCATGACAACGATATGCTGAACGCGAACAAGAATTTAAAGCTATACTACTCCATTGGCGAAGTGGCACAAATGTTGGGAGTCACAGAGACACTACTGCGTTTTTGGGAGAAAAAGTTTCCACAGCTCAATCCCAAACGTGCCGGACGTGATATACGACAATATCGCCAGGAGGATGTGGAAACCGCCAAACTGATTCATTATCTTGTAAAGGAACGTGGCATGACATTAGACGGCGCTCAGCGTCGCCTGCGCGATAACAGCGAAACTACCCGCCGTAATTTCGAAGTGGTAGATCGCCTGAAAGCTATCCGCGAAGAGTTGGTAAATATGCGACAGGCTCTCGATGCTTTCACTTATGATGAAGTTGAGGCATTAAAAGAGAATCTGAAGACTGACAGTGAGAGATTTATACAGACGGATGTAACAGAATAAGGCTAATCTTGTCTATGCTAATCCTCCACACGGGTGACTTGCTTGATATTCTGGATCTGCTTTAAATTATTACAAATTGTACGTACATCATCCACGTCATGTACATAAATCTTCATACGGCCTTCAAAAATACCGTCATTGGCATCTATGTTTAACTGGCGGATATTAACATTAAGCTGACGGGAAATAACGCCGGTTACTTCATTAAGTAAACCTACTCCATCTATGCCTTTTATATAGATAGTTACCAAGAATGAAAGTTCCTTATGTGTATCCCATTGTGTAGCTATGATACGATTACCGAAACTACTCTTTAAACGAACCGCTACCGGGCATTGCCGTTTATGAATAATGACACGGTTTTGTTCATCAATATATCCCAAGACATCATCTCCTGGAATAGGATGGCAACAATCTGCCATAATATAATCTTTAGAGATAGTTTCTTCGGTTAGTTTAAGAATCTCTTTTGGGTTTATCTTTCCTTGCGGCTCTTTGGCCTCTACAGAAGCATTAGACTCTTTTTCGTGCTCCTTATTACCCACAAAAGAGAACGTAAGTAACTTTTTCCAACTTTTACCTTGCTTTTCCTTGAATATATTTTTGTCAGCATCCCCCAATGTAATTCGTTTAGCACCAATAGCAGCAAGTAATTCATCATGAGTATGAAAGTTATGAAAACGAGTCAACTTATCTAAGGCGGAATCATCTAAACGGATATCATCATTTTTAAAGAATTCATTCAAGATTACCTCACCTTCCTTTTGGTACATTTTGGCCTCTTTACGCAAAATAGAAGCAATCTTAGCACGGGCACGGGCAGTAGTGGCAAAGTTTATCCATTCAGGTTGCACACGTTGCGATTTAGAGGTGAGAATCTCTACTTGGTCACCACTCTGTAGTTTATGGCTCAATGGAACAAGTTTGTGATTTACTTTTGCACCGATACAATGACTTCCAATATCGGTATGTAGGGAAAATGCAAAATCGAGCGCTGTTGAATTCTGCGGCATAGTTTTGATTTCCCCTTTAGGAGTAAAGACAAATATCTCTGAAGCGAAAAGATTTAATTTGATGGTATCTAGAAAATCGATAGCATCAGGCTGTGGATCATCTAATATTTCTTTAATGGTTTTTAACCATTTCTCCAATTCGCCCTCGTCTTCGCTACCACCCCCTTCTTTGTACTTCCAATGTGCAGCAAATCCCTGTTCAGCGACATCATTCATGCGTTCACTACGAATCTGCACTTCTATCCATTGGCCGTTGTTGCCCATCAAGGTTACATGTAATGCTTGGTAACCATTAGCCTTAGGATGACTTACCCAATCTCTCAAACGGTCAGGATGAGGTTTGTATATTTTCGAAATGGCGACATAAATATCAAAACAATCGTTTAGTTCTTCCTCCAAGCTATGCGGGGTAAATACAATACGTACAGCTAAAATATCATAGATTTCTTCAAATGGCACATGTTTTGTTTGCATTTTATTCCAAATGGAATAAATGGATTTGACACGCGCCAAGATGTAATATTTTAAGCCCATTTTATCCAGTTGCTCTCGGATAGGTGCAGTAAAATCACGAAACACTTTATCGCGTTCAGCAGCTGTAGACATTAACTTTTGTTCTATTTCATGATATTCTTCTGGGTGTTCGTACTTGAAACTAAGATTCTCTAATTCAGTCTTTATACGATTCAATCCCAAGCGATGAGCCAATGGTGCATAAATATAGAGCGTTTCTCCGGCTATCTTGTACTGTTTACTGGGCAACATAGAGCCCAATGTACGCATATTGTGCAAACGGTCGGCAATTTTAATCAGGATTACACGGATATCGTCGCTCATCGTCAGCAACAACTTCTTAAAATTTTCAGCTTGTGCTGAGGCTCGGTCACCAAAGATACCACCCGATATTTTAGTAAGGCCATCTACTATTTGAGCTATTTTTGATCCAAAAATATTTTCAATATCTTCTACTGTGTAATCTGTATCTTCTACAACATCGTGCAGCAATGCACAACAAATAGAGGTGGAACCAAGCCCTATTTCATTACAAACAATCTTTGCAACTGCTATAGGATGCATGATGTATGGCTCACCGGAACGACGCTTCACTCCTTTATGAGCCTGATTAGCAAAATTGAATGCTTTGGTAATAATCTCTACACGTTTACGATGCTTAGTAGATAAATAATCATTCAGCAATTCCTGAAAAGCCTGCTGTATCATTTCTTCTTCGGCTTTTTCTTTCTCTTTCAGACTCAGATTATCATTCATAGTCATTCTCCTTTTGCTTCAAATAGTTAGTTATTTGCAAAAATAGACATTTTCTATGAAAAAGAAAATAATTGCTTCAATAGTTCCAAAGAAGTTGCTTGAAAAAGAAAATATGAAGAAAGAAATGTTATTGATAGATTTTCAATCTGCGTCCTGCACGGATACGAGTATTACTCATGCCATTCCATTGCTGTATCTGGCGGACAGTAACACCATAACGACGGGCAATACTACCCAGCGTTTCTCCATTGCGAATACGATGATACACCAACTCGCCGCTACCCGATATTGCTTTCTTTGTACCAGATACTGCTACTACCCGCCGATTCTTAAACAACTCCGTACGACGGTGATTATAAATAGTGTCTTGTAACTCAACAAAAGTGCCAACCGCAGTCTGCGGCAATCGTAAAGTTTGTGGTTTGGTTTCACCAGGAATAATGCTACGTTTGTATTGCGGATTCAGACTCTTCAACTCGTCCATAGGTACATGACACAAATCTGATATCTGTTGAAAATGGAAATTACGATTTACCAGAACGGTATCTGTGGCAGCCGGAATATTGGTTTCTAAAGGACAAATATTGTGCTTACAATAATAAGTCATCACGTAATTAGCTGCAATGAAAGCTGGTACATATCCACGAGTTTCCCGCGGCAAATAGTTATAAATCGCCCAATAGTCTGTTTTTCCACCCGCACGACGAATGGCCTTATTTACATTTCCCGGTCCACAATTATATGCTGCAATAACAAGATTCCAATCCTTATAAATATCATACATATCACGTAAATAACGAGCAGCAGCCCAAGTAGATTTGATAGGGTCACGACGCTCATCCACCAAGCTGTTACTCTCTAAATCATACAATTTACCTGTCCTTAGCATAAATTGCCAAAGTCCAGCGGCTCCAGCACGCGATACAGCAGAAGGATTAAGCGCAGATTCAATAATAGGTAAATACCTGAGTTCTAAAGGAAGATTATAAGCATCAAGCGCTTCTTCAAAGATAGGCATATAAAAATTACAAGCGCTCAACATAAAAGCCACATGGTTTCTCAATTTTCCCGTATATGTGTCTATAAACTTGCGAACAATCTCGTTATATGGCATCTCCATCACAGTCGGAATCCGTGCTAATCGGTCAATATAAACAGAATCACTAAATACAGGATTAACCAACGAAGTACTACAATCTTTACTTAAATCTATATAGTTTTTGACTTTCCAATCGTTTAACAAGCTATCTATCGGAAATGTCATACTTACAGGAAGGTCTATAATTTCTTCACGTTCCACACCATTCTCATGAATCATCACATCCACACTTTCTTGAGCACTGAGCGATGAAAAAGAAGAATTTAAAACGAACAGACAAACCAAACTTGTAATATGCAATCTTACTCTATATGACATGTTATTTATCTTGTATACTTTCATTATCTATGATACTCTTACGAAGAAATTGTGCCTTAGAATCGGAAACTACATTGCAGGCCTACAGACTTTTTATCCAATGAAGTACTCACCCGTTCATTGTCCATAACAACAGGTTCTACCTTCATACTTAAATCGGGCGAAATGTCAAAGTTGGATAATTCCGCATCTACATAGGCATCTATAACAGAAAGTAGATATACACCAATAAAAGCAAAAATGCTCAAATCGCGCCAACGTCGGTAAGTATCTTTACGGCGTCTCAACGTTTCTGTCAACTGAGATGTGGAGACTTGATTTAAATAGCCCGGAGGCAACAAATCTTGAATACTACTTGAATTCCAATTTTCATTCACTGCATCCCGATAGGCATCCGAATAATCTCGATACATTTTACCGTTCCATGTCAAAGCGTACGCACAACCAGCAAAACCACCGTAAAAGATTGGCAATTTCCAAAATTTCCGATTATATATTTGTCCACCACCGGGAATAACAAGCGCCAGCCAAGTTGCCTTTGTCGGGTCAGGGACCCATTGCTTGTGATTAAGAGCCTGCTGCAAACTATCTGTAGACACTGGATCCGGAGATTTCACAGCCGAATCAGCCGTTAATTCCAACAATCTTTTTTTGTTCTCTGCCGAAATACTGTCAGCTACGGCTTTATTCCTATCCGAAATGCTATCAACTTTCGACATAAGACTATCTGCTATCTCACACCCAAAACTTTTCGCTATCGCTATACTATCTTTTTGTTGATGCGAACGTTTCAATGCCGCATAAGGTCGATTCTCCTGCCCATACACGGCAATCCCTGCCATCTGTAAAAAACAGAACAGCAGGGTTATGCATATTTTATATATTGGTATTTCCCTTATCATTTAACTTTCAACGTATCAAAAATCCCGATAATACGTTCCAACTCATCTTCATTATCAAATGGGATACTAATTCTGCCTTTCCCCTTTTCCGAACATGTCAATTGTACCTTAACATTAAAGAATCCCGAAAGTTGTTTTTTCAGCATATCATATTCTTCGGGCAAACGTGTATGCTTAGAAGCTATTTTATGGGAACCACTCTGTACTGTCCCTCCTTCATTCAACTCTTTCACTATTTCTTCCACCCTACGCACAGAATATCCTTGCTCTAATATTTCCTCAAACAATTTAACCTGCAATTTGGGGTCAGTCAATGTAACCAATGCACGTGCATGGCCCATATCTATTTGCTTATTCTGCAAACCTATCTGAATAGGAGCCGGAAGTTTCAATAAACGTAAATAATTAGCTATAGTGGCACGTTTCTTGCCAACTCGCTCGCTAAGACGTTCTTGCGTCAATCCATACTGCTCCAGCAAATGTTGATATGCAAGTGCTATTTCTACTGAATTCAAGTCTTCACGCTGTATATTCTCAATCAGCGCCATTTCCATGACATTTTCATCGTCAGCCGTACGAATATATGCAGGGATACTGGTCAATCCGGCTAATTGCGAGGCACGGAAACGACGTTCACCGGCAATAATCTGATATTCATCATCAGATAGCTTGCGCAACGTAATTGGCTGAATAATTCCAATTTCCGCAATAGAATCTGCCAATTCCTGTAATGCAACAGGGTCAAACTCTCGACGCGGTTGATTAGGATTGACCACAATTTTCGACAATTCTATTTCATTAATAGAAGACGAACCTTCCGTCTGCACCTCATCCATTGAGAGTAAAGCATCCAACCCACGTCCTAAAGCGTTTCTTTTTTGTGCCATTGTTATACCTTATATTATTTACTTTTAGCTATTAATTCCTTGGCCAATGCCATGTGGTTCTTTGCTCCGGTAGAATCTGCATCGTACAAAATAGTAGGTACCCCGTAACTCGGCGCTTCACTAAGTTTCACATTCCGTTGAATTACCGTGTTGAAAACCAACTCTTGAAAATGTCTTTTTACTTCATCATAAATCTGATTGGCCTGACGCAAACGCGAATCATACATCGTAAGCAAAAAGCCTTCTATCTCAAGCGACGGATTTAATTTAGATTTAATAATCTTTATTGTATTCAGCAACTTACTAATCCCTTCCAAAGCAAAATATTCAGCCTGCACAGGAATAATGACAGAATCCGCAGCAGTTAAAGCATTGACTGTTATCAATCCCAACGAAGGTGAACAATCTATCAAGATATAATCAAATTTTTCTTTTAAAGGAACTAATACCCCCTTTAATACCTTCTCTCGATTTTTCAGATTAAGCATCTCAATCTCGGCTCCCACCAAATTAATATGAGATGGCACCACTTTTAGTGTTTCAATCTCAGTATCATGTATCGCACTATTAATATCCGCATGACTAATGAGACACTCATAAATAGAACACTCAACTTGCTTTATATCTACTCCCAATCCAGAAGAAGCATTGGCTTGCGGATCCGCATCCACTACAAGGACTTTCTTCTCTAAAATGGCAAGTGATGCAGCTAAATTAATGGTCGTTGTTGTCTTACCCACTCCTCCCTTTTGGTTTGCCAGTGCAATAATTTTTCCCATAATCTTCATTTTTATCGACAGCGAAATAAGTGATAAATCCCGGCTGCACCTATTAATTTAAGAAAAGAAAATCAAAATAGTTGATAAGTCACGCTTTTTGTTAATAACTATTCTTTTGCAGGCAAATATACATATTTATATTGAAACTCATTCTGAACATATACAGAATTAAAGGATTATTAATTGCGAGGGAACAGGTTAATTAATCTAAGAATTAGCAGCATTATTCCATAAGTGCTGCAACGAATTGCCAAATAAAATATCCACACACAGCACATTTTAAAACTGTCCCTAACAAAAAGCCAAGCAAAGAACCAAATCCGGATTTTAATGCAGCAGCAGTTTCACGTCCACCCATCAATTCTCCAATGAAAGCCCCCATAAACGGGCCTGCTATAATTCCCCATGGCATAAAAAACAGCCCTACAACAGTCCCAATCAGGCAACCTCGTGTTCCCCATTTACTACCACCACTATATTTAGTACCTAATAATGGTACTAAATAATCCAATACTTGGATTACTACAACAACTCCCAACCATACAAGCAGCTGAGTAATACTAAATTGGACTTTATCTGTAAAATGCAATAGCAATAATCCGCCATAAGTTAATGGAGGACCTGGTAATATCGGTAAAACGCACCCTAGTAATCCAGTTATCAAACACAATACTCCTACTATAATAAATAAAACATCCATAATATTTTAAACCATAAATTACATATTAAAGAAACTGCACTTCTATATGAATAGTTATTAGTGTTACGTGAATTCGACATAAAAGTAAGTACAATTTACTAAAAATAGAACTATAATGATAAATATTATATTTATAATGCTGCAATTATAACATTTAAACAATTTTCCTAATTCCCAAATTCTACTACATTAATCTGCCGAAATTCAGCGGTTATTCCAGAGATTCTCCGTAACTTTAGCCTCTGAGAACATAGAGGTAATCGCTTAAATGTTATAATTCAACACTATAAATTTAATACTCTTATCGCTATATTCTTAATAATCAAACGAATAATCTTAACTTTTATATCGAACTCACATTAATTATCATCAGATTTATGAAAAGAACCGGATTTATCTGGATTCTCCTATATATGGTAGGTATAAAAGTATGTTTGGCACAGCCTCCACATACCTTTACCTACTATACGTCAGAAAACGGACTGTCACAAAAAACGGTACAAAGCATCTTGCAGGACCATAAAGGACTAATGTGGTTTGCCACATGGGATGGACTTTATAAGTTTGACGGTTATACGTTCAAGAACTATAAGGCATATCCGGGTGACAACACCGCACTGAGCAATAACCGTTTCGATTCTCTAAAAGAAGATTGTTATGGATATCTGTGGATGCAAAGTTACGACCATCAGATTTTCAGGTTTGACCCCAATAGTGAAAAGTTTGAGTCTATCCCATACGACAATTACATTGCGCAAGATTTCTATGTGTTACCCACGGGCGATATATGGATTACCACCCAACAAAAAGAATGCATTCATGTCACCATTGACTCGAAAACCAGGGAAATGAAAGCTGAGGACTTCTTCCAGGTACACCCGAACTATCATCCGGAAAAAGTAAACAAAATCTTTTTGGACAAACAACAGACTCAATGGATATTAACGAACAACGGGTTATATCAAATCGCCAAAGAAAAGAACGAACAGACTTCCAATCCCTTTTTTGTTGTGCCGACAGGAAAAGACAATACGCCTTTCTACGACGCTCTACAACATGACAACACCCTCTACTTCACCTCTGATAGCGGGTGTGTTTGGCAACATAAGAACGGTTCGTTCCAACTTAAGCGGTTTCCGACCCAATCGTCCATTAAGTTTATCCGCCCCTTAAAAGGAAGTGAACTATTCGTAGGTACGGCCAGTAACGGTTTCTTTATTTATAACACCGAGACAAATCATACAGAACACTTCTGCAAAAAGACACTGCCCACTCTACCGGAAGATTTGATACGAGAGGTGTATATTGATACCCATCACGAAATCTGGCTACGGCACCGTATTCCCGGCGCTACGCACTTCAATCCGCAAAACAAGCACTTAGACTACTTCATCCTGCAAGACAAATACGGGAAAGACATTGTAGATTCCAGACCTGAGATGTATATTTACGAGGACATCAACGGTTCCTTGTGGTTACACCCGTCCGGCGGAGGACTGGCATGGTACGACCGAGCACATAACCAAATACATCCCTTTTACAACCCTGCCCTGCAAACCGGATGGAGCACGGATAATAGAGTAACCGGGCTATTTACGGACAAACAGGGGAATCTGTGGATTTGTTCCTACGAAAACGGACTTGAGAAAGTGACTTTCAACACCAACCATTTCCATCTGCTTACTGCCCGTGCCAATGATTCCGGTTTTCCAGGGAACAATACACGTGCTATCTTTCAAGACAAAGACGGAAATATCTGGACCGGTAACCGAGACAAAATCATCCGCATTTACAACGAGAATTTTCAATACATCGGCAACTTAAACGCACAAGGACAAATCATTCCGAACAGTAAAGATCAGATAGGCATCGCCTACAGTTTCACACAAGACCATACCGGTACTATCTGGATTGGTACCAAGGGGAACGGGCTGATAGCGGCTACGCCCGAAAAGAAACCGCTTCACTTTCGGCTGCGGCAATACACAACCAATGAAAATGATAACAACAGTTTAAGCGGAAACGACATATACAGTCTGCACGAGGACCGACACCATCGGTTGTGGATTGCAACGTTTGAAGGAGGTATCAACTATTTGGATTTAAAAGCCGACAGCAAGTCTCCCCGATTTATCAATCATCGGAATCTGCTGAAAAACTATCCCATCAAGGAGTGTTACCGTACCCGTTTCGTGACTTCTGCACCCAATGGCAATATCTGGATAGGCAGTACCACCGGTCTGTTAATGTGCGAAGGAGACTTTGACAAACCGGAAGATATCCGTTTCCAAAGATTTCAGCGTATCCCATCAGATGTACACAGCCTTGGGAACGACGATATACACAATATCTTCTTTACCAGCCAAAATGAAATGTATATAGCCACATTTGGAGGCGGCCTGAACAAACTGAACCGTCTGCAAGATGGAAGTATCCAATTTCAGGCATACACTCCAAAAGATGGATTGGCTTCGGATATCATTCTATCTATCGAGGAAGACAAAGAGGGAAGCTTGTGGTTAGCCACAGAAGAAGCACTGTGCAAATTCATTCCTGCTACGGGTAAAATGGAGAACTATACTTCCAAAACCTTCCCCATACACATCAATTTTGGAGAGGGGAAAAGCGTCAAGACACGCCGCGGAGAACTGATGTTCAACACCACAAAAGGGGTACTGTATTTCCGACCGGACTCAATTAAAATTAACCGCTACGCCCCGGCCATCATCTTTACCGACTTTCAGCAAACTGATAATGCCGGTTTACACGAAAACAATATTCTGTCGGCCAACATCGACGAAACACGTTTTATAGAATTACCGCATGACCGCAACAACTTCAGTATTCAGTTTGCAGCCTTAGACTTGAGATATCCCAACAGCATTTCGTATGCCTACCGATTAAAAGGCTTCGAAAATGAATGGAACTACGTAGGCAATCAGCGCACTGCCAACTACACCAATCTGCCCAAAGGCAATTATACACTGGAAGTAAAATCGACCAACAGTGACGGAGTGTGGGTGGACAATGTACGCACCATGCAACTGACTGTGCTTCCCTCCTTTTGGGAAACGCCGTGGGCATACGGGCTTTACACGCTGATTATTCTGTTGATTATCATAAGTTCTTCTTATATACTCTTCGTCATCTACCGCTTGAAGCACAAGGTCGCCATCGAGAGACAAATTGCTGATATCAAGCTGCATTTCTTTACCGACATTTCTCACGAACTGCGTACTCCGTTGACACTTATCATCGGTCCCATTGAGCACATTCTGCGGAACGGCCGTTTGCAGCCTGAAGAAAAAGAATCATTGACACTGGTAGAAAATAATGCCAACCGCATGTTGCATTTAGTTAACCAAATACTCGATTTCCATAAAATTCAGCACCAGAAAATGAAGATGCAGGTACGCCAAGTAGAGGTAACTTCATTCATACGGCACATTATGGACCACTTCAGTGTGTTGGCAGAAGAACGCCAGATGGATTTTGCACTGGATGCTCCCCAAGAACCACTGGTCTTATGGGCGGATGCGGATAAACTGGAAAAAATAGTATTTAACTTGCTGTCAAATGCCTTTAAATACACTCCGCAAGGAAAGCAAATAAAAGTAACCATAGCAGATGCCGGGGCTGATATTCTCATCGCCGTGCAAGACCAAGGCATCGGCATAGCCGAAAACAAACAGCAGAACCTATTTGTCCGATTCGAAAACCTACTTGACCGTAGCCTGTTCCACCAACCCAGTACCGGCATCGGTCTTTCGCTGGTAAAAGAACTCATAGAAATGCACCACGGCAGTATCACCTTACAAAGCCGGCAAGGTGAAGGAAGCAAGTTTACCGTCAGACTGCCCAAAGGGAAAGAGCACTTTGACGAGCAGACAGAGTTTATCCTCGCTGACCAACCGATGATTACAGATGTGAAACAGGTCTATCAGGATGCCTCACTGACCTTCCTTACCGAAAACGACAAGGATGAAGTAGATAAAGAGAAAGATACCCTTCTCATTGCCGAAGACAATAACGAACTGCGTTCTTTCTTACGAACCATTTTCACGCCATACTTCAATGTCATTGAGGCAGAAAATGGACAAGTAGGACTGAAGAAATGTAAGGAATTTCTGCCTGACATCATCATCAGTGACATCATGATGCCGCAAATGGACGGCCGTGCACTGGTGCATGCGTTGCGTGAGGAAATGACCACCAGCCATATCCCCATCGTGCTATTAACCGCCAAGACTACTCTTGACGACAAGATTGAAGGTATGCAGCTGGGTGCCGATGACTACATCACAAAGCCGTTCAGCACTTCATACCTTAAAGCACGTATTTTCAATCTGCTGGAACAAAGGAAAAGACTGCAAGCCATGTACTGCGCCAACCTGATGCCCGACCCCGACCGAAAACAAGAACCGTCGGAAGAATTGGTGCAGCAGCTTTCGCCCAACGACCGCAGGTTCATGGACAAGGTAATGGAATTCATCGAGCAGAATTTGGACAACGGCAATCTGTCCGTAGAAGACATTGCTACCGAGGTACACATGAGCCGTTCTGTCTATTTCAAGAAGATAAAAACATTGACCGGATTATCCCCCGTAGAATTTCTGAGGGAATTCCGTATGAAACGCGCTGCACAGTTAATTCTTACGAAAGAATACAGCATGGCACAAATTGCATACATGGTAGGCGTCAATGATTCACACTATTTCAGCAAATTGTTCAAGCAACAGTTTGGAATGACCCCTACAGAGTATAAAGAAAAACAGAAAACCAATGGATAAAACATCGGGGGTCATATTCAAATAGCCATCGATAAACTAATCTTCTCCTTCATTCATTATTAATCCGAATTCTTTTGAAAAGAAACAACAAAGAAGCTGTATCAAAATAAGAAACAAATTCCTATTTTGATACAGCCTTATTATTTTTATAAATTACTGCGCCTATTGCTGACGGAATCCGTATCCGTTAGTAATATGAGAATTCAACAACACCTGATAAGTATTACACAACAAATGAATAGGCGGATTTTTAGCTGCATAATCTGCATCAGTATAGCCTGCAAAGAGTTTGTTTGCATAATCATCTTCATAATCCAACATATCTATGGCCCAATTGGTCTGCACATAACCATCAGCTTCCAATGCTTGTGCTTCTGCACTACCCGGTTCAATATAATGGAATAAGCCCTTAATAGCCACATTTGTCATATTCTGGCTGGCATACGCAGGAACAATGCTACCCCAATCATCATGCTGTCCACGCCATCCGGGGAAAAGAACCGGATCATCCTCCTGTCCTTCAGGAGTTTGAGTAGTCAGACGATATCCATATTCGGTACGTGCATCCACCATTTTGGTCCAAATATAAGCAGGAATCTGATTCCCATTCTCAAACTCATAATAACCATTAGCACGCACACCGTCAATAATAGCCTTCTGTATCTGACGGTCTTTTACTGCCACTTCAGGCAGAATTCCGGTACGGATGATATCAAACCGGCGCATACCTTCTCCACAAAATTCAAGAGCACGTTCCTTAATAACAGCATCATACACTGAGCCACAATCAGCTATATATTGGTCAAATTCAGTATCCACACCATTTGGGAAATTACGGTTATGCACCAATGCCAGATAAGTACGTGCTGTTCCGTCATCACCCAATGCAGCACAGACTTCAGCCAACATCAAATAAATATCCGAAATACGCATGTAAGAAACATTAATACAAGAATTACCATAGGTAGCAATATCAGGCGTTTCATAACGATTCCAGTCATATTTATTGGTACCTGGGCCACAACCATTGCCCCAGCTACTTCGGTTGAAAGATTGAATTTCTTCCTGCCCCTGACCGGTACTACCGGTAACTGTTACAGAGGCATCACGACGCTTGTCATCATTATCAAACCATCCATAGTAAAAATGAGCTTGAATACGGTCTTGTCCGCAAGCCACACAAGGAGCCTGACCATCACCACCACGAGACGGACGACCGATATACCCCGGACGGTCAGAACCACCTTTCAGTTTAAAAGGTATTTCATATACCGATTCATCAGCCAACGTCACATTATCAGCTTTATGCATCTGTTGGAAAGCATACTGGAACGGATTTTCATACACACGTCCACCGCTATTCGAGCGCGGATCAGTAGTATGAAACACGATAGAACCCGGATTGTCCGCACAAGCTTGTAAATAAGTTCTGGCTATTGCATACAAATCCCTCCAATCACTACGACGACCATAAATAGCTTGATTGTTCTCCACACTCCAATCGTCAAACGAAAGAACATTTCCTTCACCATCTACATAGAAATCAGAGCCGAGGTCGGTACGACGAGTGGCATAACCACCATTATACAAACAAATACGTCCGATAAGTCCCTGTACATAATTACGATTCATCACATCGGCCCGATTGCTGCTTTCACCAGCACGGAACATGTGTGGCTCTACTTCTATCAGTTTCTGCACATGATAATCATAAATGGCATAACGTGAAGTCAGTCCTTCAGCCGATGCACCAGCCTCCAGTACATGAGGTACATCCCCATACCAACGGCACAATTCCCAATAACAAGTAGCACGCAGCGCAACAGCCTGCCCATAAATATCCGACAAAGAATTAGGCTCACCGGTCATGAGTTCGTTGAAATTGTCCAACGATTCGAAACTTGTAATCAAAGAATTAGCTACAGCTATTGTTTCATAAAGTTTGGTAAACACTTCCGTACCTTCGCCAGAATCAATATTATAATTAGAAGTACCTGTCGGGTAATACCACTTCTGCAAAATACCCGGAGTACCTTCATTATATTGGTCTTGCGAATCTTCTATATCCGACCCCCAGACCGGATGCCAGAAATAGCCCACAGAGTGCAAGCTACGGTTAGCTCGGAATGTTTCATATCCATAATACAAAGCGGCACGAGCCGATTCTTCACTGGAAAACACAGATTCACGGTCGAGTATGCTTGGCGAACTTGTGTCGAGGAAGTCTTCGCAGCTACTCATGGTAAAAGCAGTCGCTGCTACTAATATAAAGTTCAATATCTTTTTCATAGTGTGTACTTCTTCTATTTTTATGGTTAATGTTATCATCAGAAAGTAATGTTAGCACCCAACGTAAAGGTACGTGCACGCGGATAAGCTCCGTTATCCATATTAGGTGTTGGAAATGCACGCAGACTACTATAAAATCCACTTTGTCCGGTAGGAGTCACATTCACTTCAGGATCAAGACCAGAATAACCAGTAATAGTAAACAGGTTGTTGCCAGTCAAATAGAAACGGCAACGTTCTATCTTTACCTTTTTAGTCAAAGCTTTCGGCAAAGTATACCCCAACGTCAATGTCTGTAAACGCAAGTACGAAGCATCTTCAATCCAATCGGAAGAAGCGATACCTGCCTGTTGGTAAGGCAATCCATACTTGGCATTAGCATTCAGTGCACGCAATTCATCAGGATCTGTCACTGCATAAAGATTGCCTGCATCGTTCACACTATATGCTTTAAAAGCATCGCGCACAAGAGTAGAACGCTGACGGCCAATGCCATTGTATTCGTTACCTTGCAAATTCTGTAAAGCTACGACATTATAAATCTTTCCACCGGCGGACCAATTAAAGTTAGCCGACAAATCGAAATCCTTATAATTAAAATTCAGCGAGAAGCTACCTGTATGTTTGGCTATCAGCTCACCAATGTTAGTTACATCATCCAAATCTACGGTACCGCTGTCGTCCAAATCCTTATACTTAACACAACCTGGGAAAGCCGTTTGTCCTTCGGGAATATCATACGGATGCAAATAAGTAGCTGTTACTGCATTCGAAATGTCAGATACATTTTCTTTCAGGACATACTGTCCGTTGACATAATTAAAATCATCTACGGTATAATAGCCGTCACTCACAAAGCCACGTACCTGCCCAATGGGTTTGCCCACGATAAACATAAAGTCGTTAGTCGGAGTTGTTGCAGACGATGCCCAATAAGAAGAATATAAATATTGGTCTGCATCAGGCAACTCATCAAGATTATTACGGTTGAAGTTATAAATGGCATTTACGTTAAAACGGAAATCTTTGGTTTGTATGACATCGAAATTGACAGACAACTCGATACCTTTATTACTAGTCTGCCCGAAATTCTGATATTGGTAAGAATACCCCGTTGTGTTATCAACGGGTACAGCCATCAACAAATCTTTCGTCGTATTCCAGTAGATTTCCATGCTACCGTTAATACGCCCATTTAAAAATCCGAAATCGATACCCAAGTTACGCGAAACGGTGGTCTCCCACTTCAGATCAGGATTAGCCAACAGACCGTCCGGACGATAGAAAGACCCTAGTTCGCCGTTAATCGGCGTATTGTTATTGGCGGAACTAACGCTTGACCACGTTTCACGCCATAAATTAGAGTCGATATTGTCGGCACCGGAGGTACCTAAAGACAAGCGTAATTTTAAATTAGACAACCAATCTTTGGTGCCTTCCATAAACGGCTCTTCGTAAATACGCCATGCCAATGCCGCTGCCGGGAATACGCCCCAACGATGATTGGGAGCAAACTTCGACGAACCATCACCACGCAATGTTGCTGTCAACAAATACCGATCATTCAACGTATAGTTCAAACGGCCGAAGAAAGAAACCGTAGTTGAAGGAACATTGATGGAATTCGATGCCGAAAATGAGGTCGTTGCGTTCTGAATAAGTCCCATAGCTTCATCATATCCGAAGCTGTCCGGATAGCCTTCACCTTCCAATGTAGAAGACTCTGATTCGGAACGCGACACTTCATTACCCAACAAAATAGAGAACGCATTATTTTCATTCAGATTGAAACTATAATCGACCGTTGTCAATGAACGCCACCCTTGGCTCCATCCTCTGCTCAGTCTGGCAGATTTTTCTCCGTCACCATAACCGTCGTCATAGTAAGAGCTACGTGAAGAACCACGGGAAAAAGTAATTTCACTGCGTGCCTTGAGCCCCTCGATGATATTCCACGACAAAGCCGCTGAACCACGCAATGAACGATTGCGAGTACGATTGGTTATAGTGTTGATTTCCTCTACCGGATTGTGCAAATCATCAATATTCTCCACACCAAAACTGAATCCCGAAGAAACATCGGTATAATCGACACCGCCTAACGGATTGTCTATCGGACGGTAGGTATATGCCATTGCTCCACCATCTCCATTACCGTTCGAGTTCGACTCTGAATAGCGCAAATCGAAATCAAGACTCAAGTTCTTGGCTAATTGTTGTTGCAATTTAAGTGATGCATTCATACGGTTATAACCGGAGTTGATAGCAATACCCTGTTCATCAATATACCCAATAGTACTGCTCACTTTCGTTGTCTCCGTACCACCGGCAATACTTACATAGTGACTGTGTGCCCATGCCGTACGTAACACGTCGTCTGTATAATCGTGTGTACCCATATTGGCATAGTCTGCATAATGATTTCCATATTGGTCGCCCAAACCAAAATATTTGGCAACTGCATCACCATTAGCTTGTCCGCGTGAAGTAGCGTAACTCCAACTGTTCAATACATATTCTTGCGCGGAAAGTGTCTCAAGCGTCTTAGCCACATTTCTCACTTGCACATAGCCATCATACGATACTTTGATACGCCCTTCTTTGGCACTTTTAGTAGTTACCAAAATAACACCATTGGCACCGCGAGCACCATAAATAGCCGTAGAAGAAGCATCTTTCAGCACATCTATGGATTCAATCTCTGATGCGGGTATATCGCTGATACCGCTCACCGGAAAACCATCCACAATGTACAGCGGTTCGTTGCTCTGCGTAATGGAGCCGCCACCACGTACACGGACTGAAATCGTTGCTCCCGGACGGCCATCTTGTGACGTGACATTGACACCCGGCAAACGGCCTTGAAGAGCCTCCGTAACATTAGAAACCGGATTAGCCGTCAGCTCTTCACCTTTCACGGAAGCCACGGCACCTGTCAAATCGCGACGTTTCACCGTACCATAACCGATGACCACCACTTCGTCCAATACTTCGTTGTCTTCGCTCAGCAACACCGAAATTTCATGCTTACCCTCTACAGGTACATCTTTTTCTGCATAACCTATATAAGAAATGTGTAGCGTAGCATCTGGTGCTACCTGGATTGTAAAATTACCATCAAGATCAGAAATCACACCATTAGATGTGCCCTTTTCCATAATGGTGGCACCCACAATAGGCTCACCCGTTGTATCTTTCACATTTCCTTTCACCGAAATGTTTTGAGCAAACATTCCGATAGGAATAGAAATGAAAAATATCCCCAACAGGAGCAATAAATTAATCCTTTTCATGATACAATAAATTTGGTTAAACAATAAGGCTTGATCATAATAATCAATATTCGTATTTCAAAGTTTACATCAGATACGAAACAAAATTCTACCAGTAGGACAGACACATGACTTTTCGAAGAAAATCAATCATGTTCTTCATATAATTACATTTTTGGTTAATAAATAAGATTAAAAGTCTCTCTAAAAGAGGCAGTGTTTCATTTGCTTCGTTGCAAAGGTAAAAACGAGCATACATTCTCAGGTGAAAAATTAGCTCAAATCGGTGAAAAAATAGCTTTATTGTGGCTATACGACCACTCTGAGTTCCGAAGCCCTTTCGCAGTCCCTCACGTCAGAAGTATCTGTAGCAGGGATATGACCTGCGAATTTAAAAAGGAAAGCTGCCTCCGGACAGTCAAGTCTGAAAACAGCTTTCTAATCAAATAATACCAACAAAACTGCAGGTAACTTCCCTTTACTTAAGATGTTGTTTTATCCATTGCAATTGACCGTATTCCGTATCGTTCGAAGTCCAATGCTCATTAATGGGAGTAATAAGCGCTTCCTTAGGACAGGTCAATGTATTATAGACGATATAGCTTGTAGTGGGCGGACAAGTATTGTCATTATATCCCCACGTGATATAGGTAGGCGCCTTGATGAGACGGGCAAAATTGACCACGTCATAATAGGCCAGCGTTTTCAGTTTGTCCGGAGTAAACATGCCTTCCACGCGGTTAAAATGGGGATAGCCGCCGGTTTTGCCACTGACATAGCGTGACATATCACTCAATGCCGGATGATTGGCAACACAAGCTGTGACGCGTGAATCCAGTCCGGCGGTAATCAGTGCCAACGCACCGCCCTGGCTTCCGCCTTGCACAATGACATTCTTACCGTCCCACTGAGGGAGGGAGGTCAGGAAATCAATGGCACGAACACATGCCAGATAGACACGCTTCATGTAATAATTATCCCGATTATCCAATCCGTTGGAGAGATAACCGTTTTCACGGCCGTTGAAAGCGTTACTGATTTCGCGGAACTGTTCTTCGCTCATCTCCGGATGAAGACCGTGTATCTCCATCTCCAAGCGAACGCATCCCTCCTCGGCATAATACTTGTGGCGCAAAGGCTCCTTGATAGTCTTTATGCCGGCTCCCGGAGGACAAAGCACTACGGGACACGAGCCTTTGGCTGCACCTTTCGGCATCGTGAGATAAGCATAAACGGCTTGTCCCTGCTTATTCAGTTGGAGTTTCACCAGATAAGCATCAATTTTGTCTGTAGAATATTTCTTGGAAGGCTCGCAAATATATGTCAAAGGGTATTCAGCAGCTTCTGCCTTATTCTTATCCCAAAACTCCTGAAAGTCTGTGGGCATCTGTGTATAAGGTTTCAACTGCTCCGGAGAGAAACCGACCTTAACATGGTGCTGGTACGTCTTCCCGTCTACTTCAGCGGTGAGACGGCAGTCGCGGAAACCGGGCTCTTTCATGGTACCCATGGAAATGGTGGCACGCCCATTCTTCAATGTGACAGAACCGGTTTTATCGGCAGACAACATATCGTCAGCCAATTCGTAACGTACGGTGACACCATCTTGAGGAATGCCATATTTATAGAATTGTACTTCTACAGTAGCTTTTTCTCCTACCTTATAAAGCCAATCGGCGTGGTTAGGAACAGTTACCCACAATACATCACTACGATACGGGTAATTCTCTGCATGCGCAACTAACGGGAATAACAAGAGCAATAATAAGCTCCAAAAGTGTTTTGTCTGAATGTGTGTCTTCATGTCTTAATAGTGTTTTATGTTGTGTAATATCAGCGTTTGATTTCAACCAACGCATTGCCATTCTTTATCGGATTCCAGCCATCGGCACCTGCCAAGATAGCTTCCATGTCGTATTTCTCCAACGATTGCAACTGATGAGAGAAGGCAACACGCGCCTGTGGATTGGCACCTGCACCACGGCTTTGATATTCTGCATAATAAACCGTCTTTTCTTTCTCTTTACTGCCCCAGTTATTCCAACCTTCGGGCAAAATATGACCACCCATATCACAACGGATATATACGGTTTGCCCATACGGACGCCACGGACGAGACAGATAAACACGGTCTACTCCTTCGGCAGCTGTCAACTGGCAATCATAGAAAACATAACCGTATTTCTGTCCTTTATCTGTAGCTGGAGCCGTCACATATCCATTGCCCACACTGTGAATATGGCAACGGTTAAACACGGCTGTGGACCATCCGAAAATGAAATCTACCGTGCCTTCTACATAACAATCTTCATAATACTGGCGGCAACCTTTTCCATATGTATAAAGCGTATCTTGGAAACCGAGGAAACGACAATTCTTGAAGTAAGCACGGTCAGCACTGACAAAGCAAGCTACCGCCTGTCCCACCGGACCGGAAGTGTTTTGGAAGGTAATATTCTCCACATAGAAATCAGGTGCATAGATGTAGCAGGAAGAAGAACCGGAAGTTCCCATATTTTCACCAAATACGTTCTTCTTGCTTGCATAGTCATCATACGAAATAACAGCACCGTCCTGACCAATCAGTGAAACATTTATTTTACTTTCAGGGACAACGACTTTCTCTTTATAGACACCTTTACGTATCAAGATAGTCGTGCGTATGTTCTTGCGGAAATCGGGGACAGCATTAATGGCTTCCTGCACTGTAAAGAAATCGCCACTGCCGTCTTGTGCCACTACGTAATCATAATGACGGATATAAGGAGCCAGCGCCGGCACTTCCTTTGCAATGGCATCTACCGTCAGTCCGGCTATTGTACGTGCTCCATACACATTGAGATGCGTATTGTCTTCACGACCCTTAGGCATGGCAGGCACTTTATTGGCAGGCACCCACATGAATAGTTTCTTGGAAGCCTCCGGCCCAAGATCTTCAACCAAGTCATGGGTCAGTTTGTTCATATCGATAAAAGGAACATTCAGTTCTTTAGCCACATTGCGTGGAGAATCCAAATAAGCTCCGTGGGTATCTATCAGCTTATCGCCTTCCTGAACAGCAGGGGTTGCATTCTTATCTACGCCCTTACGAACATCATCCTGACTAATGGCACTGGCTACGACAGCAGCGTCTGCCGTACCAAAGTTACGACGTACGATGGAGTTAAACAATACCGGAATTCCTCCCTTAGCACGTGTTTCTGTTACGAAACGACGCAAGTTGGCATCAAATGTTGTGCCGGGATCTGTATGTCGCTTTTCATCGGCCTTTTCATCATTATGACCAAACTGGATGAAGACATAATCTCCTTTTTTTACCTGTGAAATGACTTTATCCCATCTTCCTTCATCAATAAAACTCTTGGAGCTGCGTCCGTTCATAGCATGATTGTCCACTCGTATATCTTCCGTAAAGAAACCGGACAATACGTGCCCCCATCCTCGTTCGGGATTTCCACCTTCCAACGATTTATTTGCCATAGTTGAATCACCAATCATAAAGATGGTAATCACCGGATTGTCTGCCTTAAAAGCAGAAAACAAGAAAAATGCTGTGAATAACAATACAAACTTGTAAAGTGAATTCAGTTTTTTGTTCTTCATAGTTTCAATATAATTGTGTTGTGTTTAAAATATCCTTGATTCTAACGCTTCTTTCACCGGAACAAACTTTCCCTCTTGCCAGCGGTAAGTAAGCGGAGAAATCACAAACGTCTCTAATCGGCGAGCAACTTCCTTCTCCATATAAGTGGGAGTTGTGAAAGTAAAGGTCAATACCGGTTCCGAAGGGGACAAATCTGCTTTCATCAACAAGATATCAGCCTGGCGACAGGCATCCTGATAGTCATATACACTCATGGTATCAGGTCTGGCACCGATAAAATTGTTTTTTACAGGTAAAACTGATAAAAAAGAATCTACAGATAATTCTTTCCAATCGGTTGAATAAAAGCGGATGTGGCTGTCACATGCCGGAGCGCATGCCGTAGAAACGGTGCAAATCACCTGCGTACTGTCGTTTACCGTCAGAAGTTTCATTTGCCAACTACTTTGCGGAGTCATCTGCATACAGATATAGTCATCGGTCAACGCAGTCATTTCGGACTTTCCTCCCAACCGATTGGTGACCTGTGCTTTCATCTTACTATCCAAAAAGTCGATACAGTCCGCACGATTTACCTCTGTAAGCAATGGACATAAAGAATCCGGCATTTCCACAAAACATTTTCTTGCCAGCCGGGGTTGCGCATAAAGCGCACCTGTCAATACACAAAAAAGAAATATCAAAATTCTGTTCATGTTATACCCTTTATATCCTATTTGCTCCCCAAATATAAGAAGAACATTCCTAACAACACCAAAATAAGGTCGACAGCCTTACTTTTTAAATTCTTTTCACGGAAAAACAAGGCTCCAAAAAGGAATGAAACCACTACGCTGCCCCTACGTACCATCGATACAATGGATATCATAGAGTCCTCATAACTCAACGCATAGAAATATGCGAAATCCGCCGCACAAAGAAAGAGGGAGATGCAAATAATAGTCCAATCCCACCGGAACGGCGTACTCTCTTTCCGCTTAGGATACCACAACAATGCAATGATAGGACACATAATGAATACTTGGTAAATATTATACCACGACTGCACCAGCATCGGATTCAGATGCTGCATCAGATACTTGTCATACAGTCCGCTAATGGCACCCGTCACTGCAGCCAGCACTATAAAGAAAATCCATTTATTATGATTAAAGTCGATACCCTCTTTTTTTCCTGAACGACTTAACATGAGAAATGAAAGCACTGCCAACAATACACCAATCCATTGGTAGAGATTCAGCCGTTCACCAAATACCAGCAACGCTCCCACCAACACCATAACAGGTCGCGTGGCATTGATAGGCCCCACAATCGTCAACGGCAAATGCTTCATGCCAAAGTAGCCGAAAATCCAGGATGAAAGTACAATAAACGACTTTACAATGATATACTTATGTTCCTCCCAACTTGCCAATGGAACATAAAACATCGTACCGTCCATCAACGTAGGAGCAAAAACCGATAACAAAATGAACGGCAAAAACACCAAACTGGAAAATATCGTATTAAGGAACAATACAGGCAACACCGCATTGTCTTTTAGCGACTGCTTCTTAAAGGCATCATAAAAACCCAACAAAGCAGCAGACAGGAAAGCTAAAGCTAACCACATGGAACTATAACATATTAAAGATTAATCAATTCACATCAAACTGTCAAGAAGATATCTTCCGGATAAGTAACATCTACCAGAAAAAGAGCATTACCGGACACCGACGTACCGGCCTGACAACGGTCTTTCTGATCGATAACATGACGAAAGCCTTCTACCGTCATTTTACCACGTCCCACTTCGAGCAATGTACCCACAATGGCACGCACCATATTACGCAAAAAGCGGTCAGCACGAATGGTAAACACCCAAGTCACATCATCCACCTGTGTCCACGCGGCATGCATGATACGACAGTTGTTGGTTTTGACGTCCGTATGTAATTTACTGAAACTGGTAAAATCTGTGTAATCAAACAGCGTAGAGGCCGCCTCATTCATCCGTTCGAAATCGGGCACCTGAAAAAGCCGGCAGCGATACTGCCTGTCAAACGGTATTTTAGCAGTAGTAATATAATATTTGTACGCGCGCGAAGTAGCATCAAAACGTGCATGTGCATCGGACTTTACCGCACGCAGACGATACACCGAAATATCCGGAGGAAGTAGACGGTTCAGTTTATCCACCATGAAATGAGTATCCAACTCCGTTTCGCTGTCAAAATGAGCCACCATCAACGAAGCATGTACCCCCGCGTCTGTCCGACCGGCTCCTATCACTTCCACTTCCCTACGCAATAGAGTGGAAAGCGCTTTCATCAAACACTCCTGTACACTTATTCCGTTGGGTTGTATCTGCCAGCCGTGATAAGCCGTTCCGTCATAAGCCAAATAAATGAAATAACGTTGCACTTTTCTTACTTCTGCTTCTTGATATATTTACAAAATCGGCGGCAAAGGTACAAATTTTCCTCTGACCATCGAATGAATGTCGCGGTAACGATATACATAAATATAAATATTACTCCACCTATGTACTACAATCGAAAGAGTTTCCCTATTTTTGCACCTCTATTGTTTAGATTTGTAATCTGCAATCAAAAGATTTAGAAATCTACACATATCTTATTTAACAATCAAACACTCATTATGAAGAAAAAAGAAAATACCAACCGCTTATTTTTATTATTACTTCTATTCAGCCTGACACTGACATCCGTATTTGCCGGATGCAAAAAAAAAGACATGACACCCAAGCTGAACAACCCACACAACATACATGGCGTAGCCAACTTCAGCCGCACCTTCGGCGACCGTAACCAGAAACAAATGGAAATAGCGCAAGCCATCGGCATTTCTCCCATTGCCTCACGCCAAAAGGCAGAGAAGATGGCCACCCAACTAACCCACATCGAAGAAAACGAGCATTACAGTGTAGATTCACTCACCCACTCCATTCCCTATCTTATCCCCGGTGCAGCCCGATTACTGGATACCATCGGACAAAACTTTCTCGATTCACTGGCTGCCAAAGGACTGAACCCGAATAAAATCATCGTTACTTCCGTCCTGCGGACTGAGAATGACGTAAAACGCCTACGCCGTCACAACTATAATGCCGTACCATTGTCCACACACTCTTACGGCACCACTTTCGACATCAGTTGGAAACGTTTCGACAAAGTAGAAGACCCGGACGGACGACCAATGGAAGACGTACGCTCCGACACATTGAAATTAGTATTGGCCGAAGTATTGCGTGATCTTCGCCAAGCCGAAAAGTGTTACGTAAAATACGAAATACGGCAAGCCTGCTTCCACATCACCACGCGGCAGAATTAATCTTCATCATATTCTTCCAGCATCCGCCAAGCCAACGGCAGGCAGGCCACAATATCGCTGGCAGTCATACCCGTCATGCCATATTTCTTACGGGCTATGTCGCCGGCAAGGCCATGTACATATACTCCCAGCCGGGCAGCCACTTCCGGCTCATACCCTTGAGCCAACAGAGCCAGCAATACACCGGTCAGCACATCACCGCTGCCCCCCGTAGCCATACCCGCATTGCCTGTCGGGTTTAAAAAGACTTTTCCTTGAGGAGTCACCACCGCTGTCCATGCCCCTTTCAACACCACATACACTTGTGCCGCGTCGGCCAGTTCACGTGCTTTTTCCAACCGCTCGTAAGAGTTCTGACATTTTCCCACCAGCCGTTCCAACTCTTTGGGATGAGGTGTCAACACACAGTTCTGAGGAAGTTGTTCCAAATAGTCACGATGCATACCCAATAGATTCAAGGCATCCGCATCCAGCACTAAAGGTCCTTGAATAGTCTCTATCTGCTCCTGCAAGGCATTCTCCGTTGCCTGCCGTTTTCCCAGCCCGGGGCCGATAGCCACTGCGGTATAGTCATCGGTATCCGCAGCTTCAGAAAAGCAGACATCGTTCGGGTCTATCTCAGTCATAGCTTCCGGCACCGCTGTTTGCACAATTGAATTGTTACAGAAAGGCACATGCACCGTCAGCAGTCCTACTCCCGAACGCAGGCAAGCCCGAGCTGCCAAAACAGAAGCCCCCGCCATACCCTCCGAACCGGCAATGAGCAGGGCACGTCCATAAGTACCTTTATGCGAAAAACGTCCGCGGGGTTTCAGCATCAGCGGCATTTCCTCATTTTCCGTCAGATAGAAATCAGTATCCATCTCTTCTATGGCCAATTCGCTCAGACCGATGTCCAACAAGTCCCACTCTCCTACATAAGATTCATTTTCTGCGAAGAAGAAAGCCAACTTAGGCAGTTGCAGACTCAACGTCACATCGGCACGGATGATGTGTGCCGGCACATTATACGAATTATCCTCTCCCATCAACCCGGACGGCACATCTATCGCCACGACTTTGGCCGATGACGCATTGATATACCTCACCACTGCCGCAAAGCCTCCGCTCAACGGCTTATTCAGCCCGCTGCCAAACAATCCGTCCACCACCAGATGCTCTGCCGTCAGTTGCGGAGGCACAAACTGTGCCGTCACCTCATGAAAATCCACTTGCGGCAACGCCACCAGACGGTCACGATTCTCCTCACAGTCCTCCGAGAGATGTCCTTTCGGATTAAACAGATACACTTCCACCCGATATCCACGCTCTGACAGCAGACGTGCCACCGCCAACGCATCCCCACCGTTGTTTCCCGGTCCGGCAAAAACAGTGACAGGCGTATCAGCCCCCCAGCGTTTGGTGATGGCATCGGTCAAGGCTTGCGCCGCACGTTCCATCAAATCTATAGAAGCAATAGGTTCGTGTGCTATCGTGTAAGCATCCAGCTGCTTGATACTTGACGTGGGAAATATCTTCATAGGAATCGATTTTATGGTGAATTAGATACTCTTTCAGACAAAGATAAACGATGTTTTCAAACACAACAAATCTTTTCCGAAGATTATGCCTCATCACCCCTGCTTCAACCGCTCCACAAAGTAGTCTATGCGCTGCATTTCCTTCGGGATGTCTATCCCCTGCGGACAATGCGGATTGCACTGCCCGCAACCGATGCAGTGATTGGCCTGACGCAATTTCGGTACACTGCGGTCATATCCCACAAGGAACGCCCGGCGAGCTTGACGGTAATTCTCATCCTGACCGCTCTGCGGCATATTGCCTTCATTGATACATTTATTATAATGTAAAAGAATGGCAGGGATGTCAAGACCATACGGGCAAGGCATGCAATACTTACAATCGTTGCAAGGAACTGTCTTATACTGCATCATCAGGTCTGCCGTCTCCTGAAGGAAAGCAAATTCCTCCTCCGTCAGCGCCTGTAACGGAGAATAGGTATGCACATTATCCTGCAAATGCTCCATATAGGTCATGCCGCTAAGCACCGTAAGCACATTCGGAAAACTACCCGCAAAACGGAATGCCCACGAAGCCACGCTGCGTTCAGGCTCCCGCTGCTTCAGCTTGGTTACGATGTGGTCATGCACTTTCGAAAGACGCCCGCCCAGCAACGGTTCCATAATGACTGCCGGGATGCCGCGTTTCGTCAATTCGCCATACAGATACTCTGCCTTGACATTCCTTCCCGACGCATGCCGCCAGTCGAGGTAATTAAGCTGTATCTGCACAAAGTCCCACTTAATGCCGGACTCTTGCAGCATGTAATCGAACACCCGCACATCCCCATGAAACGAGAAGCCCAACTTACGAATACGTCCTGCTTCGCGTTCATTCAATACAAAATCCGCCACTCCGCTGTCATAAAGTCTGCCCCGCATCTCCTCCATGCCGGCACCGGATCCCAGTATATGGAATAAATAGTAATCAATATAATCCGTCCGCAAATGCTTGAACGATTCGTGATACATCTTTACGGAAGCCTCGTAGAGTTCCTTGCCGCGAAGTCCAGCAGCATAAAGCCGATGATTAGACATCTTCGTGGCAATATAATAACTGTCGCGTGGGTGACGGCTCAGTGCAATGCCCGTAGCCTCTTCCGACATGCCCTGACAATAAGGCGGAGCCGTGTCGAAATAGTTCACGCCGTGTGCCAACGCGTAATCCACCAGCGTGTTTACAGCATCTTGGTTCACCACCTCGCCTTTGCCGTCGGCAGCCGGCTTCATCGGCCAGCGCATACAGCCGTACCCAAGAAGCGACACCTCGTCACCCGTCAGCGTACGGCGAGTCATCTCACCGGTTGCCTGATTACCGATATCCGCAGACGCAGCACCTTGTCCGCCACAAGCCGCCAATCCGGCAGAAGCGACACTTGCCGCACCCATCACTTTGAGAAAATCGCGACGGGAAATTTCTTTGCTATTCCTGCTATTCATGTCTGTCATTGTTTATTTGACAAAACCGATGCACTACAACCACTTCTGCACAGCTTCAATACCACTGCAATGGAAACCAATAAGCCCTCCTTCATATATATTTTCAATTTTGGAAGTTAATACTTTATTTATTCTATTGTTCTATCACTTTTTATTTTGCAGCAAGACATCCAGTTCTGCACGCACCGCATCTGCCTCGCTACGCCCGATATTCTGCTCTATAATAGAGAGCAACTGGCGCAACTGGTCCGGCGTAACGCCCTGATACAGACAGATACCCATGTGCGAACGTGCCATCGGTTCCACGCCGCCCATAGCCGCCAGGATGGAAACGGTTGCCAATTCCCGTTCCTGATAGGTCAGCACATCGCGGTCGAAGATATCGGCAAACAGATGCTCTTTCAGGAACTTCTCAATGATGGGAGCAAATTCCGCATATCCGGCCTTGGGCGCATCTACCGACAGACCATTCAACTTAGACAATGTTTCCTTGCCGCGTTCAAACTTGTCGCGCGTATCTGTGACGGGAGAAGCATCCCGACCCAACTCATCCTGAATGCCCTTTACCTTACGTTCATCCAGCACCTTCATAAAGGTCTGCAATCCACGCAGGCTACGGGGAAATCCGCAATAAGCATACGCATGTACCAACACTTCTTTAATCTCGTTTATGGTCAACCCTGCATCCAGTCCGGCAGCAAGAGCCGTTTCCAGATGCTTCAAATCACCTTTCCCCGTATAGGCGGCGATGCTGACAATGTTCTGCTGACGGACATTCAGCGTAGATTCACTACGTGACGACTGGGCAAACAAAACCACAGGCACCATGTACAAGCAAATGTAAAACACAATTTGCAATAACAAAGACATTCGACGTTGCATAATTCTTATTTTTACATTGATTTATAATCTCATGGTACAAAATTAAGCGTTATCACCTATCCGCGTGTAACACATATCACAGATTTACATACAAAAATTACAGATTCCTGCCATCAACCTTCCGCTTTACAAAAAAAATATATTAACTTTGATGCAACCTACGTGATATGTAAAATATTGTGAGTGTCATATTAATCAAACAAGACAGACCGCTGACCATTTATCCGCCTCCCGATACCCCCCGCTGTAACACCATCTGACGGGGGTAACTACGAAATTAATTCGGAACACGCTCCAAATTAATTTCGTCCGTGCTCCGAAAGGCTTTCGTTCAAGCGCCAAATATATCTCGCGGAAACGGCATACATACATGCCAGTTACGGGGAAGAGGCCATGTAAATCGCTTTTACCAATATTATCCTCACATCAGACATACAACGTACAGTACGGCTAAACATTATTACTTATAAAATATACTACCATGAAGAAAATGATTTCCCTATTAATGCTAATGATACTGGGTATATCCGTACAAGTATCCGCCCAAGTCATCAATGGACCGTGGAAAGGCGAGATCTCTTTCGGAAGTAACCAACTGAACCTGGTTTTCCACATCCAAGCCGATAAAGCCGAACAATACACCTGCAAAATGGACAGCCCCGACCAGGGAGCGAAAGGC
Source organism: uncultured Bacteroides sp. (assembly GCA_944320945.1). Classification (GTDB taxonomy): domain Bacteria; phylum Bacteroidota; class Bacteroidia; order Bacteroidales; family Bacteroidaceae; genus Bacteroides. The sequence continues at coordinate 3,366 of CALUJK010000110.1, read as the reverse complement.
ATCCCTGCTGCAATAACCGTCACAACCGATTCCATCCGAATAACCGTTGCCGCCATAGGTGCTTCCTACGAAGGACGCATCAGCGAGAAGCGCATCGAGGGACAGTTCAAGCAATCCGGCATGTCATTTCCCCTCACACTGGAGCCGGGTTCCGTCGAGCTGAAACGGCCGCAGACGCCTCAAACGCCCTATCCCTATCGCACGGAAGAAGTCACTTTCATCAATCCGGAAGACAATGCACAGTTTAGCGGCACACTGTCCTACCCTTTGAACTACGACGAAGCGAAAGCCGCCTCCATTCCCGTTGTACTATTAGTGACGGGCAGCGGACAGCAGAACCGGAACGAGGAAGTCTTCGAACATAAGCCGTTTGCCGTGATAGCCGACTATCTGGCACGTCGCGGCATTGCCACGCTGCGCTACGATGACCGCGGTGTGGGACAATCGCAACGAGGTTCACTGGCCATCACCACCTACACCAACATGCAAGACGCCGCTGCCGGTCTGGACTATCTGAAGAAAAACTACCGTTTCGGCCGTGTCGGTGTGCTGGGACATAGCGAGGGCGGGTGTATTGCTTTTATGCTGGGTGCACGGCAGAAGGCAGACTTCGTGATCAGCCTGGCGGGTGGCGGCATACCGGGAGACAGCGTGATAGTGACGCAAAACCACGCTATGCTCCTACAAAACAGTACGCCTCCGAAAACAGCAGACGACTACTGCAACGTCCTACGCGAAGTGTTCCACTACAAAATTGCCCACTCGCAGGCGACACATCCACAGCAGGTGCTGGACAGCCTCACGGCCTCCGTCAAAGCCAAACTGCCCGACGGGGCCAAACAGAAACTGCTGGCCATCCTGACACGGCAAGACCCGTGGATAGACTATTTCATCGCCTATGACCCCGCCGACGACATCGCTCACTGCCAATGCCCCGTCATGGCCATCAACGGAAGTCGGGATATGCAGGTTGCCCCAAACCTCAACCTGAATGCTATTCGCCAATACTTGCCGTCGAACCCACAAAACCTCGTCCAGGAGTATGTCGGACTGAACCATCTCTTCCAGAACTGCACCACGGGCAGCCCCATGGAATATAACAAAATCGAAGAGACCATCGAACCGAAAGTGTTGCAGGACATTGTCAACTGGATTAAGGGACTGAAATAAACCGGCCGTCCCCGAAGATTTACCCGACGGTGTATGTCGAAGTAGAAATAAAATGCGTACTTTTGCGCCAAATTTATGCGTATATGGATACCATTCAAATAAAAGACAAAACATTTGCCGTCTCCATCCGCGAAGAGGACATCCTGAAAGAGGTATCACGGGTGGCTGCTGACATCAACCGCGATTTGGCAGGCAAGAATCCATTGTTTCTGAGCGTATTGAACGGTTCGTTCATGTTCACCGCAGACCTGATGAAACGTATCACCATCCCCTGCGAGATTTCATTCGTCAAGTTGGCTTCCTATCAGGGGGACGCATCGACGGGTGTAGTCAAGGAAATGATTGGACTGAACGAGGACATCACCGGCCGCACAGTGGTCATCGTGGAGGACATCGTTGACACGGGACTCACCATGCAGCAACTGCTGGAATCGCTGCACACCCGCCATCCGCAGGAGGTGCATATCGCCACACTGCTCGTCAAGCCGGACAAACTGAAGGTGAACCTCAACATAGAGTATGCCGCCATGAAGATACCCAACGACTTCATCGTGGGCTACGGACTGGACTACGACGGATTCGGACGGAACTACAAAGATATCTATACGGTAATCAATCAATGAAGCGGAATGGACAATTCCGCATTCTTCATTCATAATCCTTCATTTAATATAAATAGTATGCTGAACATTGTAATCTTCGGTGCCCCCGGTTCCGGAAAGGGCACACAAAGTGAAAGAATCGTAGCCAAGTATGGCATCAACCACATTTCTACGGGCGACGTACTGCGCGCCGAAATCAAAGCCGGTACCGAGCTGGGTAAGACCGCCAAAGGATACATCGACCAAGGTCAGTTGCTGCCCGATAACCTCATTATCGACATTCTTGCTTCCACATTGGACGGACTAAAGGAGTCAAAGGGCGTCATCTTCGACGGTTTCCCCCGCACCATTGCACAAGCTGAGGCTTTGAAGAAGATGTTGGCCGAGCGCGGACAAAATGTCTCTGTGATGCTGGATCTCGACGTACCTGAGGACGAACTGATGCACCGCCTCATCCTGCGCGGACAACAGAGCGGCCGTGCCGACGACAACGAAGAGACTATCCGCAAGCGCCTCACCGTATATCACAGCCAGACAGCTCCCCTCATCGACTGGTACAAGCAAGAAGGTCTGTATGCCCACATCAACGGACTGGGCGAACTGGATGTCATCACGGCTGACATCTGCCAGGCTATTGACAAGGCTGTAAAATAACAACATTATTCCGAGGGTGTGTCAGAAAGCGTCGGGAGTATCCCCCACGCATTGACACGCCCTTCTATTTTTACCACTCACCAAGACCTATTCACAATAGGGGAATAATCCCAACACTCCCTCACCGTCAGTCCGTTCTTCCCCTGATAGTCATAACAAACGGATGCTATCTCAATGCTCAACGATAAGACTTTCGGCTAACGTACACAAGCATTCCGAAACCCTATTCCGACTCACAAGAGCATATTTTTCAACACGTTCCACCAGCCGACAGAACAGAATCCGCCCAAGAATCCGGCAAAATCAAAGTCGGAATGCGCCCAATCCCTGCATTTTATGTATCTTTGTCCCGTCAACCTGTCCGTCCCGGCAATGGAGTATGAAAATCCTGCCGAAACGAAAGAGAGAACAAGGCTGACTAAAAAGAAACAGAACACAGTATAACCCAGAAACAGAGCATTATGGCAGAATCGAACTTTGTAGATTACGTAAAGATATATTGCCGTTCGGGCAAGGGCGGACGAGGTTCCACACACATGCACCGCGCCAAGTATCAACCCCACGGAGGTCCCGACGGTGGCGACGGCGGACGGGGCGGAAACGTCATCCTGCGCGGAAACCGCAACTACTGGACGCTGCTGCACCTCCGTTACGAACGACACGTGCTGGCCGGACACGGCGAAAGCGGCTCGAAGAACCGCAGCTTCGGCAAGGACGGAGAGGATAAAGTCATCGAAGTACCCTGCGGAACGGTGGCCTATAACGCCGAAACGGGCGAATATCTGTGTGACATCACCGAGCATGGTCAGGAAGTCATCCTGCTGAAAGGTGGTCGCGGCGGACTGGGTAACTGGCACTTCCGCACTGCCACCCGTCAGGCACCCCGCTTTGCACAACCGGGCGAACCGATGCAGGAGATGATGGTCATTCTGGAACTGAA
>CALUJK010000109.1 GCA_944320945.1 uncultured Bacteroides sp. | reverse complement strand
AAATAGGTACTTTTTTCAAATAAACCAAGAGATAACTCTTTTTCTCTCAAAAGTTTTTGCGATTTTTACTGATTTACGCTACTTTTGCACCCGCAAATCGGTATGTAAAACAAATCAATCACATAACCATAATAAAGACAATTAGTATGATTAATGCCCAAGACATTAAAATCGGAACTTGCATCCGCATGGACGGTAAGCTCTATTTCTGTATCGACTTCCTGCATGTAAAGCCGGGAAAAGGTAACACATTCATGCGCACCAAGCTGAAAGACGTGGTAAACGGCTATGTACTGGAGCGTCGTTTCAACATTGGCGAGAAACTGGAAGATGTACGTGTGGAGCGTCGTCCATATCAGTACCTGTATCAAGAGGGTGAAGACTATATCTTCATGAACCAGGAAACTTTTGAACAGATTCCCATCTCTCACGATTTGATTAACGGCGTGGACTTCCTGTTGGAAGGTCAGGTGGTAGACGTGGTTTCTGATGCTTCTACCGAGACAGTGCTCTATGCTGATATGCCGATAAAGGTTCAGCAGAAGATTACTTATACCGAGCCGGGTTTGAAAGGTGATACAGCTACCAATACATTGAAGCCTGCTACGGTAGAATCCGGTGCTACGGTTCGCGTTCCTTTGTTCATCAACGAAGGCGAGACCATTGAAATTGATACACGCGATGGTTCTTATGTAAGCCGCGTGAAAGCATAAACAAGCCTCCTTTTTTGATTATCCCCGGATGGACTCTTAGAGAGACTGTCCGGGGATTTTTGTTAAAAGTAGGAAACCATCGAAAAGCAGTTCTTTGATAATTAACAATGTCACGTTGCAGCGTGCGGAAGTTCACCGGCAGATAGCCGCGTATCGACATACTCTCCGCCACATGTCGTTCCAGTTCCTCGGGAGAGATGTAGGTGTGATTTCCTTTCAGCTTGTTGACGATGACCAGCATCCGTTGAAGTCCTTCCAATCGTTTTCCCATAATGCGTTTTCTTTGAGTTTGTTACAAAGATAGTCGGTATGGACGACAAAACATGTCGTCGAGTCTGGTAACTTTACTTTTTATGTGTAATGTGATGTAATTTGTATAAATGCATTACTTTTCAGGGAAACGCCCGCATACCGCCTCAGAAGGTACTGTAGAGGGGGCTTGTTCCGAAGCCCTTCGGAGCACGAACGAAATTAATATGGAACGCGTTCCCAAAGGCTTTCGAACACGGACGGAAAGGCTTCGGAACAAATAGCCTGCAAAACAGAAGATTTTTGTATGTACATTTTACTGCTTATGAGGTGAAGCTGAAAATTTTTGCAGATTATATAGAACTTGCGTAACGATGCTTCTTCTTAGATCTAAGAATATGATACGATTGTGTTAAATGATGATGTATTATACCCTTTTATAAAATCATTTATTGACATTATAGAAAAAAACGATGAGTTTTCAATTTATTTCCGTACATTTGTACGCTTATTGTACCCGAGTGCGGGTCAATAGCTTTTTATGGGAAAATATTAGCGTTTGCTATTATTCTTAATAACTGTTGGAACTTAGGAACTTTCAAGATGTTACGATAAGAATAAGATGGCTAACGCCTGCGTATAGCGTAGGTGCATCTGACTCTTTGTAACATCAGGTATCCTGAGACCTCAACAGTGAAGACAGAAGCTTACCTGCGCTTTTTTGTGTCTTTTAGGATACTGGCTTTCCTTTTATTTCCTCCCTCTGTTTGAATGAAAAAATGAATTTGCATAAAAAAGAAAGGAAAGTTATGAAACGATTACTTATGATTACTGTGATGCTAGCTTTGACTGGCGTTGTGTCTTTGGCTCAATCTGTCCGTGATTCGGCTGAAGGACGTGCGGAACTTATTGCTTTACCTTTGGATAAGCAGTTGGATAGGTATTATCTGATGCAATATGGATACGATGAAAACATGTTCCCTAAATATATCATGGATGAAGCTATGAGAAAAAGAATAAAAGTATAGTAAGTAAAGAGATTGAATTAGTCATAAAAAAATAACATGTTTAATTTTGAATGAAGGATTATGAAAGCATTAAGATTTTTGATTATTCTGTTGTGTTTGATGGCTTCTGCACAAGGGCTTTCCGCTCAAGTGAAAGATATAGTTGCAGTAAGAGAGAATGCCGAGAATGGTGATGCTCAAGCACAATATTTATTGGGGTGGTGTTATGGTAATGGAAGTGCGGGTTTGGTAAAAAATTACACGATGGCTGCAATGTGGTTGGAGAAATCTGCGAAACAAGGTTATGAAGCTGCGCAATATTATTTAGGCTGGTGTTATTATTATGGTCACGGTGTTAAGCAAAGCAATGCGCAGGCTGCATATTGGTATGGGTTATCTGCGAAACAAGGAAATCAAGAAGCTGTTTCGATGGTTAGACATATAGAACGGTTGGCCAAATTGGGAGTTGAACAAGAAATAATTGAAAAAGCTGTTGCTGTAAATACATTTGACCCGTCAAAACCGCCTATTCTTGATATTATATCCAATACGGTACAGTTTGTGGACCCAAATGGGAATAATGCCATTGATGCGGATGAAACATGTTTTATCAGGTTTAAGGTGGAAAATACCGGAGCTGGAGATGCTATTGATTGTATTGCTAAAATAGGAACAGTGGAACAGACTAAAGGACTGGTATTTAAAGATATAAAAGTTCCATCGATAAAAGCAAATGAAATCAAGGAGATTGAAATGCCTATTTCTGCTACAGACGCTACTATGGATGCAAATATAAATCTGTATGTACAAGTTGATGAACCGCACGGATTTGGAACAGCACCTTTTTCTCTACAAGTAGATACCCGAAAATTTGTAGCACCTTTATTGCAGGTAGTAGATTTCGTCGCTTCTTCAGACGGAGGTAATTTGCTAAAAAAGAAAGAAAACTTTATATTGCAAGTCCTCTTGCAAAACACGAAGAATGGAACTGCTAAAGATGTCAATGTTGATATTTCGTTGCCCGCAAATGTAATGCTGCGAGAACCGGATAAAAGAAGCGTTCGCTTTAGTACGATGAATGGCGGTGATACAAAATCTTTAGAGTATCCATTGATTGTAAATCAGAATTACGATTCCAACGAAATCCCCATAACGTTGCAGATAAAAGAGAAGTATGGAAAATATGCAGAGAATAAGACTATCTCATTGAAATTGGAGCAAGAATTGAAACAAAAGATTGTGGTAGAATCAAACGCTTCCCAAGAACAGAGTTATAATAAGCCTATAGCATCTTTGGTTTCTGATGTAGATAAAAATATACCAGTAAGCAAAAGCGAAAATCGCAATACTTTTGCGCTTATAATAGCGAACGAGTCTTATAAGAATGTAGATGGGGTACCTTTTGCTTCTAATGATGGACGTATTTTTAGTGAGTACTGCAAAAAGACATTGGGCGTTCCTGAAAAGCAAGTACGATTGGTGTTGAATGCGACATATAATGATATTAAACGCCATATCAAATGGTTAGGCGATATTATGGAGGCTACTAAAGGAGAAGCTAAAATTATTTTCTATTATGCAGGACATGGTATTCCCAATGAAAGTGATAATAGCGCATATCTGCTGCCCATTGATGGATATAGTTCAGATATAGAATCTGGATATGCTTTAAAAGATTTATATGCAGCATTAGGAGAGCATCCATCGGATTTTGTGACCGTATTTTTAGATGCTTGTTTTAGCGGAACTAAGCGCGAGGGAGATATGATGGCCTCTGCACGTGGGGTTGCAATCAAAGTGAAAAAAACAGCTCCATCTGGTAAAACGATTGTATTTTCTGCTTCTCAAGCAGATGAAACTGCCTATCCATATAAGGGGCAAGGACATGGTATGTTTACTTACTTTTTATTAAAAAGGTTACAAGAAACAGAAGGAAATGTTTCTTTAGGAGATTTAGGCTCTTATATAACAGACCAAGTAAGAAAATTATCGGTTATAGAAAACGAGAAAGTTCAAACTCCAACAGTTATTCCTGCGGATATTTTAAAAGATGAATGGAAAGATTGGACGCTAAAATAGCAGTTATACTTTTTTCATGAAAGAAACTTGATGCTTACTTCAACTGAATATTTATGTTGAGAGGCATCAAGTTTTATTTTTTTATTTAACAACAGTCCTCACCCATTAAAAATCCGCCTGCTCTCTGCACGTATTACAGCCCTTTTTCCTTACTTTTGCCGCAGAAACTCTTCCCGAATAGGATTACTGTTATGAAATACTCCTTTATTATCCCTGTTTACAACCGTCCCGACGAGGTGGACGAACTGTTGGCCAGTCTGGTACATCAGACCTTGCGCGATTTCGAAGTGATTGTGGTGGAGGACGGTTCATCCGTCCCCTGCAAAGATGTCGTAGAGAAGTATCGCGATGTGCTTGATGTGCATTATTTCGACAAGCCCAATTCAGGCCCCGGACAGACGCGTAACTATGGCGCGGAACGCAGCCGTGGTGAATATCTGCTTATCCTGGACTCGGATTGCATCTTGCCTCCGGGTTATCTGACGGCTGTCGATGAAGAGTTGCGCCGCGAACCGGCCGATGCGTTCGGTGGACCCGACCGTGCCCACGAATCGTTTACCGATATTCAGAAGGCCATTAATTATTCCATGACGTCGTTCTTCACCACCGGCGGCATTCGGGGAGGAAAGAAGAAGATGGATAAGTTCTATCCGCGCAGCTTCAATATGGTGGTACGCCGCGAGGTATATCAGCGCTTGGGAGGTTTCTCGCCGATGCGTTTTGGCGAGGATATTGACTTCAGTATCCGCATCTTTGCGGCGGGATGCCGTTGCCGGCTGTTTCCCGACGCATGGGTGTACCACAAGCGGCGCACGGACTTCCGTAAGTTCTTCAAACAAGTGCACAATTCGGGCATTGCGCGTATCAATCTGTATAAGAAATATCCGGATTCGTTGAAACTTGTCCATCTGCTGCCTGCCGCCTTTACGGTGGGAGTGGCGGTGCTGTTGCTGGCCTCACCGTTCTGTGTGTATAGTTTGCTGCCCATTTTGCTTTATGCGCTGTTGGTGTGTGTCGATGCGACGGCGCGCAATCGCAGTCTCGTCATCGGGCTGTATGCCGTGGTGGCATCGTTCATCCAGCTCATCGGCTATGGGACGGGATTCCTGCGTGCATGGTGGCAGCGGTGTGTGCGTAAGCGCGGGGAGTTTGAAGCGTTCAAGAAGAACTTCTATAAGTAACCGGTTATTATGGAGAAGCTGAACATCAACCAATGGGCGGAAGAGGATCGTCCGCGTGAAAAAATGATGATGAAAGGCGCTGAGGCGCTGAGCGATGCCGAGTTGCTTGCTATCCTCATCGGTTCGGGAAACACGGACGAGAGTGCCGTCTCGCTGATGCAACGGGTGTTGGCCGCGTGTGGCAACGATCTTAATAGTCTGGCCAAATGGGAGGTGCGTGACTTTTCCCGCTTTAAGGGACTGGGACCGGCCAAAAGCATCACGGTAATGGCAGCGCTTGAACTGGGAAAACGCCGCAAGCTGCAAGAACGTCCCGAACGGACGACAGTCCGCTCCTCGGTGGATATTTACAATCTGTTTCATCCCCTGTTGTGCGACCTGCCTACGGAAGAGTTCTGGGTGTTGTTGCTGAACCATGCCGCCCGGGTGATAGACCGTGTGCGCATCAGTCGCGGAGGCATCGACCATACCACGGCAGACGTGCGTTCCATTCTGCGCGAAGCGTTGTTGCAGCGTGCCACGCAGATAGCCTTGGTGCACAATCATCCGTCGGGCAATCCCCGTCCCAGTACCGACGACGTGCAACTGACCGACCGTGTGCGCCGTGCTGCTGAAACGATGAATATTCGCCTGATAGACCACTTGGTGGTGACGGACGGGCAATATTACAGCTTTTGTGACGAAGGAAGGCTGTAATGTGAGGACAGGGACGGCCTTTTTGTGTCAGTAAAACAATCCTTCTTTTTGTAAATTCAAGATTAATCTTTAGTTTTGCCGAAACGAACAGTAAATCAATAAAACAGAATATGACGAAATTTGAGATAGAAGAGAAAATCGTGGCGATGCTCAAGACGGTGTACGACCCGGAGATTCCCGTGAACATCTACGACTTGGGACTGATATACAAGATAGACGTGAACGAGGGTGGGGAAGTGGTTATTGACATGACGCTGACTGCCCCTAACTGTCCGGCCGCAGACTTCATCATGGAAGATGTGCGGCAGAAAGTGGAATCCATCGATGGCGTGAATGCTGCCACCGTCAATCTGGTGTTTGAGCCGGAATGGGACAAGGACATGATGAGCGAAGAGGCGAAGCTGGAACTGGGATTCCTGTAACCGAATTGTTTTACCTATATATAAATGGTATGAAGATAAAAGCATTTATTGGGCTGGTGGGTGCTGTCGGCTTGTGTGCCTGCCAACCGTCTCCGCAGGCTACGACTGTTGTCGGCAGGCTGGCGGACATGGGGAATGATACGCTGTTGGTGGCTTCTTACGCCGTGAATGATATAGCGCGTGACCGGATAGGCCGGGATACTGTCGTCATGCAACAAGGCGAATTTACTTTCCGTGTCGCCAATGATTCCGTGCCTACCGAGTGTTATTTTTATCTGAAACCGAAGGCCGGTGCTGTTCCCTCGCTGCGGAAGCAAATCGGAGTCGTAGCTTTCCCGGGAGAAACGGTGACGGTAGAGGGGACGATGGATGACTATCGGGTGACCGGTAACGCATTCCACGCGGCTTATCAGGCGGCAAAAGAGCAGTTCAAGCCGTATCGAAAAGAGTTGGATGCCATTACGCAGACCATCATGCGGCTGAATGATGAAAAGAAACTGACGCCCGAACTCTCTGATTCCCTGCGTGCTCTGTATATGCCGGCTGTCAATCAGTTGCGTAAGGCGCAGGAGGAATATATCCGTCAACATCCCGATGAAGATGTATCCGTCTATCTACTTCCCGGCATGGGGAGCAAGGCGACGGAAGAGTTGCTCTCCGTCATTGGTGACAAGGCACGGCACGGCTCTATGGCATCCCTGTATCAGGCATTGGAGGATGCCTTTGACCGGATGAAAGAGCGTCAGGCGGCTCAAAACAAGATTGTAGAAGGTGCCGAAGCTCCAAATTTTACGCTGAAAGACATCAACGGCAATGACCTCGCCCTCTCTTCCCTGCGGGGTAAGTACGTGGTGCTGGACTTCTGGGGCAGTTGGTGCGGCTGGTGCATCAAGGGTGTGCCCGACATGAAGAAGTACTACGCCAAGTATAAAGACCGGATGGAGATACTGGGCATCGACTGCCGCGACACCGAAGAGAAGTGGAAGGAAGCCGTGAAGAAGCATGAACTGCCGTGGCTGCACGTCCGCAACGAGGAGAATCCCGACGTCAGCATGCTGTACGGCATTCAAGGATTCCCCACGAAGATAGTGGTGGACCCGACGGGCAAGATAGCAAAGGTCGTCGTAGGTGAGGATCCCGCTTTCTACCAATACCTGGATGAGTTGTTTAAGTAAACAGAATTACTATATCCTTACGCCATGAAGAATGTCTATTTTCTCTCCGACGCCCACCTCGGTTCCCGTGCCATAGCGCATGGGCGGACGCAGGAACGCCGCTTGGTTAACTTTCTGGACAGTATCAAGCACAAGGCTGCGGCGGTATATCTGCTGGGCGACATGTTCGACTTTTGGTACGAATTCCGGCTGGTGGTGCCCAAAGGGTACACCCGTTTTCTGGGCAAGCTGTCTGAACTGACGGATCTCGGGGTGGAGGTGCACTTCTTTACGGGCAATCATGACTTGTGGTGCGGCGACTACCTGACGCAGGAGTGTGGAGTCATCATCCACCGTGAGCCGCTCACTACGGAGATTTATGGCAAGGAGTTTTATCTGGCACACGGTGACGGGCTGGGCGACCCGGACCGGAAGTTTAAGTTTCTGCGTACTATCTTTCACAGCCATACATTGCAACGTCTGTTCTCCACCCTGCACCCCCGTTGGAGCGTGGAGTTAGGACTGACGTGGGCAAAGCACAGCCGTCTGAAGCGCGTGGACGGCAAGGAACCGGACTATATGGGCGAGAATCAGGAGTGCCTGGTGCTCTACACAAAGCAGTACCTGCGCGACCATCCCGACATTAATTTCTTCATCTACGGGCACAGACACATCGAGCTTGACCTGATGCTGAGTGCCTCTACGCGCATTCTCATCTTGGGTGATTGGATTACACAATTCACCTATGCCGTGTTCGACGGCGAGAATATCTTCTTAGAACAGTACATTGAGGGGGAGACAAAGCTCTGATGTCCCCCGATAGGGGTAGCGCGCAGATGCTATACTAAACCGCCACCTTTGATGGCCTAAGGTGGCGGCTTTGTCGGCGAGGGGTGTCGCCGTTGGTAATTATTTCTTATACCCTGCGGCCTTAGCAATGCGCTTCGGGATGTCCGTATTGTCCATCTTTCCCATGAAGAGTTTAGACCCTGCACCGACTGCAAAGACGGGTACGTAGGCATCAGAGTGGTCGCCTGTGGTCCAGCCGATGCGTGCCAGTTGGTTCATGACGCGGCGTGCGGCCACGGCAAGCGGCTCCGTTTTGGAGTAAAGGTTCTCTTCGAACACTACATGGTGCTTGGTAAAGGATTCCTCATACTGGTCCCGAAGCATCTTTTCCTGTTCCCACGTCAGGGGTAATTCATCCCAGAAGCCCATCTTCTCTGTCAGAAGAGCCTTAACTTGTTCCCATGTCACGTTGCCTTGTTTGCGTAGGTCGGTAATCTGACGCGACAGGCTTTCCTGCGACTGTTCCTGCTCGTCCAGTGACTTCAGCGCCAGCTTATAACCCTTGGCACCCAGTCCGAGGCCACCTGTCTCATGGTCTGCGGTGATGACGATAAGCGTCTCTTTGGGGTGTTGTTTATAGAATTCGTAAGCTACGCGGACGGCGTTGTCCATGTCAATTACCTCGTTGATTGCGGTGGCAGCATCGTTGTTATGGCTTGCCCAGTCTATTTTGCCACCCTCTACCATCAGGAAGAAGCCCTTGTCCTTGCCCTTCGTCAGGAATGAGATGGCGCTTTCGGTAATTTCGGCCAGCGTCAAATCACCCTCTTTCCTGTCGATGGCGTAGGGCAGACTGTACTTGTCAGACCCCTCGCGTTGGATGAGTACCATCTTTTCGGCGGCAGCAGATTTGGCCTTGTACTCCTCCAGTCCGCGGGCGATGCTATATCCTGCCTGCTCTATGGCATCGATGGCAGACGGCGCACTCTTCTTGTCATGTGTGGTGGCGGGGCGCAGGAAACCGGAACCGGCGTAGAAGTCGAAGCCCGCTTCCGGCAGCTGCATGGCAATCTCGTAGTACCATCCGCGGTCTGGCTGGTGCGCATAGAACGATGCCGGTGTAGCGTGGTCTATGCTGACGCTGGTGGTGATACCCACTTTGCGGCCGGATGCCTTAGCACGTTCTGCCACGCTGGTTAGCCTCTCCTTATTCACGTCCACGCCGATGGCGCCGTTGTAGGTTTTGGAACCCGTAGCCAGTGCCGTTCCTCCCGCTGCCGAGTCAGTGATGGAGTTGCTGGCTGAGTACGTCGTGGCCATGCCCGCTACGGGGAACGAGGCAAACAGCAAGGGCTTTGTGCCAATGCGTCCTTCCAGTTCGCCCATGTACATTTCGGTGGCGTTCACTTGGTTCAGTCCCATTCCGTCACCGATGAAGTAGAATACATACTTTGCCTGCTGTGCCTGCACAACGCCGGTCAGCACGACAAAGAGCAGTAGATACATGAATCTTTTCATAAGCTGATATATTAAATAATGGTTGTTTTATCTCTGCAAAAGTAGGAATTTATTGCCGTTTCCGTGTGACAATGGCGTGAAAAAAAGAGGGCTCATCGCATTGCGACAGCCCTCCTGTATAAGATTTACGCCTGTTCTGAGCCTTATTCCCGGTTCAGGATAGCCATGGTGTCCGAAGCAATCATCAGCTCTTCGTCGGTAGGAATCACTACCACCTTCACGCGCGAATCGTCTGCGGAGATAACTGCTTCTTCGCCTCTTACCTTGTTCTTTTCGTCATCCACCTTGATGCCCATGAAGTCCAGTCCGGCACATACCTCGCTGCGGCAGTTGCATTGGTTTTCGCCCACACCGCCGGTAAATACGATGATGTCCACGCCGCCCAGTACAGCTGCATAAGCGCCGACGTACTTGCGTATGCGGTAGAAGTACATCTTCTCGGCCAGGATGGCACGCGGGTCACCGGCAGCAACGGCATTCTCCAAGTCGCGCATGTCGCTGGATTTGCCGAAGATACCCATCACACCGCTCTTCTTGTTCAGCAGGTTGGAGACACCGGTAGCATCCAGTCCCTCTTTCTCCATGATGAACGTCACGGCACCGGCATCGATGTCACCGCTACGGGTACCCATCATCAGGCCTTCCAATGGAGTGAGACCCATGCTGGTGTCTACGCATTTGCCGTCCTTGATGGCTGTCACAGAACCACCGTTGCCGATGTGGCAGGTGATGATGCGCTTGCCTTCGGGGTTGACACCCAGGAACTCGCACACACGCTGTGATACATAGCGGTGAGATGTTCCGTGGAAGCCGTAACGGCGCACGCCATACTTCTGATACAGTTCAT
>CALUJK010000108.1 GCA_944320945.1 uncultured Bacteroides sp. | reverse complement strand
GGACAACCATGCCCGCGTCATCGACCCGGCCGACGGCAGTGACGCCCCCATTTCGCCTCGCCGCAACCGCATCCTGCTGTTGGGCATCCTCATCGGCATCGCCCTGCCCGGTGCTGGCTGCCTCATGGTGCTCTTCATGGACACCCGCGTGCACAGCCGCAAGGAACTGGAGCGCGCCCTCAGCGTGCCCTTCCTGGGCGAGATTCCGATGGATAAGGGCGGGGACGAGATTGCCCCCGAGGCCTTCCGCATCCTGCGCACCAACATGACGTTCCTCTCGCGCAAGGAGCCGATACAGGTCATCACCTTCACCTCCTTCAACGAGGGTGCGGGTAAGACCTTCATCTCCAGCAACCTCGCCATGAGCTTCGTCTATGCCAAGAAGCGCGTGGTGCTGATAGACCTCGACATCCGCAAGGGCACACTGAGCCGTCACTTCGGCGGACACCATAACGGCGTCACCAACTATCTGGCAGACCCCACCATCAAGGTGACCGACATCATCCGCCACCACGAGCACTTCGACGTCATCCCCTCCGGCGATATGGCGCCTAACCCAGCCGAACTGCTGATGGACGAGCGTCTGGATACGCTGATAGCCGAACTGCGTACCCGTTACGACATCATTATCGCCGACAACGTGCCCGTGGGCATCATTGCCGACGCCAGCATTGCCAACCGTATTGCCGACCTCACCGTCTTCGTGGTGCGTGCCGGCCGTCTGGACCGCCGCCAGTTGCCGGACATCGAGAGCCTGTACGAGAGCAAGAAGCTGAAGAACATGGCACTGGTGCTGAACGGTGTCGACCCCGACCGCCGCGGTTACGGCTACGGGTATGGCTACGGTTACGGCTATGGGTATGGCTACGGGCGCTACGGCTACGGCCACAAGAAGAAAAAACGCTCGTTCTTCTCACGGAAGTCGTAAACAGATGGCACACAGATAACACAGATGAAACAGATTCTCACAGATTAATTTTAATAAGAATAGAATCTGTGGTCATCCGTCTAATCTGTGTCATCCGTGTGCCAAGATAAAAAATGTATACACGATATATCCTGTTTGTTCCGAGTTAATTTCGCTCCTGTTCCGAAGCCTTTCGGAACGCGTTCGGAAGCCTTTCGGAGCACGTTCGAAATTAATTTGGAACAAACCCCGTCCACAACCCATTCTGAGCGGGTATAGGGCGGCAATTTGAAAAGTAATATATCCGAACAAATTTTGAATTTTAATATATAAATAATGAGTGAAAAAGCAAAAAGAGAAAGAAAAGTAGCATTGGGACCTTGCACGCCGGGTGTGTGCATCCCCGCAAAAACAAAGAGAAAGACAACTAAATTATTAATTTTAAAAAAAGCAACTTTATGAAAAACAAGGAAACGTACGAAGCTCCATTGACAAAACTAAAACAGGTGGAGCTGGAAAGTGGTTTTATGGAAGCATCTGTGGTTGACAAAGATGACAACACGGATAATCCGGTAAATGCCGGAGATCAAGAAATTGAAGGTAACTATGATTTTACAGATAATACATGGGGTTAATAAGAAAGGAGGATATACTATGAAGTTTCAATCTTATTTATTTGCGCCATTGTGTTGTGCAATGATTATTGGAGGAATGGCCGGTTGTTCTGACGAACTGGAGTCCGGCTCCAATGATAACCGCCCTCACGGAAATGGCATTGTGTTTGGGGCCAGTGCAAATTATGCCGGTGATCCCGAAACCCGTACTGAGTATGGTGATGTTAGTGCAGATGGCAACAGCCAGGAAATACGCTGGACGGATGGTGACTGTGTAGATATTTATTCGCCTACATCTCCTAACCAGCAACAGGTAGAGTACAGTATTGATAATATTGGTGGAACAGATGGAACTGATAAAGGTACTGCCTATTTGGCAGCCATCGATGGCCAGAATGGTTTGCAGTGGAGTCATGATGCAACGCAAGACTTCTATGCCGTCTATCCGTCCAAAAATAGCATGAGCAATACGACAATTCGTGACCGTTATGTAAAATATGAGAACGGTGTATATACCGGATATGTTCCCATAAATCAGGAACATGCTATTACAAAAAGCGGTAATACCTTTACGGCAACTCCTGTGATGGACTATCTGTACATGGTGGCTATGAACGAAGATTTTGCTGTTCCAACCGATGGCAGTGACGGAGGCGTTAAACTTGATTTTATGCCGTTGACTACGACATTGGAGATTACCATACAGGGACCTACCACTCAACCGCTGGCATCACTCAATGTGGAAGCCAATGGTGTGCCGGTGGCCGGACAATTTCAGTGCGACCTTGTAAATGGAGACAGGGATGAAGATGGTATACCGGTTTGTGAGTCGTTGCAACAAGGTACAACCAATGACTATGTTACAGTCAGCCTTTATTATGATGATAATGGTACGCGACGTCCGTTGACACTTGATGCTGGTGAATCGGTGACATTCAATGTATTTTTGCTGCCTACTGCAGCGCTTACCAATGTAAGTATTCGTGTTGCCGGATTCAATGCTGCGAGCAAAACCATGTTACTTGCAGATAATGGTACTCCTATTACGCTCAATCCTCACAAGAAAACACGCGTAAAGGTTTCTGCGCCCAGTATTGGTTCTGATGAAACCAATGAATGGATAACCGGCATTCAGGATAATGTATTGGTTTCGCAATTGTCTATTCCGGGCACGGCAAATTCATTCTCTTATATGTATAGTGGTGAAGATATTGATTGGCATCGAACTCAAACGGCAACTATTACAGATCAGTGGAATGCAGGTATCCGTTGCTTCGAGCTGCGTGGACCTAATAATGCCAGTGGAGATGATTTGGCAGATGCTCCTCTGCAATGCAACCGTCAAGATTTGGGTATAACTTTCGGAGAGGCTGTTTCACAGATTAATGATTTGCTGACACAGCATCCAGGTGAATTTGCCATGATTATTCCGGCGTTTGAGTCTGATGCCGGACGTTTTGTGGAAGACTACGCCAGCGACCTGAATAATTTCTTCCGAAATCATAACTATAATTATAAGACATACGGACGTAATTTGACTGTAAGGGAGGCAAGAAACAACCTTATGTTTATTGCCCGCATTACAAGTGAGGAAGATGCAGGTGTAACTATAGAAGAGCCGGTACAAGGTGTATTCGTTGACCAGTGGGGTTCCCTTAAAGATAACTGGGCAAGACGTGGCTATCCCGTGAACAACTGGGCACGAAATGCTGTTTGGGGAAGTGAAGCACAGATGGAATATTATATGATTAATGGAAACAGATCGGCAGATTTTGTTCCTACTTTGCCGGATAAGGGCAATGTTGATTTTATGCATGATACACAACGTAATGATGGTTCGACAGGTACTGCATATATACAAGATTGGAACAGAGTTGTACAGACTACGGAAAATTACTCGTTATATAGTCATTATGTGTGGAATATATATCATTATGTACTTTCATATACTCAATATGCCTATTGGCAAGAGTCCTTCATTGAAAAATGTAATGATGTTTGGAATACTTTTGAGCTATCTATAGACGATAATCGCAATCAACAAGGTTCTACCTTCTATATCAATTCTCTTGATGGTTATTTTGTAGACAGTAATATTCGGCAAAGTTATATTCCTTATATAGATGGGCGTACAGATGAGTATCATACAGATAATATAATTGGAGGCGACGCAAGTCTCAGTTACGGTCAGGGTGGTATGGCCGGTAATATTGGTGCTTTTGCTACCGCCATCAACGAATATTTCTATAATAAGATTTTGGGTTATGGTCAGGAAAACATTTACGGTCCGATGAATATCGTGATTCTTGACCGTGTATATAATGATGACCCGAGTAGCTATCTGCCGTCTGTAATCATCAACAATAACTATCGATTCCCGTTGATTACCTCTGATGACATTTCTGGAAATCCCGGAACCGAGAGTGCCAACGCCTCTTATGCTTCCGGCGGCAACGTCTGGAGATAATCCGAGACTCGTTTGAGCCGTTACAAATTTGCATCAGCATATCCGAGGTTTCGGATGAGCTGTTGCAAGTTTGTATCGGCATTTTCCCTCATAAAATTACATGTTAATAAAATCCCTAATCAAAACTCATGAAACGAAAACTTTATAATATGGTGGCAATCGCGCTCGCTACGGGTCTCATTGCCTGTACCGAAACTTTGGACGAGGGAAACGCCGGTGGCGACCGTCCGCAAGGAGCGGTATCGCTGACCGCTACCGTGGATGGCTATACGCCGTTGGCGGCCACTCGTACCCAGGTGGGAGGTATGGCCGACGATGGGGCACTGCTGATGGAGTGGTCGGTTGGCGACTGCATCGGTGTGTTTGCTGCATCGACCTCCAATGCGCCGTTTGTGGGCGCCAACACCGAACCTGCCGCATCCACCGTCTTTACGGGTACGATGGAAGGGGGCGATTTGCCTCAATATGCCTACTATCCGTATGCCGAGGAGGCCACGGACTTGACGGCGATTCCCGTCAGCATTCCTACAGAACAGATGTACCGGGATGAATCGTCGGTGGCGCAGTATGACGTCAAGGCGGCATCATCCATCGCGGCAGACGCTTCGGGCGGCTACAGCGTGCAGTTCCGTCAGATGGCGGCGCTGGTGCGGTTTGAAATCGACCTGAGCGGCGTGTCCGACTTGGCCGATGACGAGCTGCTGATGGACATCACCATCCACCCGAGCAATGCAGATGAAACAGTGCCCATGACCGGCGAGTTCACTTACGACCTGACCAATCTGGCTGCCGGCTTGCAGCCGGACGAGGCCACGATGGACGGCATCACGTTGTACTTCGCCATCCCGCCCACGGCGCGCGAGACGGCAGTGGCATATGCAGTGGTGGCTCCGGGTGCTCATGCGGGCGAGGAGTGGACGTGCACGTTTACTACCGACCGTCAGCAGGGCGTGTTCACCACGACCGCCCTTTGCGACTTCGAGGCAGGTAAGTATTACACCGTCCCGCTGACCGCCGAGGTGCTGGACAACAACGAGACGACCTACGAACCGGTACCCGAGGAGGAGACAGCGAATTGCTACATCGTGACAGAGGCGGGCGAGCACAGTTTCAAGGCCACCGTGATAGGTAACGGGGCGAAAGGGATTATCCCCGGTGCGGGCTTCCACACGGAAACGCCGTACATCAATCCGAAGTCGGCTAAGTTGCTGTGGAGCACGGCGCAGAATTTCGTTTCAGACGTAAGATTAGAAAATGGACGTGTGATTTATACCGTGAACGATGGTTGGGTATCCAACAATGCCGTGATAGCTGTCTACAGCGAACCGGATGGGCAAGGAGACATCTTGTGGAGCTGGCACATCTGGGGTACGGCGAGTGAACCGGAAGATGAGGAGTATACGAATCAGGCCGGGGCGACGTTCAGGGTGATGGACCGCGAACTGGGAGCCGTAAGGGTAGGCCAAGGCGCGGTGCTGTACCAGTGGGGACGCAAAGACCCGTTCCCTGCGACTACCGTCACCAGGTATTGGAATGGAAGCGAGATGGTAAGCATCAATACCAACTTAGGCTGGTCTACAGTGCAGATAGACAATGCGACCATCGAGGACGGCATCCGTAATCCGATGGAGTTGATATCCGGCAGCACTACTTCCCAATATAACTGGATGGGAGAGCTGAATCCCTATCTGTGGGGAGATGCCGACCGCGAACTGCCGGACGAATTGACCGATGCCCGATGCGGTGCGGGATGGAATCAGCAGAAGACCATCTACGACCCATCGCCTAAGGGTTACCGGGTAGCGAACATCTTTACCTTTAGCGGGTTTACCGACATGCCGGGCGGCAGCACGCAAGAAGTGTATGACGAGGACGGTGACATCAGCGTACTCGGACGACTGGATCATATCAATTTCGTGCGGGCAAACAACTCGGACGACTGGTATTTCCAGAAGAATGCCGATGACACGGAGGGTAGTTGTTATCCGTCTGTCCGCTCTCGCGACGGTTATTACGGTTACAAAAAGAAGAATGCCGGCAGCGGCGGATATTGGTGGGCGGCCGAAGCCTATATGGGAGATGACAGAGCTTATGCTTGCTACCTGAATACGGATGAGTATAAGACCAGTGTGCCGGTGGCTACAAGTACTACGGGCAATGTCATAGAGACGTATGGCCGTGGCTATCTGCTACGCGATGCGTATGCGGTTCGTTGCGTGAGGGAAGAGTAGGTTTGCATGGGTTGTGACAATGTCTTGCTGGGAGATATTCCATATTCATTCAGCATGACAGACAGAATAATCTTGGAAATTTATTATTAATTCGCCTTTACGCTGTCCGGCTTTGGCCGGGTGGCGCAAGGCATTTGTTTATTCATCAATCAATATTATGAACAAAAAAACATTTGTGGCAGCCATTGCCTTTGCAGTGGCTGCGGGTCCGGTTTTGGCTTCGCCGACCGAACTGAAATCTGACACCACGGACATCGTGGAGTACAGTAACGATAAGTATAAGGTGGAGACCAATCGCTTCTGGAGCAACTGGTTTATCAGCGCGGGCGCCGGTGCGCAGATCTACATCGGCGACCACGACAAGCAGGCGTCTTTCGGCAGCCGTCTGTCGCCGGCACTGGATGTGGCTGTGGGCAAGTGGTTCACGCCGGGCATCGGGGTACGCTTGATGTACAGCGGCTTGTCATATAAGGGTGCCACGCAGGATGGAACGCACTCTACGGGCGACTATTTGGGTGCCGACAAGGGGTGGACGTACAAGCAGAAGTTCCACTACTTCAACTTCCACGTGGACGCTATGTTCAACCTGATGAACCTGATCGGCGGGTACAAGGAGAAACGCATCTACAGCCTCAGCCCGTACTTCGGCGTGGGTGTGATGCGGGTGACCAACGAGCCGAAAAAGGCCGCTATCTCCGGACACTTCGGTCTCTTGAACTCGTTCCGCCTCTGCTCGGCACTGGACCTGAATCTGGACTTGCGTGCCAACATCACCAGTGACGAATGGGACGGTGAGACAGGCGGACGCAGTGGCGAGGGTGCCTTTGCCGCTACGCTGGGATTGGCCTACAAGATTAATCCGCGTGGATGGAACCGGGCAAAGACCGTTTACCGCACCGTCTACAACAACGACGAACTGGACGCCATGCGCGACAAGTTGAACAAGATGGGCGAAGAGAATGCCCGTCTGCAAAAGGCATTGGCCGAGAAGAACGAGAAAGAAGCACAGGCAGTGGTGAAACAGATTGCCGCTTCCAGTCTGATTGTGTTCCCGATTGGCGAGAGCGAGCTGTCTAACGAGGCGCGTGCCAACCTGGGTATGCTGGCAGAGGTCATCAAGCAGGGCGATTCGTCAGCCGTCTATACCATCACCGGCTACGCCGACAAGGGTACGGGCAGCGCGAAACGTAACGAACGCTTGAGTAAGGAGCGTGCCGAAGCCGTACGCGACTGTCTGGTGAAGGAGTATGGTGTGGATAAGGCACAGCTGGAAATCGACTACAAGGGTGGTGTGGACAACATGTTCTACGACGATCCGCGTCTGAGCCGTGCAGTTATCACTCGCAGCAAGTAAACTTTTTCCGAATTCAGCAATATAGAAAAAGGTTAGGGGGTTCTACCACAAGCGGGTATGTGATATATACGCTTGTACGCATTAATCCCTACAGTTTGTTTGTTTTGTTTGTATCCCTCTCCCGGCTTGGCGAAGCATGGGAGGGGGATTTCTTGTTTAGATACAAGACATTTCGCTATTTTTACGCTATAATAATATTAAGGTAATAAAAACTATCACACAAGAACATACGGTAAAGAGTACCCTGACGAAAGATGAAATGGTACATCAGCTGAAAGTGAACCGTTATCGTAAGCAGGAATTTGTGGAACGGGTAAAAGAAGTCTTTAAATGCCTTGCGAAAAGTCTTGAATATATGAAAAGAAAGGGAGTAGATGAGGCTTGCGAGTGTAGGAAAACGATTAAAACAGTTCGGAGTGTGAACCGAGGCGAAGTAATTTTATAATTTGCTCTGTTTCATCTATCCAAATGAGTAGGAAATCACCCTCAATGTGACATTCCATGCAGCCGGCATAGTTACCGATGAGCATGTGTGGCTTGTATGGTTCGGGAACAGTACCTGTATCGCGAAGCAGTTTTAATACAGTCTCTACGTTTTGAATGCGTTTTGGGTTGTTTTGAATGCGT
The DNA here is from genome assembly GCA_944320945.1 of uncultured Bacteroides sp. Classification (GTDB taxonomy): domain Bacteria; phylum Bacteroidota; class Bacteroidia; order Bacteroidales; family Bacteroidaceae; genus Bacteroides. The sequence continues at coordinate 7,324 of CALUJK010000108.1, read as the reverse complement.
TTCAAATCTTTCTTGAAACGGCTGGACATTTTTAGAATTCTCATAGACTATAAAGAGGCGACAAATTCTTTGAAATGGTCTACGTCCAATGTCTCTAGTTCTTTCCCCGAACGCGCTTCTTCAATGGCTGCCAATGTTTCTGCATTCGGTTTACGGTAAGTGGCATCCATCAGGAGAGTTTCAACGTAGTTGTTTAAACTGCGGTTCTCTCGTTTGGCTTCTTGCTTAAGACGCTCAATTAAGGAGGTCTTCAGTCGGAATGCTGTTAATTTGCGGTCACTTGTTACTTCCATAAAAGTATTTGTTTTAGGTTTATATGACAAAGATATAATAATTGTATAACATATGCAAGCAGTCGGAGTTTGCCGAAGTACATTTTTATTTTTTTATTGTGCTAATCCGTAATTTTGTCAGAGGTTTTTCCATAGATTTTATTTAAGTTTGCAATATTAATAATCGAAGATACATGTTGTTTTCTAACGAGGCATTTTTCTCCGAGATTGCCCGGATGCTTGCCGAAGGGCAGTCTGTCACCATACGTGCGAAAGGACGGAGCATGCTTCCGTTTATTGTGGACGGGCGTGACCGCGTGGTGCTGCAAAAGAAAGAGAATGTGCGGGTAGGGGATATTGTGCTGGCGAATGTGCCGGAGAAGGGATATGTGTTGCATCGCGTCTATCGGAAAACGGGGGACAGACTTGTGCTGATGGGGGATGGTAATTTGAAGATGAGGGAACAGTGCAGCTGTGAAGCGGTAGTGGGAACGGTGATACGCATTATCCGTCAGGAGAATCCGGTGGATAGCGCTTCTTCCCGGGAACAGGCCAAGGCGCGGCTCTGGCGATGGTTGTTGCCCGTTAGGAGATATCTGTTGTTTATATATCGGCATTGCAGTAACAGGTTTTGAATGAAAATATTTGATTGTGTACAGTGGTTGTGGAAGGTGTCTCGAGGCGTTCGGCTTTCCATTGCCGGCAGCATATTGATGGGGGCGGTGCATGTAGGAGCATCGCTCTACTTCGTGTATGTGTGCAAGCAGTTGATAGATATTGCCACACGGGAAACGGACGGCAACCTGGGAGTGTACATCGGCGCACTGGTGGGCTGCATGGTCTTGCAACTGGTGCTGTCGGCTGTCAGGAGCCGTTGGGTCAGTCGTACGGAAATCAGGCTGCGTAATGAGTTGCGGCAGCGTCTTTTTACCCACTTGATGGGCAGCTGCTGGATGGGGAAGAACACGCTCCACACGGGGGATATGCTCAATCGGCTGGAGGAGGATGTGCTGACTGTGAGCGATGCATTGTGCCGGACGGTGCCGTCAGTGTGTGTTACCACGGTTCAGCTGGTGGGGGCTTTGTGGTTTCTTGCCCGACTGGATATGCGGCTGACCGGTATCTTGGTGTTTATCATGCCGGTGGCGCTGCTGTTCAGCAAGAGTTATGTGCGGCGGATGCGACGGATGTCGCGCGACATTCGCCGGGTGGACAGCCTTGTGCAGAGCCATTTGCAGGAGAATCTGCAACATCGTATATTGATTCGTACATTGGAATATACCGCACAGGCGATAAACAAACTCGTTTCCATACAGACGGACTTGCAGAGACGAGTGGTGAAGCGCACGGATTTCTCGGTTTTCTCCCGCTCGATGGTGCAGGTGGGCTTTATGGCCGGTTATACAGTGGCGTTTCTGTGGGGAGTGTTCGGGCTACAGGGCGGTACGGTGACGTTTGGTATGATGGCGGCGTTTTTACAATTGGTGTCGCAAGTGCAGCGGCCGATGGTTGACCTCAGCCGGCAGATTCCGGCGTTTATCCGTGTGTTTACCTCAACGGAGCGGTTGGCGGAACTGGCAGCATTGCCGCTGGAGGAGCAGGGACAGCCTGTTCGGCTCAACGGATCTATCGGTATTCGTGTCGGACACCTTTCTTTTGCCTATCCAGAAGGCCGGCAGGTGCTGACGGACTTTACCCATGACTTTGCGCCGGGCAGTCTGACCGCTATTGTGGGGGAAACCGGAGTGGGCAAGAGCACATTGATAAAATTGATACTGGCTCTGCTTCAGCCCGATGGGGGGAAGATAGAACTGTATGATTCCGCGCGGACGGTAGTGGCATCGCCGCTGACGCGTTGTAATTTCTCTTATGTACCGCAGGGAAATACGCTGATTAGCGGTAGTGTCCGTGACAATCTGCGGATGGGGAATCCGACAGCTACGGACGATGAACTGCGGCAGGCTTTGCATGTGGCAGCGGCTGATTTTGTCTATGCTTTGCCGGACGGATTGGATACTTTATGCGGGGAGCAGGGAACGGGACTTAGTGAGGGGCAGGCGCAACGCATCGCCATAGCCCGCGGATTGCTTCGTCCCGGTGGCATCTTGCTGCTGGACGAACCGACATCGGCACTGGATAACGAGACGGAAAGGATATTGCTTGACCGGCTGTCACGGAAGGTGGAGGGAAAAACCTTAATCCTGATTACTCACCGGGAAACGATAGCCGGGCTTTGCACGCAGGTGGTGCGGATGAAAAAGACGGAAACAACTCCCCAACTACAAATTGTCAAAAAAAGATAGAAATGTCTGATAATTTTTTGAATTTCGAAAATTGTTGTATCTTTGTGCCCGTACACGGGAGCTATGAGAGACATATTTCTTTAAAGCTTATCGAACATGTTTTCAATTAGTTATCTCTGTTTTTAAGAAGAATATGATAATTTGAAAGCAACCGGAATAAGAGTAACTTTATTACTGATTTAAAACATAAAAAATTATGGGAAAGAAAGTCGTTACATTAGGTGAGATTATGTTGAGACTGTCTACACCGGGAAATACCCGTTTCGTACAGTCTGATTCTTTTGACGTAGTATATGGCGGTGGTGAGGCCAACGTAGCTGTGAGTTGCGCAAACTATGGTCATGATGCTTATTTCGTGACTAAGTTGCCGAAACATGAGATTGGCCAGTCTGCTGTAAATGCACTTCGTAAATATGGTGTAAAGACTGATTTTATAGCACGTGGCGGTGACCGTGTAGGTATCTATTATTTGGAAACAGGTGCTTCCATGCGTCCGAGTAAAGTGATTTATGACCGTGCCCATTCAGCAATTGCTGAAGCTGATCCTTCAGATTTTGATTTTGATGCCATTATGGAAGGTGCTGACTGGTTTCACTGGTCGGGTATTACTCCTGCTATCTCTGACAAAGCAGCAGAATTGACCCGTCTGGCTTGTGAGGCTGCCAAACGTCATGGTGTTACAGTGTCCGTGGATTTGAACTTCCGCAAAAAACTGTGGACAAAGGAAAAAGCACAGTCTATCATGAAACCGTTGATGAAATATGTAGATGTTTGCATCGGCAATGAAGAAGATGCAGAACTCTGCCTCGGATTTAAACCCGACGCTGATGTAGAAGGCGGTAAAACGGATGCAGAAGGCTATAAGGGCATCTTCAAGGCAATGGCTAAGGAATTTGGTTTTAAATATGTGATTTCTACATTGCGTGAATCTTTCTCTGCAACTCACAACGGCTGGAAGGCCATGATTTATAACGGTGAGGAATTCTATGAATCCAAGCGTTATGACATTAATCCGATTATCGACCGTGTAGGTGGCGGTGACTCTTTCTCCGGTGGTATTATTCATGGACTGTTGACGAAACCTAATCAGGGCGAGGCTTTGGAATTTGCAGTAGCTGCTTCTGCTTTGAAACACACTATTAACGGTGATTTCAACCTTGTTTCAACAGAAGAAGTTGAGGCTTTGGCCGGTGGCGATGCAAGTGGCCGTGTTCAGAGATAATAGCAATAGGGATTGTTCAATCATAAAAGAAAAAAGAATAGAATGGCAAAATTTGATAAAATAGCCGTGTTGAACAAAATGGGTTCTACCGGCATGGTTCCTGTGTTCTATCATAAGGATGCAGAAATTGCAAAGAAAGTAGTGAAAGCTTGCTATGATGGTGGCGTGCGCGCTTTCGAATTTACAAATCGTGGTGATTTCGCACACGAGGTGTTTGCTGAAGTTGTGAAATTCGCAGCGAAGGAATGTCCGGAAATGGCAATGGGTGTAGGTTCTGTAGTGGATCCTGCTACGGCAGCTCTGTATTTGCAATTGGGGGCAAACTTCATTGTAGGTCCTTTGTTTAATCCGGAGATAGCAAAAGTCTGCAACCGTCGCTTGGTGGCTTACACACCGGGATGCGGCAGTGTATCTGAAGTAGGCTTTGCTCAGGAAGTAGGATGCGACCTTTGCAAGGTGTTCCCGGGAGATGTACTGGGACCGAAGTTGGTAAAAGGTATGTTGGCACCGATGCCGTGGTCAAAATTGATGGTAACAGGTGGTGTAGAACCGACTCAGGAGAACCTGACTTCTTGGATTAATGCCGGCGTATTCTGCGTAGGTATGGGGTCTAAGTTGTTCCCGAAAGATAAAGTTGCAGCTGAAGACTGGGCATATATTACGAATAAATGTAAGGAAGCATTGGGTTATATAGCTGAAGCCAGAAAATGAGAACACGGGTGTTTCTCTTTGGCTGATGTTGTATAATTTAAATTTTGTTTAAGGTGTTTAAAGGGGAAGAGGCTGTTTCATACACGAGACAGCCTCTTGTTTTTCTTTATGAGTGTAAAATGTGCGTGATGATTTTAAAACTAATGTTATAAATAAATATAGATTTGTCTATTCATTTGGAAGTAATAGGGAAATGCTGTATCTTTGCAACGAATTCTGAAATACATAGATAATATCATACTTCTGTGAAGAAGAAAGATATAAGGTAAAAGAAGATTGTTTTCAGAAAATAAGATTTAAAGGTTATAATTAAGGTAAAAGATTGCAGAAAATAGGTTTTAGTATTTTTTTTGAGAGTAAAAGAAGATTGTTTTAAAAGGATTATTTATGTTGGAAAAAAGAAAAGCCCATCGGGCTTTTCTACGCAGCGGCGAGGGATTCGAGAGAATTCGCTCGTTTTTTTGTGCCTTATCGTGAACTTATATATTATTCTTTAGTGATTTCTCCCGCTAAATCTGAATTCATACACTGGCGGATTTGGGCTTGCGTATAACCGTGTCCTAATAGGAACATGAGTTTTGTGACGGCACATTCCGGCGTGCTGTCATATCCACTGATAACACCCGCTTGAAGAAGTTGCAAGCCTGTTTCGTATCGTTCCATTTCTACTGCACCGCGTTGGCACTGGGTGATGTTTACGATGATAATACCACGTTCGGTGGCATCCTTGAGCTGGTGGATGAACCACTCTTTTTGGGGTGCATTGCCTGAACCATAGGTTTTCAGTACTACAGCTTTTAATCTGGGGGCATGAAGGACTGAGTCTATAATGCCCTCTTGAATACCCGGGAAGAGGGTGAGCATCACTACACTGGTATCAAATAGGTAGTGTGGCTTCATGGGACGTGTGGGGTCCGGGTAGCGTATTGAGTGCTCGTTGTATCGGATATGAATACCGGCCTGTGCTAATGATGGATAGTTGAAAGAACGAAAAGCATTGAAATTTTCGGAATTAATTTTTGTCGTGCGGTTTCCTCTCATAAGTTCGTTTTCAAAGAAAATACAGACTTCGGGTACGATGGGAGAACCGTCCGGATGCTTGGCAGCTGCAATTTCGATAGCTGTGATGAGATTTTCTTTTCCATCGGTACGCAGAGTGCCAATGGGCAATTGAGAACCGGTGAGAATGACCGGTTTTCCTAAATTTTCAAGCATAAAGCTGAGGGCCGATGCTGTATAAGCCATTGTATCGGTGCCGTGAAGGATAACAAATCCGTCGAAGTTATCATAATTGTAGTGGATAATCTTAACGATCTTGGCCCATAGGGCAGGTTCCATATCCGAAGAGTCGATGGGAGGATTGAATTGGTATGAAGATATGTGGTAATTGAAACGTTTTAGCTCGGGAACATGTTGCAACAAATGGTCGAAGTTAAAGTTTTCGAGCGCACCGGTTTCCGGGTTTTCTATCATTCCGATAGTTCCACCTGTATAGATAAGCAAAACGGATGGGTATTGCAAAGTCATAAGTTTTTAAATTAAAATGCAATTTGGATGCAAAGATAAAGCTTTTGTGACAAAAAAATATAATTTGGCTTTGTTTTCTGAGGATGGAATGTATGTAAAGTGGCAAATTGATAGTATTTGAGATTATTATGTATATGTTTTCTCTGTAAAAAACATATATGAGGTTTGTTCTTGAACAATAAAAGCATATCTTTGTTTTTATTTTTAGAGGATTAAGAGTCAGTTTGAATGAGGCTCGGTATCTTTTGAAGGAATATTTTTGCGACTATTGAAAAATAAGAATTTATGAAAAGACTTAATTATTCATTTTTGCGTATTGTATGCGCATTGATCATTGGCTTGGTGTTAGTGATGTTTCCGGATAAGGCAAGTGATTATTTTGTGATTACTCTTGGTGTCGTGTTTTTTCTGCCTTCAGCGATAGGCATTATAAGTTATTTGGTGAGTGCGGCTGATCAGCGCGGTCGTTTCCCGTTGGAGGCTCTCGGTAGTCTTTTATTCGGTTTGTGGCTGATTATCATGCCGGGGTTCTTTGCCGATTTTCTGACATTTTTGTTGGGATTTATTCTGATGATGGGTGGCATTCAGCAGATAGCTGTGTTGATGAGTGCACGTCGGTGGATGCCTGTGTCCGGAGGTTTTTATGTTGTTCCTGTTTTGATTCTTCTGGCCGGTGTCTTGTCGTTGTTTAACCCCACGGGGGTACGTACGACAACGTTTATGATTATTGGCGTTGCAAGTTTGGTTTATGCGGCGTCGGATTTGTTTAGCTGGCTTAAATTTTTGCGTCGTAAACCTCATTTGCCTGTTTCTGAGATGGAGGTGAAAAAGCATTTGAAAGAAAATGATGTAGAGGATGCTGAGGTCGTTGGTGAACCATGAAGTCAACAAAAAGGAATTTTGAAGAGTCTGCTTGAAAATTAGTCTCAGTTTGTGAGAATGTTTATGAAACTAAATTGGGACTTAGAGGGTGAAGAATAAGTGGACTATTTGATGGAAGAACAGAAAAACTAAAAGCAGGAACGCAAAAAATGGCTAAAAGAAGAAAATGTAAGCAGTTTAAAGTTTGTATTGAGGGATTTATATATTATATAATGTATATTTGATTTTTCTGTTTATTTTCTTGCTTTTTTAGTCTCGTATGTAATGTATTGTATTTCAGTCGCATTTGAAAATTCTTTGCTTTTTCCTTCAAAAAAGTCCGCATAATATTTTGCGTGAAATAGAAAAGGCAGTACTTTTGCACCCGCTTTCCGGTTAGGACAGCGGCGCTTTATGACAAGCCTGTT
>CALUJK010000107.1 GCA_944320945.1 uncultured Bacteroides sp. | reverse complement strand
AAAGAAGAACTACTACCTGGTGATTGTCAAGTAAGCGCGTAAGGCTGAAAAATTAGCATAAGACATCAAAGGCTGTATCAGCACAAAGAATGACCATCATTCTACATGCTGATACAGCCTTTTTCGTTATCTATCATTGCACACAGATGACACAGATATAACAGATGACCACTGATTATATATTATTGATGTACAAGTGAATAAATCTGCGAAAATCTGTTTAATCTGTGTCATCTGCGTGCCATATCTCATTATGGCACACCCGCTCACCCTCTTCATTACATACGGTTCTTCTGTTCCTGCCCCGCACCGGTACCTTTATACTTACTCTTCGCAGCATTAAATTTATACCGCAACGTCAGTGTAATGCGCCGGCGCGACTCCTGGTCGATAGTCATCAGGCGGTTACCACTGTACAGTGTGACAGGCACCCGACTGGAGTTAAACAAGTCCGTCCCCTTCAACTGAATGCTGAGACGCTCATCGAAGAACTCCTTATAGACAGCCACATCGAGCGAACAAGTCCCCTCCCCCAGCCGATAACTCTCGTTTTCACCGCGCGTATCAGCATCTAAGTCCACATCCAGACGGAAGCCTGCGGGCAGACTGAAACTGTTGCGCCAGGTAAAGCGGGCATAGGGATTATTGAAGTTTTCCTGCCCCCACGGCGTATCCACGGGAAACCATTGCTGCACCAGTATGGCCGTGACGCGTTCCAGCATGTCCTGCGGTGTCTTGGAGCCCGGCCACAGCCCGCACCACACGCATGCCGCCCGCAAGCATACGGATAAAAAAAGAAAGCCCCGAGAGTGTTTACCTCTCAGGGCTTTCCGTTGTAAGTGTTGGATTACCAGGATTCGAACCTGGACAAACAGAACCAAAACCTGTTGTGCTACCATTACACCATAATCCAAACTTCAGATGCTTTCTGTTAAAAAGCGGTGCAAAGATAAAGGGTTATGAAAAAATATGCAAGCTTTTTACCGTTTTTTTTTCGAAATTAATTCTATGAATCAATACCGATGCTCGTTTCCGGGCTGTCCGGCCGCAGCATCTTTCTTCTGGTCGATGCAGCGCCACGCATAAAAGATATAGGCCAAGACAAACGGTATCAGGACAGATACATAGGCCATGACCTTCAACGTGAACAGACTGGAACAACTGTTGGAGATGGTCAGCGAGCTTTGCAAGTCGGCCGTGGAGGGATAGTAAGCCGTGTCATTATATCCTGCCAGCAACAACAAGGCGGTCACCGTGAGCACCGTCCCCACCCCGACAAACCAGATGCCTTTCCGAAACGTTGCTTTCCACAACGTGCGCACAATGCCCCACAGCACAGCCACCACGCCCAGCAGAAAGACAATCAGCACCAGTGGCATAGCCAGCAGGTTGTGCCAGTATTTATAAGGCTCCATAAACACCTCCTGCGTGTCCGGACGGACGGCAAAGCCGTCGGCCACCAGCGTGCGGATGAGGAATAACAGGAAGAACAGAAGGAACAGCGCCGTATTGCCCCACAGCGAGCGGCGGCAACGTGCCGTCAGCGCGGCATCGTCTATGTTGTTGATGAAGTAGAGAGCACCCAGAATACGCGCCAGGAAGAACACAGCCAGTCCCAGCACCACATTCCACAGATTGCCCAAGGCATCCAGCCCGTGCCAGCCGTTGGCCCACTGACTGATGACCGGCATACCGATGTCTGCCATGTTGTTCTTATCTATATAGAAAGCCGAACCGGTGAAGAACGTGGCCACGGCTGCTCCCAGCAGCACCGGCCCCAGCACACCGTTCAGCACCAGAAAACTGCGATAGGTCGTCTTGCCCAGCAGGTTTCCCGCCTTGGACTGAAACTCGTAGCTGACCGCTTGCAGCACGAAGCTGAACAGGATAATCATCCACAGCCAGTAAGCCCCGCCGAAACTGGTGCTGTAGAACAAGGGGAAGGAGGCAAAGAATGCCCCGCCGAACGTGACCAGCGTGGTAAACGTAAACTCCCACTTCCGCCCCGTGGAGTTAATTATCAGGGAACGGTGCTCCTCCGTCTTACCCAAACAGAACAGCAACGAGTTGCCTCCCTGCACAAACAGCAGAAACACCAATATGCCGCCCAGCAAAGAGACTAAAAACCACCAATAGTGTTGAAGAAAAGTATAGGTTTCCATATTCTTTATTTACGATAGATAGCGTGATACATCAGTTTTCTTTCTCGGGACCTTTGCGGATGGCTTTCAGCATGATACTCACTTCGGCCACCAGCAAGACGGTGAACAGCACCAGGAACAGGAAGAACGTGGTCTGCACAGAGCCTACATCCAGACGGGACACGGCCGCACACGTGGGCAGCATGTCCTGTATGGCCCACGGCTGACGGCCACACTCGGCCACCACCCAGCCGGCCTGTCCGGCCAGATAGCCCAACGGAATGGTCAGCATGACTACCCAGTGGAACCAGCGCATCTCCTCCATGCGCCGCTTGTACACAAAGAACAGCACTCCTATAAAGAACAGAATGAAATATCCGCCCAGTATCACCATGACGCGGAACATATAGAACGTAAGGGGAACATTCGGCACCAGCTCATTGACGTCTTTGATGTATCCATATCCAAAGTAGTCCATATTTTCGTCCAGCACGCGGGCGGCCTCCTGCATGTCGGCTTCGCGCCCTTCGGCCTTGGCGGTGCGGTAGTCGGCAAAGGCTGCAATGGCACGCTTGCCACGCGCTATCTTCTCTTCGGCCGACAGTGCCTGCGTGCCGTCTTTCTGCGTATATCCGCCTTTCAGCAGGTCGTTGATGCCGGGCACAAAGGCATCGCTCTCACGCTCGGCCAACAGTGACAGCATCTTGGGAATCTCCATGCGGAAAAGGAAAGCTTCCTCGCCGTCGTCAGCCGTCTGCTTATCGGGATTCAGAATGCCGAAAGCCACCAGTCCGGCACCATCGGTACCGTCATAATAGCCCTCCATGGCGGCCAGTTTCATGGGCTGTGTCTGAGCCACCTGATAGCCCGATCCGTCACCCGTCCACGCTGAAAGCAAGGCTGCGAACAAGCCCGTCCACGCCGCCACCTTGATGCTGGCAAGCGCAAACTTCTTTTCGCGACGGCGCCACAAATACCAGCAGCTGACGCCCACCACAAATATGGCGCCCAGCACCCAGCCGGACAATACGCTGTGGAAGAACTTATTGACCGCCATCGGCGAAGTGGCCACGGCCAGGAAATCGACCATCTCGTTGCGTGCCGTATCGGGATTGAAAGTCATGCCCACGGGGTACTGCATCCAGGCATTTGCCACCAGAATCCACCAGGCGGAGATAGTAGCGCCCAGTCCGGTCAGCCAGGTAGCTGCCAGGTGGAAACCCTTGCTCACCTTCTCCCAGCCAAAGAACATGACGGCAATAAACGTAGCCTCCATGAAGAAAGCCACAATGCCCTCGATGGCAAGCGGTGCGCCGAAGATGTCGCCCACAAACCAGGAGTAGTTACTCCAGTTGGTGCCAAACTCAAATTCCAGAATCAGTCCCGTAGCCACACCGATGGCAAAGTTAATGCCGAACAGCTTCATCCAGAAGCGTGCGGTGCGTTTCCAAAATTCATTGCCGGTGCGGTAGTAAGCCGTCTCCATGATGCCCATGATGACGGCCAGTCCCAACGTCAGCGGTACAAAAATCCAGTGGTAAATGGCCGTCAAGGCAAACTGCGCCCGCGACCAGTCAATCAGCGAAGTGTCGATGTTTTCAAGCATTCCTGTCAGTATTATAAGGTTAATGTATCGTTTTTCTTATCGGACACGCTCTATCAGTTCACGGCTCACGTAGTCTCCCTTGTCATCATCCGGCGCCATAGCCTTCAGAAAATCGGGGAAAAAGAAGAGACGGAGGATAAAGAACATGATGAACAGCTTCACCAAAATGATGAGCCACAGCGTACGTCCCCACGTCATTCCCCGGAAACCATCCAGATAGAAACGCCAAATAGTCGTTATCATTCGTCTTGATGCCATAAACTGATGGTTATGTAGCTGACAAATATAAACGCTTTCCGCCAAACAATCAACCTTTAGACAAGAAAATCTCCTTTCGAGAACAGTACGCCCCTACAAACTGCAGAATAATGACACAAACAGCGGGACACTGACATCGATAAGTATGCCATGCAAAATGGCGATGGGAATCATCTCCCGTCCCGAACAACGGGTAATGACAGGCAGCACCACGTCCATCGAATTGACACCGGCCGCCGAAATGGGTGCCAGTTTTCCGAAGAACTTCGTAAAGAGCGGACTGCCCAGCAACGCCATCATCTCGCGGAAGATATTGGCAAGCAGGGCGATGGTGCCCAGTTCGGTAGCCAACTGCACGCCCAGCGATGCTTCCTTGAACTGCGTGATGAGGATGGACGACAGCGAATAGTAGGCAAAGCCGCTGCCCACCGCCATACAGTCGAATACGCTCCAGCGGCTCAGCAGCACACTGGCCAGCGCGGAGAACAGCAGTGTCCCGACGACAGTGGCCAGCGGTATGGCCAGCATCCGGATGTGTAACTGGCTCACTATCTGCTTCAGGTCTTTCTTGCAACCGATGTTGATGCCCACTTGCAGCATCAGCACATAAAGGATATACATGGATATGTTGTGTCCGTCCAGACGGGCGTCGGTAAGCAGTCCCGTCAGGCAACCTATGGCGAAGAAGGTCAGTACGATGATGCTGCTTTTCATTGCTCCTCCCCTCCTTTCTGCTCCTCTTTCTTGAACAACAGGACATAAACTATCCGTGCAGCAAACATACTGCCCAGCAGTCCCGCCGTAGCCAGCACGGCAGCCTGCCAGCCGAAGCGCCACAGATTGTCTATAATGAGGTGGTTGGAACCTATCGACAGCCCCAGTACAAAGAGCAGTGCCACGATGGTGCACGAAATACTTTTCTCTGTCTTTTGCAGAAACTCGAACTTACGGAAGATATAGCCTATACATATCCCTGTCAGCATAATGCCTATTACATTGAACATAACGGTCTTGATTTTTAGATGGTAAATAATGAAACAGCGACAAGAATGCACGTACCTCCCCGTCGCAAAGGAGCGTACGCCTGCTATCCTGCCGGACAGACACAGTTCCTGCCGGCAAGTGTAAAAGGATGAATACGTATTGAAGACTTCCCATGCTTGTCATCTTGAGCAACGCGAAAGATCTCTCACCAGTTTTTTACAACAGGAAGATGTTTCGCATTCATTCATGACAAGAATGATAATCAGCCTCCATTTTGAGACATCCTCAACCGATATGTATAAGGGAAATTAGATAAAACCGCTGAACCAATGTACGTGTACACTGAGATAGACGTCGCAGAAAGGCATCTGCGGCATCGGTGTATTTACGATATGTAAGCGTACGGCGTTCATATTATGCTTGATTTCGGCTGCAAAGGTAATAAATAGTTAGCGAATTACCAAAAATAGGGGTTATGACAGAGAGAAACAGTATAAGGAGGGAGAAAGAAAAAGATGAATTGTAATATTTTTATTAGTAATAAAGTTGTTAGCAGAAATACCAATTGGGTACATCCGTCAATGCCAGCATCGTGAAATGAAAAAATGAGGAATGTAAAAATAGCAAAATGTTAATAAAACCTTTAACGATTTCCGCCCAATGCGGTGTAAGCAGAAAAGAGGAATCGGAAGCATTTTGCCGGAAATATACAATAACTATACAACCACTTGCCAACACCAAATGAATGTACTCACAGCGTACAAGAGCACTACATCGGACAAGGAATGTACTATTTTGCAACATCTTTATACAATATTGACAGTTATTTCACCGAAAAAACAATGATTCTACATTTTCTTTTGCTAAATTTGCATCGCTCCTTTCAAGAGAATGAGGGTGCCGTGTAAAACCTGCACATTATTATAAAGAGATATTACGCATGAAAACAAACTATGAAATCCGCTATGCAGCGCATCCCGAAGATGCACGCAGTTATGATACGAAACGCATCCGTCGCGACTTCCTGATAGAACGTGTGTTCGCACCAAACGAGGTAAATATGGTTTACTCCATGTACGACCGCATGATTGTGGGCGGTGCCCTGCCCGTGGGCGAAGTGCTGACATTGGAGGCTATCGACCCGCTGAAGGCTCCGTTCTTCCTTACACGCCGCGAAATGGGTATCTTCAACGTGGGAGGCCCGGGCGTGGTGAAGGCAGGCGACGCCGTATTTGAACTGGGTTACAAAGAGGCGCTCTATTTGGGTTCGGGAGACCGCACGGTGACGTTTGAAAGCGTAGATGCCGCACAACCGGCCAAGTTCTACTTCAACTCGGTGACAGCGCATCGCAACTATCCCGACAAAAAAGTAACGAAACAAGACGCCGTTGTGGCTCACATGGGATCGCTGGAAGGTTCGAACGAACGCGATATTAACAAAATGTTGGTCAATCAGGTATTGCCTACCTGTCAGTTGCAGATGGGTATGACGGAACTGGCAACAGGCAGCGTGTGGAACACCATGCCGGCACACGTGCACAGCCGCCGCATGGAGGCATACTTCTACTTTGAAGTGCCTGCCGAACATGCCGTGTGTCACTTCATGGGCGAGGTGGACGAGACGCGCCACCTATGGATGCAGAACGAGCAGGCGGTGTTGTCGCCTGAATGGTCCATCCACTCGGCAGCAGCCACACACAACTATACATTTATCTGGGGAATGGGAGGTGAGAATTTGGACTATGGAGACCAAGATTTCTCACTCATCACGGACTTAAAGTAAAGGAAAAGAAAGAAACAATGATTGTTTAATCAATTAATAACTTAAAGATTATGAATCCGTATTTGAATTTTTCATTGGAAGGAAAAGTAGCCCTCGTAACGGGTGCTTCCTACGGTATTGGTTTTGCCATCGCTTCGGCTTTCGCAGAACAAGGTGCAAAAATCTGTTTCAACGACATCAACCAAGAACTGGTAGACAAAGGTTTGGCCGCTTATAAGGAAAAAGGCATCGAAGTACACGGATATGTGTGCGATGTAACTGACGAACCTGCCGTACAGGCTATGGTGGCTCAAATTGAGAAAGAAGTGGGCACTATCGACATCTTGGTGAACAACGCCGGTATCATCCGCCGCATCCCGATGCACGAAATGGCAGCTTCTGAATTCCGTAAAGTGATCGATATCGACCTGAACGCTCCGTTCATCGTGTCTAAAGCCGTTCTGCCTGCCATGATGAAGAAAGGTCACGGTAAGATTATCAACATCTGCTCTATGATGTCTGAGCTGGGCCGTGAGACTGTATCGGCTTATGCTGCAGCTAAGGGTGGTTTGAAGATGTTGACTCGTAACATCTGCTCTGAATATGGTGAATACAACATCCAGTGTAACGGCATTGGCCCGGGTTACATCGCTACTCCGCAAACCGCTCCGCTGCGCGAGCGTCAACCGGACGGCAGCCGTCACCCGTTCGATTCTTTCATCTGCGCCAAGACTCCCGCTGGCCGCTGGCTCGACCCGCAGGAACTGACCGGTCCGGCTGTGTTCCTCGCTTCAGAGGCTTCCAACGCCGTAAACGGACACATCCTCTACGTGGATGGCGGTATTCTGGCTTACATCGGCAAGCAGCCTAAGTAATCGAAATCTATAAATTAAGGGGAATGGATAATTGGGACAAGGTGTATGTGCTTTGTGTTCAGTTATCCATTCTTTTTTAAGGAGTTTTCATTTTAACTTTGTACATATCTATCTTATGAAAAAACTTTTAATACTCAGTGTGGTGGCCTTGTGCTGTCTGTCCTGCACCCAGAAAAAGACAGTGACTGTCACCGTAACCAATCCACTTGCCGAAGCCCGCTCGAGTGAGATGGTAGAAATCTCCATGACTGATGTAGCACAACGCCTGCAACTGGCAGACACGGCGCAAGTCATCGTGCTGGATGCCGAGGACAAGCAAGTGCCTTATCAGATTACGTATGACGATAAACTCATCTTCCCTGTCAGCGTGGATTCTGCCGCTACGGCTGTTTACACCATCTGCACAGGCACACCGCAAGCCGTCAGCGTGAAAGCCTGCGGACGCCAGTATCCCGAACGTATGGACGACATGGCCTGGGAGAACGACCTCGTGGCATTCCGCGCCTATGGCCCGGCTTTGCAGGCCACGGGCGAAAGGGGGTATGGCTATGACCTCTTCACGAAATACAACACAACCGACCCCGTGCTGGAAGAAATGTATGCCAAAGAGACAAACAAGGCCGAACGTGCCCGCGCCAAAGAAATAGAGAAAACCGACCCGAAAGCTGCCAAAGAGTTAAGACAGAGCCTTTCCTACCACATCGACCACGGTTATGGAATGGACTGCTATGCCGTAGGGCCTACACTGGGTGCCGGCGTGGCTGCACTGATGGCAGGAGATACTATCATTTATCCGTGGTGCTACAAGGATTATGAGATACTGGACAACGGGCCGTTGCGCTTCACAGTCCGTCTGGAGTTCAATCCGCTGGTAGTACGGGGTGACAGCAATGTGGTGGAGACACGTCTCATCACGCTGGATGCCGGTTCACGCCTCAACAAAACGGAAGTTTCTTATAGCAACCTCAACCAAACGATGCCCATCGTAGCAGGTATCGTAATGCACGAACCCGGTGGCGCATTCAAGACAGATGCCGAAGCAGGTTACATCACGTATGTGGATCCCACCACAGGCCCGAATAACGGAAAGATATTCATGGGTATTGCCGCACCGGCCAAGGTCAATGAGGCCAAAACCGTGCTTTTCTCCGACGCCGAAAAGAAGCAGCGTAACAATGCCGACGGTCATGTGCTGATTATCAGCGACTACATCCCCGATTCTGCATACACCTACTACTGGGGATACGCATGGAATCGCGCCGATATCAAGACCCCCGAAGCATGGGATGCATATATGAGCAGTTTTGCACGCCGTGTACGCACGCCGCTGACAGTTCTGGTACAATGAGCCGCGACGTAAGTTTCAGCTTCCGACAAAGGCTTAAAATGCCGTATTTACAAATATAGAATCAGGCAAAGCCAAGAAAGTCGAAGCAGACTTACAACAAAAAGATGGAGGGCTGTGCCAACAGCACACAAGACGACACGAATAAAAACAATAGAGAGTATGTCAAAACTAAAATGACTACTCTCAAAAGTTACAGATTGCAGCTATAACACTTAAAAGGGTCGTATCAAGCTCTGTATGGAGGAATGATACGACCCTTTCTTTAATTTTTAGCAATACTCAAATTATAAGTTCATCTTTTCAAAAATTGGGTTTTGACGCACCCTTATCTATTTCAGTGTAATCTGTATACTGTTGATACAGTTCTTTTACTATTGCTTACAGTAGCTTGAACGTATATCCCTCTTCCTTCAGAAAGTCGATGGCACGAGGCAAGGCATATTGCAGATTTCCGTTTGTCCACGACTTCAGCGAATCATGAAAGGTAATGATGGAGCCGTTACGAGCATATCGCATCACATTGGCCAGCACCTGCGGCGGACGGAGTTTCTTACTGTAATCCCGCGTCACAAGGTCCCACATCACGATGCGGAAACGCTTTTTCAGCGTCATGTACTGCGCCCAACCCATGTGTCCGTGTGGCGGACGGAAAAGCGGTTTTTCCGTCTCACTTCCCCGGTTTGCCGCACCCATGATATGCTGTGCCCGTTCCGTATTATCCAGATAAGCAGCCGACGTGAAATACCGGCGGCTGAACCCTCGGATATGATTAAATGTATGATTACCGACGCGATGCCCGCGCTCCACCACCCTGCGGAACTCGGCAGGATATTTACGTACATTGTCGCCCACCATGAAGAACGTTGCCTTGACGTCACGGTCGTCCAGCAAATCGAGTACCCACGGCGTCACTTCAGGAATAGGCCCGTCATCGAAGGTAAGATACACCGCGTGCTCATCCGGATTCATGCGCCAAAGGGCTCCGGGATAGAGCTTACGCAGCAGCATAGGAGGTTGTTCTATCAGCATGGCAAGGAATGGCTGTTATATAGAAACGCCGACGGAGGTTATTCCACCCCCTGCCGACTTATATACATGTTATACGCTTCCTCCACCTTCGGAGCAAAGGCTTCCGCCTCTTTCGATTCATATTTCTGCATCAGTCTGACTACGGCATCGAGCACCGCCCAATGGTATTCAAACTCATGTTGAGAGATGGCAAACCGATAGTCATCCATGCTGAGATACCAGTTGATGTACTCCGACTCCTTCTGCGCCAGAGCCACGGAGATAAGGTCTGCATGAGCCGTATCGCCCAGCTGATAGTACGCTTCTGCCATTTGCGGCGCACCGTTCTGCCAGTCGTAAGGCACATTCATGGCGGGAATCATCTGTTCGGCATAGTCCAATGCAGCTTTGGCTTTCTCCTTCTTACCCTCACGCATCAGTTGCAATATCAGCTGCGAGAATGTACGGCGATGCGAGTGACACATCCTCATGGCATTCTCGTCGATGTAGATACCCGGCTTGTCAATGCCACCGAAGCGGAACTTATTCATCAAGTTGTCATACATCTTCTCCGAGTCGATGCTGACGCCCGTCTTTGTATTGTCGAAAGGAGTAAAGCGATACGCCAGTCCCTCCTGTATGAAGTGGTTGGCCATGCCCAACTGGTTCTCCTGCCCTACGCTGACAGCGATATAGATAGGCCGTTCCCAGTTAGCCTCAGCCAGCATTTCCAGCATCATCAGCTCGCTCTTGTAGAGGGCACGTTTTCCTTTCAGAGAGATGTGCATGTAGTCAGGAATCGTGTCACCCGGTATCAGCATACCGCTGCGGCGCACCGCTTCCTTATCCACCTTAAACACGATACTGTCTGTCGGGATCACCCGCAAGTCCGCATCTTTAGGACTGCGCACCCAGTATTTCAAGATATTCTTCAGTTCGTACGGATTCCCACCAAACTCATTCTGCACATTGGCCAGCGCCTCCGGATTGCCTTGCGCAGCCTGCTTTCTGGCCTCAGCATACAGCTTATCGATGCTCTGCTTATATTCGGGCTGTACAGGCACATACTCATTCGTGCCCTCCACATACTCGCTGCGATCCCACGTAATGGGCAGCGACGGCGAATCGTATGCCGGACGCCTCATCTGGTCGATGTACCAGTCCGTCTGCAAGTAGCTGAGGTTACAAGAACGCGCATCGGGGCGGAACTCTTCCGTCTCCTGATTATACCACAACGGGAATGTATCGTTATCACCATTGGTATAGATGATAGGATTGCCCGATTCCTGAAGCGACATCAGATAGTTCTGTCCGAAGTCACGACACATGTAGCGTCCGCTCCGGTCGTGGTCGTCCCACGTCTGGCTCACCATCTGTATGGGCACCAGCAAGCATACCAGCGAAACTACCCCTGCCACCACCGGCGACGGTTCGAGCGACTTCTTATTTATCCATTTGTTGACCAGCTGTATCAGTCCTGCCACACCCATACCTATCCAGATGGCAAAGGCATAAAACGAACCCGCATACGCATAGTCACGCTCGCGCGGCTGACTGGGCGTCTGATTCAGGTAGAGCACAATGGCAATACCGGTCATAAAGAAGAGGAAGAACACCACCCAGAACTGCTGGATGCCTTTCTGTCCGCGATAAGCCTGCCACAACAGACCGAGCAGACCCAACAACAGCGGCAGGCAGTAATACACGTTGTGTCCCTTATTCTCTTTCAGTTCCGTGGGGACAAACTCCTGATTACCCACCAGCAGATTGTCTATGAACGAGATACCCGTTATCCAGTTGCCGTGCTCCAGTTCTCCGAAGCCCTGCATGTCGTTCTGCCGTCCGGCAAAGTTCCACATAAAGTAGCGCCAGTACATCCAGTTCAACTGATAGGAGAAGAAGAACTTGATGTTCTCCCACTGCGTAGGAATGTTCACCATCACCATCTCGCCGCAACGGTCGTACGGCACGTCGTGCCCCTTAATCTCCTGCCAGGCCTTGTACTGGGCGGCATGCGTACTGCTGTACATACGCGGGAAAAGCATGTTCTGCGCATACTCATACTCAAAGCGACCCGGAATTTCCACGTAGGAATCCTTCTCATCGGGCGTAGCCTTTTCCTTGCGGATAAATTTCGTACCCTGATACTTCACGCGTGGTTCGCAGTAACCGTCCTTCACATCCAGCGCCACTTGCGAGGAGAACGCCGGTCCGTAGAACAGCGGACGGGTGCCATACTGCTCACGTCCCAGATACTCACCCAGCGTAAAGATGTCCTCCGGAGAGTTCTGGTCCATCGGCGTGTTGGCCGTGGAACGGATGACGATAAGCGCATACGACGAATAACCGATGACTATCATCATCGTGCAGAGCAGCGCCGTGTTCAGCGTGCGTGCACTGACGCGGAATTTCTCCTTCATCCGTGCTTGCGACTTGGGATTGAGGTAAAGCCACAGCAATGCAATCACCACCAGTCCAATCACCACCGACCCCGTGCCGTGTCCGTAGAACGGAATACCCAGCATGGCAATCGTCAGAATGAACGACACCACCATGCGCATGGGGTTTCGCTCCGTATAGCTCTCATACACACCCCACAGGATAGACGCCGCCAACAGAATGACATAGACAATGACACCGCTATTGAACGACATACCCAGCGTGTTGACAAACAACAGCTCGAACCATCCGCCCACCTTCACGATGCCCGGCACGATGCCATACAGCACCACCGCCACCAGCACTGCCGACCCCAGCAGCGCCAACAGCGACCCTTTGGCATTGGCATCGGGCACTTTCTTATAATAATACACCAGCACGATGGCGGGCAAGCACAGCAAGTTCAGCAGGTGCACACCAATCGACAGACCGGTCAGATAAGCTATCAGGATAATCCAGCGGTCACTGTGCGGCTCGTCGGCCACATCTTCCCACTTCAGGATGAGCCAGAACACCACGGCCGTAAACAGCGACGAGAAGGCATATACCTCACCCTCGACAGCCGAGAACCAGAACGTATCGCTGAACGTATAGGCCAGTGCACCCACCAGTCCGCTGCCCATCACGGTGATAAGCTGCGCGTTGGTAATGTGATTCTCGTCCTTCACCACCAGCTTGCGCGTCAGGTGCGTGATGGTCCAGAAGAGGAACATGATGCAGGCGCCACTCATCAGCGCGCTCATGTAGTTCACCATCTTGGCCACCTCGGTGGCGTCCGACGCAAATTGCGAGAACAGGTTCGCCACCATCATAAAGAACGGTGCGCCGGGCGGGTGCCCCACTTCCAACTTATATCCGGAGGTAATAAACTCGCCGCAGTCCCAAAAACTGGCGGTCGGCTCGATGGTCATGCAGTAGACCGTGGCCGCAATCAGGAAAGTAACCCAACCCATCAGGTTGTTTACGGTTCTGTACTGTTTCATTCAGTTATTGAAATTCGTTGATAACGTGCTTTTAAGGTGCAAATATACGACATCCGTTCCAAATAGAGGGCAGAACCACCCATTTATTAACGTTAGATATGACTTCTTGCACTGTTTTCCAATAGTGCAAGAAGCCTGTAAACATGTCAAAGAGCGCAGTCACCTTCGGTTACATCCCCATCGCGTTCAGTCCCAGCGCACCGGCTATGGCCGTAGCCACGGCTGCTATCACCTTCAATATCGTGTTCCAAACATTTTTACT
>CALUJK010000106.1 GCA_944320945.1 uncultured Bacteroides sp. | reverse complement strand
CCTGCTTGCTCGTGACCCTTAAAGTGGTTCATGCTGATAATGACATCCGCGTCTGCAAGCGCCGTGCCTATCTTGGGCGCCTGACAATACTCGCCGTCTATGGGAATCTCGCGGTAGTCCGTACCCTTCAAACCGTCGGCAATGATGACCTGACATTGGGCGGAGATGGGGTTGAAACCATTCTCCATAGCACTCTGAAGGTGGTCCACTGCATTGGCTCGGCGGCCGGAGTAGAGGGTGTTACAGTCCGTCAGAAAGGGCTTCGCCCCGTAGCTTCGCAGCACATTGGCCATGCGTGCGGCATAGTTGGGACGGATGTAAGCCAGATTGCCCGGTTCGCCGAAGTGTATTTTGATGGCGGCGAAACTGTCCTTCAGCGGCAGTTCACCGATGCCTGCCCGCCGCACCAGGCGCTCCAGTTTGTCCAGCAGATTGGACGTGGGGGAGGTGCGCAGGTCTGTAAAATATACTTTTGATGCTTCCATATCTGTAATGTTTAATGAAGTTTCTTGACGACAAAGATAATGTAAATCTATACATATATATACCTTGTGGGGCAGGAAAAATTACTTTGTGCCGACAGAAGGAATACAAGACGGATATGGATAATCATTTGGGTGGATATACAAAGATGGGTAAAAACTTTCTGCCGAAATATTTTCCACGATACAGTTAAAACATTTATCTTTGTCCTCGGTAAGATGAATTAAAACTTGTTGTTTGTAATTCAAATGAAAGGTGAAAGTTCATTTATCCTTCATTTAAGTAAAATCTCTTTTTACGTTTCAGTAAAAATAAAAAACGAAAAGGAATAGATTATGGCAATGCATACGTGGTTTGAATGCAAGATACGTTATGATAAGACTATGGAGAACGGTATGGTGAAGAAAGTAACCGAACCCTATCTGGTGGATGCACTCAGTTTTACAGAGGCTGAGGCACGTATCATCGAGGAGATAACTCCTTTTATTACGGGCGAGTTTACCGTGGCCGATATTAAACGTGCGAATTATAGTGAACTTTTCCCTTGCGAAGAGGAAGCTGCTGATCGGTGGTTTAAATGTAAGCTTGTTTTTATTACATTGGATGAGAAAAGCGGGGCTGAAAAGAAGACATCTACGCAAGTGCTGGTTCAGGCTGCCGATTTGCGCGATTCCATTCATAAATTAGATGAAGGTATGAAAGGTACGATGGCTGATTATCAGATAGCGTCCGTGGCCGAAACTGCCATTATGGATGTGTATCCATATAGTGCTGAAAGTGAAAAGTAAAAATGACTATCGCAGAGAATCTCAAGCAAATACGGAGCGAGTTACCCGAAAATGTACGCTTGGTAGCTGTCTCTAAATATCATCCTGTCGAGGCCATCATGGAGGTATATCGTGCCGGTCAGCGCTTATTTGGCGAAAGCAAAGTGCAAGAGATGGGCGCGAAACATGAAAGTTTGCCCGCGGATATAGAATGGCATTTCATCGGACATTTACAGACGAATAAAATTAAGTACATGGCGCCTTATGTGGCGATGATTCATGGCATTGATTCCTATAAACTATTGGTCGAGGTCAATAAACATGCAGCGCGAGTGGGGCGTGTCATCAATTGCTTACTTCAGTTGCACATTGCCCGTGAAGAGACTAAATTCGGCTTTAGTTTTGAAGAGTGTCGCGACATGTTGAAGGCCGGTGATTGGCGTGAGCTGAAAAATGTACATCTGTGTGGGCTGATGGGTATGGCTACCAATACAGATTGTGTTGAACAAATCCGATCGGAATTTTGTTCTTTGCATGATTTCTTTTGCGAGGTGAAACACACGTGGTTTGCCGCAGATAGTGCTTTTTGCGAGTTATCTATGGGTATGTCTCATGATTATCACGAGGCCATAGATGCGGGAAGTACGATGGTGCGTGTGGGGAGTAAAATCTTTGGCGAAAGAGAGTATCAGACAAATGGAAACATTAACCATAAAAGTGAATAATATCATGGCAACATTGGAAACAACATTTGCCGGGTTGAAATTGAAAAACCCGATTATTGTCAGTAGTTCTGGATTAACGGATAAGGCAAACAAGAATCAAAAGTTATGTCAGGCAGGAGCAGGTGCCATTGTGTTGAAGTCACTCTTTGAGGAGCAAATCATGATGGAGGCCGAGCATCTGAGTGACGTTAATATGTATCCCGAAGGAAGTGAGTATCTGGCTGCTTATATCCGGGAACATAAGTTGAGTGAGTATCTGGATTTGATACGGGAAAGTAAAAAAGTGTGCGATATACCTATTATAGCAAGCATTAATTGCTATCACGATGCCGGATGGGTAGATTTTGCCAAGAGCATTGAAGAAGCCGGCGCTGATGCTTTGGAAGTAAATATACTTGCTTTGCAGGCTGACATTCAATATACTTATGGTAGTTTTGAACAACGTCATGTGGATATTTTGCGTCACATTAAGAATACCGTTCGCATTCCTGTCATCATGAAGTTGGGTGATAATTTGACTAATCCGGTGGCACTTATCGAGCAATTATACGCCAACGGAGCTGCTGGGGTGGTTCTCTTTAATCGTTTTTATCAGCCGGATATTGATATTGATAAGATGACACAGAGCGTGGGTAGTGTATTTAGCAGCGATACGGATTTAAGCAAGTCTTTGCGATGGATTGGTATTGCTTCTGCGGCGGTTAGCAAGTTGGATTTTGCAGCATCTGGCGGTGTGCATACTCCGGAAGGTGTAGTGAAAGCTTTGCTGGCAGGAGCTTCAGCTGTAGAGATATGCAGTGCAATATACCAGTCTTCATCGGCTGTTATTGCGGAATATGCTCGTTTTTTGGATATGTGGATGACTACAAAGGGATTTGAGAATATAGCTCAGTTTAGAGGTAAGCTGAATGTACGCGATGTAGAAGGCGTGAATACGTTTGAGCGTACTCAATTTTTGAAGTATTTCTCTTCACATGAGTAATTTGCAAGTGGA
Source organism: uncultured Bacteroides sp. (assembly GCA_944320945.1). Lineage (GTDB taxonomy): Bacteria > Bacteroidota > Bacteroidia > Bacteroidales > Bacteroidaceae > Bacteroides. The sequence continues at coordinate 6,771 of CALUJK010000106.1, read as the reverse complement.
AAGAACCGTGAGGTTATAAATAGGGGAGGGAAGGATGTTCCCTCCTTCGTTTTATTTAAAGTCAATGGTTGTATAGCGTATATAGTCATATATCGTACGGGTACGTATATTCAATCCCTTTTTCCCTTCCATGAGTGAGGCTATGCTGTCTAATCTGAAAGAGAGAAAGCCCGTACCTTGTACCTGCGAAGCATCATTGTGGGCATTGTGGCGAAATTCCAGGGTGATATAGTCTGTTTTATCGTTTTCGTTGTCATTATCGGGATTAACGATAAGGCTTTGCAGATGTTTTACGGATGAATCTTGCCCTTGCATGATTTGGTATTCGATGTTTAGATGATGATTGGCAAACCACATGTTGGTGATGTTGATGCGGTCGTCTCCAATGCTGTCGGCTTTGGCGGTGGGCATCACATAGATGTCCTTGGTTTCGATGTTCTGGATATGTATCACTTGCGCGTTATAATCATACCCATTTACTTTCTTGCTTAGTAAATTGTAGTAGATGCAAGCGCGTTGCCCTTCTATTGGCGTGTAATTTTTGATGTATGCGGTATCTCCGGGATACATTTGAGTACCGTCATCCAAATCGAAGTAATAGTCATTTCCTTCGATTATGCGTATAGTACCCATTGCAAGTAGGGAATAAGTATTGTCGTTGTGTAAAGGGGAGTGGTCGTCATCTATACATGAATGGAGTAGAGGCATACACGTTATTGTAAATAAAACGAGCCATATAGCTTTAAACTTTTTCATATAAATGCAAAATCCGAATTATTATTAATTACAATGTTGTAGACGTAAATTAAGTATTTAATGATTCTCCAAATTTCTATGTATGAAAACGCGTGTGGAAAACGGATACTGCACATGTGATTGTTAAAGATGGTAAAGCTATAAATTTCCATGAATCAATGCAGTATTTTAATTATTAGTGCATTTATCTGAATAAATACGTTCGAACGGAAGTGATGAAGGAACAAGAGCTGTCGGAGCGTTGCAGGCAAGAAGATAATGTAGCCCGCAAAGAGCTTTATGAGTGTTATGCGGGAAAGATGTTTGCCGTATGCTTGCGTTATATCACTGACCGTGATACGGCACAAGATTTGATGCACGATGGTTTCTTGAAGATTTACGCTTCGTTCGACAAGTTTGTGTGGAGGGGTGAAGGTTCTTTACGGGCATGGATGGAACGAGTGATAATAAATACCGTATTGCAATATCTTCGGAAAAGTGATGTAATGAGCCAGTCTGTGGCATTGGAAGATGCTCCGCAAATATACGAGGAGCCAACTCCGGATGCTATAGAAACGATACCTAAAGATGTGCTGATGCAATTTGTTCAAGAGTTACCGGTGGGGTATCGCACTGTATTCAATCTTTACGTATTCGAAGACAAGTCCCACAAAGAGATAGCACAGATATTAGGCATTAACGAAAAATCATCGGCATCACAATTGGTGCGTGCTAAAGCATCGTTGGCCAAGAAAGTGAATGAATGGATGAAAAAGAATGCATGAAGGAGGTACATCATGGGAGATGAATTATGGATAAAGCAGCTGAAAGAAAGGCTGAAAGATTATTCTGAATCGCCGTCGCCTACGGGTTGGGAACGGTTGGAAAGAGAATTGTCGCCTGCCGCACCTGTTAACGAAGAACGGAGGCAAGGCAAGTATTTGTGGTTACGCCGATGGTCGATGGGAGCTGCTGCTGCATTGTTGGCTGGTATATCTCTTATTGGTCTTTGGTTTATACAAAGTCCTGTGAGCGAGGAAGTCGGAACACAAGTAGAACGCACACTTTCTCCTGTCGCATCAAATATCCCCGTACCGTCTAAACCTGATGTGGTCATTCGTCGGAAAACACTTGTGGCACAGCACATACAAACGGATGTAGCAGATGAAAAGTCGGAAAGTATAAAAGAGGGAATTGGATATATTGAAGAAAATCAATCAGATAAAGAGGTCGATGTTGTATTTCCCAATCAAGGAGACAACTCTTTGTCGGATGGTGTGGATAAATTAGATGCAACGGGCGAGTCCGCATCTGAACAAACACTTGTTCGAAATGTACCGGATAAGCCGAAAAGTACCCGTCATTATCCTTATGCTGGTTCCTATCAGCCAATAAAGCAGAAAGAATCTGGTCGGTGGTCTGTTGCTTTCTCAGTGGGTAATGTAGGAGGCATGGCATCTGGTAATAACGCTATGTCGGCAGATATTCAACAATCGCCAAATGCCGGTGTGTTAGGTAATCGGATAGATTTGACCACTATGGCTGATGGCGCTGTGGCCGTATATGAAGACCAAGAACTTGTCTTTGAAAATGGAGTACCCTATTTACGGAGCGGGGAGCGGAAAATAGCTTCTGTAGATCATAAAATGCCTGTCAGCGTGGGTATTTCGGTTCGGAAAGAATTACCGCGTGGCTTTTCTGTGGAAACGGGATTGGTATATACTTTCTTGTCTTCTGATATTCGCTATGAAAACAGTGTAGAAGAGTTGTCGCAGAAGTTGCATTACTTGGGAATACCACTCCGTGCCAATTGGAGTTTTGTGCGGACATCATTATTTGATATATATGTGTCAGCAGGTGGTATGGTAGAGAAGTGCGTATATGGCAAATTGGGTACAGAGAGCCAAACTGTAAAACCTGTTCAGTGGTCTGTTATGGGAAATATTGGTGTTCAGTATAATATAGGTAAACGCGTAGGTATATATGTAGAACCCGGTGTGTCATATTTCTTCGATGATGGCTCCTCTGTACAGACTATTCGTAAGGAGAATCCCTGTAATTTTACGTTACAGGCAGGATTGCGTTTGACGTATTGATGAGAGTTTCTGTCTCCCATTTATTGTCATATCTATAAAATTCTTTACCTTTGCAATTCAAAAAAGAAAAGAATTTATAAATAAAAGCATATAACACATGTTCGATAACCTTAGCGAACGGCTTGAAAGGTCGTTTAAGATATTAAAAGGTGAAGGGAAAATCACCGAAATTAATGTAGCCGAAACTTTGAAAGATGTACGCAAAGCGTTGCTGGATGCGGATGTGAACTACAAAGTGGCTAAGTCTTTTACAGATACCGTTAAGGAAAAAGCGTTGGGACAAAACGTGCTGACTGCCGTTAAACCCAGTCAGTTGATGGTGAAAATCGTGCACGATGAGTTGACCCAATTGATGGGAGGTGAAACGGCAGAGATAGATTTAAGTGGTAAGCCTTCTGTTATTTTGATGTCCGGTTTGCAAGGTTCTGGTAAAACAACGTTCAGCGGTAAGTTGGCGCGTATGTTGAAAACAAAGAAGAATCGGCGTCCCTTACTCGTGGCTTGTGATGTGTACCGCCCGGCTGCTATCGAACAGTTGCGCGTATTAGCAGAACAAATCGGTGTGCCCATGTATAGTGAGCCAGATAGTAAGAATCCTGTGCAGATTGCCCAAAATGCCATTCAGGAAGCGAAAGCTAAAGGATATGATCTTGTTATCGTCGATACTGCCGGACGTTTGGCTGTAGATGAGGAGATGATGAATGAGATTGCTGCTGTCAAAGAAGCGATTTGCCCGAATGAGATTTTGTTCGTAGTAGATGCAATGACCGGACAAGACGCTGTTAATACAGCCAAGGAATTCAATGACCGGTTAGACTTCAATGGTGTTGTCTTGACCAAATTGGACGGCGATACACGAGGCGGTGCTGCGCTTTCCATTCGTACGGTAGTTAATAAGCCGATTAAGTTTATTGGTACGGGTGAGAAATTGGAAGCAATAGACCAGTTCCATCCTTCACGTATGGCAGACCGTATATTGGGCATGGGTGATATTGTTTCTTTGGTAGAACGTGCACAGGAACAATATGACGAAGAAGAGGCCAAACGTTTACAAAAGAAAATTCAAAAGAATCAGTTTGACTTTAATGACTTTATGAGCCAAATCCAACAAATTAAAAAGATGGGTAATTTGAAAGATTTGGCTTCTATGATACCGGGTGTGGGCAAGGCCATTAAGGATATTGATATTGACGATAATGCTTTTAAGAGCATTGAGGCTATTATTCAGTCCATGACTCCTAAAGAACGTACTAATCCAGAAATATTGAATGGGTCGCGCCGTCAGCGTATTGCTAAAGGTAGCGGTACCAATATTCAGGAGGTAAATCGGTTGATCAAACAATTTGACCAAACACGTAAGATGATGAAAATGGTGACGGGGAGTAAGATGGGCAAGATGATGTCACGGATGAAACGATGATTCTTTTTTTGAATCTCACGTCAGTGAAACTCTGAAATCATGCGAAAATACATTGAAAAACATTTTATTAATAAGCATTATGACACTGATTGATGGAAAAGCTATCTCGGCTCAAATTAAGCAAGAAATAGCAGAAGAAGTATCGAAAATTGTGGCGGGTGGAGGAAAACGTCCTCATTTGGCTGCTATTCTTGTGGGACATGACGGGGGTAGTGAAACCTATGTTGCCAACAAGGTGAAAGCGTGTGAGGAATGCGGCTTTAAATCTACTTTAATTCGTTATGAAGAGGATGTAACGGAAGAGGAACTTTTGAATAAAGTACGTCAACTGAATGAAGATGCTGACGTAGATGGTTTCATTGTGCAATTACCTCTTCCAAAACATATATCTGAACAGAAGGTTATTGAAACTATTGATTACCGTAAGGATGTAGATGGTTTCCATCCTATTAATGTGGGACGCATGTCTATAGGTCTGCCTTGCTATATATCAGCTACGCCTAATGGTATCCTTGAATTGTTGAAGCGCTATCATATTGAAACACAAGGTAAGAAATGTGTCGTTTTGGGACGTAGTAATATTGTGGGAAAACCCATGGCCATGCTTATGGTGCAAAAGAACTATCCGGGTGACGCGACTGTTACTGTGTGCCATAGTCGTAGTCGTGATTTGCTTAAAGAGTGTCGTGAAGCAGATATTATTATTGCTGCTATGGGACAGCCTAATTTTGTAAAAGCGGATATGGTGAAAGAGGGGGCGGTTGTAATTGATGTCGGTACCACGCGTGTGCCGGATGCTACTCGTAAATCGGGTTTTAAATTGACCGGCGATGTGAAGTTTGATGAAGTATCTCCCAAATGTTCATTTATTACCCCTGTGCCGGGTGGTGTAGGACCTATGACTATTGTTTCCTTAATGAAGAATACGTTATTGGCCGGTAAAAAAGAGGTTTACCAATAAATCGTGAAAGTTGAGGATGGCATTTGCTATGTTTTCCTTTTTATGTTTGAGACTACTCCTATGAAAACATAACAATGAATAATCGTTTTATTCTATTCTTATTATATAGTATATATAGCGTAATCCTTTTTGCACAGGAGCAGGAACGGATTACGCTATTGTTTGTAGGTGACTTGATGCAACATCAGGCTCAGATTGATGCGGCTTGTACCGATAGTAATACGTATGATTATTCTTCCTGTTTTTCGTTGGTAAAAAAACAAATTAGTCAGGCTGATATTGCTATTGGTAATCTTGAGGTAGTATTGGGAGGAGAACCTTATCGGGGATATCCGGCTTTTAGTGCTCCCGATGAATATTTGTATGCCATTAAAGACGCGGGATTTGATGTTTTGTTGACAGCCAATAATCATTGTTTAGACCGTGGAAAGAAAGGACTTGAACGGACTATAACCATGCTTGATTCTTTGCAAATACGTCGTGTAGGTACTTATCGTGATAGTACAGATTTTATTCAAAATGATCCTCTTCTCATTTCATATAAATCTGGTAGTTGGCGTATTGCTTTGCTGAACTATACGTATGGTACGAATGGTCTTCGTCCTACATCACCTAATCGGGTTAATTATATTAATAAAGATAGGATATTACAGGATATCCGTATTGCACAAGCTTGGCATTCTGACGTTATTATTGCTTGTATGCATTGGGGGGATGAATATCATTCGCTGCCTAATAATGAACAGAGACAATTGGCTCAATGGATGTTTGCACACGGAGTGGATCATATTGTAGGAAGTCATCCGCATGTTATTCAACCTTTAGAACTTCATACCGATAGTGTGACAGGCAAGCATCATCTTTTGGCTTATTCATTGGGTAATTTCATTTCTAATATGAGTAAGATGAATACAGATGGAGGACTTGTTTTGACGTTGCAATTGGAAAAACAATCTTCTTTTGGGAATAACTCGTATTATCGAACAAACCTTACGCATTGTGAGTATAATTTGGTGTGGACCGGTCGTCCTATTCTAATAAAAAAGAAAAACTTTATGCTTTTCCCATCGGATTATCCTTTGGATAGTTTATCTATTACTGCACGTAATAGACTGAGTATCTTTTTAAAAAACTCGCGTAACTTATTGCAGAAATACAATAAATGTGTTTTTGAAAAATAAAATTGTAGGAAAGAATGAAAAAATATCCGTTTAAATGTTTGTAGTATAAAGGAAAATTCCTATCTTTGCACCGCATTTAAGAAATGCACAAACATGGTGGCTGTAGTTCAGTTGGTTAGAGCGTCAGATTGTGGTTCTGAATGTCGTGGGTTCGAGTCCCATCTGCCACCCGCAAGAGAAGAGGAAAATCGTTATTGATATTCCTCTTTTTTGTATATCAATGTTTTATGTCGGATATGGCAGAAATGTGTCGAGAGGAACTGTTCTACAAGTAAAGTTTAAAGCTTACAAGTAGGCGATATTTGTTTACCCATTGTTTTAGCAGAAATCGTTATGGTAACATTTAAAGTTAACGTGAGTTCGAAATAAGAATAAATA
>CALUJK010000105.1 GCA_944320945.1 uncultured Bacteroides sp. | reverse complement strand
TTTATAGTCAATTCTTTGTCGGCTATAGCAGCATATTGCTTTTTCGAAAAGAAGCCCGCCATTGACGTTAACTTTGTCAATGACGGACAACTGGCTATTTTCTAATTTTATTTCGAACTCACGTTAATTTACACCTATAACTTAATATCACATTATTCAGCAGTCTTTTCCGCCGCAGCTTTCCGTGTACGGGTGGCAGGTTTCTTCGCTGTTTTTTCTTTCTCCGCCTTCTCTTGGAGTTTTTCCAACTTGTTTTGAGCCTTTTCCAACTCCTTATTCAGTTTCTCAATCTCATTTCCCTGATTGCGGATGGTAGTCAGCAAAGCATTCAACTCTTCGTTATCAATATCCACTGGATAAAGTGAATCTACCCGTTTGATGAAATCACCCAAAATATTCATATAATTGGTAAATGCATCATAAGGTGATTCGTAAATGCCACGGTTAAATCCAACCACACTGTTCTTCGTCGTCATGAAACGGAAGTTGTTACTTGCCTGCAAATAAGACCAGTCCTGCTTAATGCGGCGGTCATCGCAAATGCGGACACGGTCGGCAACGCTATACAACTTGTTGAAAGCCTCGCGTTGCATCACATTACCCAGCCAGCAGCTTGTATCGCGTTCTTCATCCACCCATGACATCGGATAGGGAACATCCAATTGGGATACAGAATTCAACTTAGTGACAATCTCCGTAGGTGTAGAGAAAGTAATGCCTTTCTCCTGTGCACAACGGGGAAGTGCCTTGAGGAACTCCAGGATATTAGATGAAAGCGGTTGTGCCATACCCAATGCCAGCAGTTCCATAAAGATATTGATGACTTGCTCTTCCTGCGGTAACGAATCAATCCAACCGATATACTTATCGGCAAACAGCGGGAATTCATTCCACTCAGAATTAGAGAAGCGCAGACTAATATCATCAGACAACTTGAAATCGCGTAACAACAGTTTCAGATTCGGAGCCATGTTACAATGGTACACATAGTGCGGACTCTTCCATCCCAACACGTGCTTGGCACCTTCTGTCAGCATGCCTTTGAAGCCCATTGATGCAACCATGGCACCAATCTCGTCAGAATATATCAGACTGGAGTTACGGAACACCGTCGGCTTCTTACCAAACATTTCTTTCATCTTGGCACACTGAAGCAACACATCTTCCTTGAAGCACTCTTCATTGGCCAACGAAGAAAGACCGTGTGAGTAAGGCTCTGCCAAGAATTCGCAACAGCCTGTATCGTTCAACTGATGCAATAAGTCAATTACCGCCGGAGCATGAATTTCCAACTGCTCTAACGCCACACCGGAGATAGAGAGCGCAACTTTAAACGCTCCTCCCGAATCTTTCACCATTCCGATAAGCGTATTCAGCGCCGGAATATACGAACGTTCAGCTACTTCGTTTATGCTGATTTCATTAGCATAATCATCATAATAATAGTGATTGGTACCTATATCGAAAAAGCGATAACGCTTTAAATGGATAATCTGGTGTATTTCAAAATAAAGGCAGATAGTTCTCATATCTTAATGTCGTTAATTGGTTATTTTCCATAGTTTCTTAATACATTCTCATAAAGACCGCGGATCTTCCACGCTACTTTCTCCCACGTGATGCCATCCACTTCCTTCAAACCTTCTTCCTGCAAATAATGGAAAAGCGACGGATTGTTGCAAATGGAATAAATGGCATCTGCCATCGCATGAATATCCCAATAATCAGTCTTAATCACCTTATCCAATATCTCTCCACAGCCCGACTGTTTGGAAATAATGGAAGGAGTGCCACACTGCATCGCTTCGAGTGGTGCAATGCCAAAAGGCTCTGATACGGAAGGCATGACGAACACATCACTGTCCTTATACACCTCGTACACCTGCTTGCCTTTCATGAAACCCGGGAAATGAAAGCGATCAGCAATACCACGTTCGGCAGCCAAACGAATCATAGCATCCAACATATCACCCGAACCAGCCATCACAAAACGAATGTTACGTGTACGGCTCAAGACCATAGCAGCTGCCTCTACGAAATACTCCGGACCTTTCTGCATGGTAATACGTCCTAAGAATGTCACGACTTTCTCTTTAGAATGGTCGGGACGCGGAATATCCCGATACTCCTGCGACAAAGGATAAACGGCATTGTGCACGGCAAAGACCTTTCTCGGGTCTTGATGATATTCATTAATAACCGTACGACGGGTCAACTCAGACACGCACATAATGCAGTCCGCGTAATCCATACCGTTTTTCTCGATACCATACACCGTCGGATTTACCTTACCACGCGAACGGTCGAAATCTGTAGCATGCACATGGATACAAAGCGGTTTACCACTCACCATCTTAGCATGCACACCTGCGGGATAAGTCAGCCAGTCATGAGCATGGATAATATCAAATTGCTGTTGGCGTGCCACTACACCGGCGATAATAGAAAAATTATTTATTTCGTCATGCAGATTAGAAGGATATCCTCCTGCAAACTCCATACAGCCAATATCATTGACATGCATATATGAAAAATCAGCATATATATGCCCTCGCATGTCATAATACAATTCTGGTGACATGCCCATCAGGCGTGACTTCAGATAATCATAATCTACATCACGCCACACAATAGGCACTTGGTTCATACCGATAACGTTCAAAAACTTCTCTTCTTCGCCACAGGGCTTAGGCATACAGAAAGTAGTTTCCACATCGCCTTGCATACTCAACCCCTTGGTTATACCATAAGAAGCCACGGCCAGTCCGCCGTATATCTTGGGAGGAAATTCCCATCCAAACATTAAAACCTTCATCTTTGTTCCTCCTCTACTTTATACATTATATTTAGACAATAACTTCAATACACGCAAAATCTCGGCTACGTTCATTGCAAAAGAGACAGCACCGCGACCTGTGAATGGAGGATTACCATCAAACAATTCAGGCAAGGTACCGATACAGTGCAGCATCATTTCATCTTCCATGCCGATGAGGTAACGCTCAACAAACGATACACCACTCATCTTATAAATACGTAGATAAGCTTCCATGTAGAAGCCCAGCAACCACGGCCATGCCGTACCTTGATGATAAGCATAGTCACGTTGTGCCTGCGAGCCGACATAGTTAGGATTATATCCGCCACTCTTTGGACTAAGTGTACGCAGTCCTTTCGGCGTCAACAGTTCCTTGGTAACGATGTCAAGCACTTGCTTTTTCTGTATCTTGTCCAACGGAGAATAATCAAACGCTACCGTAAAAATCATATTCGGTCGAACGCTCCAATCCATCATATAGCCATCCACATAATCAAACAGATAACCGTATTCATTGCGGAAGACTTCTATAAATGATTTTCCGGTCACTTCTGCCTGCGCATCCAGCATATCAGCCATTGCATTGTCACCTTCTTCACGAATCAAATCGGCCACAAAGCGAAGGGCGTTATACCACAGTGCATTCACTTCAACAATATAGCCCGTACGTGGAATCACCGGATGCCCGTCCACCGTGGAGTTCATCCATGTAACCGCTTTCTCGGTACCATTCGAATAGAGCAGTCCATTCTCATGCAGGAAAAGATTTTCGTGTTTTCGACTGCGAATATATTCGATGATATCTCTCAGCAACTTGCCATATACTTCACGGCAACGTTCACGCGAAATCTCTTTAGCATACTGCTGCAAAGCCCACACAGCCCACAACAACACATCCGGATGTTCCATCTCATAAATCTTGTATGTAGATGGCTCTCCTGACATAAATTGACGGATAGCTTTCTCAGCAGTCCTCATCACATTTTCAAATTCATCTTGTTCATCCACAGCTAGCGTCAGTCCCGGCAATGAGATAAACAAATCGCGTGCACGACACTTGAACCACGGATAGCCCGCCAGTACATAGTGTTCATCACCCAATTTGTTGTGAAACTGATGTGCAGAGTTTTTCAAGCAATGAAAGAAACTGTCGCGCGGTGTACGGTCTTCCACCTCGCTCTCGAAGAGTTGTTTCAGCCGGCGAGGAGAAATTTCGGAAATGCCTGCCGAGAAGACGATACTTTCGCCTTTCTTGATGTCAACCTCAAAGTAACCGGGAACATAAAGGTCTTCATTGAAGTCATACCCCCGTTCCTGTTCTTTAGGATACTCAATGCCCCGATACCAATCCGGCTGATAGTGAAATTCGTTCTTTTTGTTCAATTGCATGTAAAGTTCCGGATAACCGGGATACATACATGTCTTGATGCCATTCTCCACGAGCTGATAATCGCGGTTAGCTTGCGCATTTTCATGCGTATATTCGCGTACACTGCGGAAAGCCAAAAAAGGATGGAAACGAAGCGTGGTAGCAGAATGGGCATCTACCAAGGTATAACGAATCAAAATTCGATTCTCATGATGGACGAAAATTTTCTCTTTACGGAGAATAACGCCTCCTACACGGTAAGTCGTCGTCGGGATGTGCTCGCAATCAAATTCACGGATATACTTATGGCCATTCGGGCTGAAGTGGTTCCCTTGATATTTATGCAGTCCCAAATTAAATTCCGCACCGTGTTGAATTACCGTCTCGTCCAAAGAAGACAGCAACACATGATTTTCATCGTCCAGATTGGGGACGGGAATCACAAGTAATCCGTGATATTTTCGTGTGTTACAATCTACAATTGTCGTACAGTGATAAGCCCCGGATCGATTTGTGCGAAGAATCTCCCTTGGCAAAGATTCCTGCAAATTAATCATCAGGGTCTTGTCAAATCGTAAATAACTCATAGTTGTGCATTTTTATTTAAAGGTTAATATCTCAGGTCATAGGCCACGCAGCACGTAGCCATGCCCCAAAAATACAAATTAAAGCCAACACACAAAATAAAAAGAGACATTTTTTTCAATTCAGACAAATAATCCGTAGTATTGCAGAAGAAATAATAAACTTACACATAGCAAATGAGACCCGAAATACGGAGAATACTGCTGGCAGCCATCATTCCGGCATTCCTAATACTCATTCTCTACTTACTGAAATTTTTAGAAATAGGCATGGAGTGGGACTTTACACGCCTAGGAGTTTACCCTATGCAGAAACGGGGTGTATTTGGAATCTTTGCCCATCCGTTGGTTCATGCCGACCTGCAGCATTTATTAGCCAATACGTTGCCGCTATTCTTTTTGTCATGGTGTCTGTTCTATTTCTACCGGCATATTGCATCTTATATTTTCTTCTCCATCTGGATAGGTTGCGGATTACTGACATTCCTCATCGGAAAACCCGGCTGGCACGTCGGTTCCAGCGGAATCATTTACGGATTGGCGTTTTTTCTTTTTTTCAGCGGGATATTGCGAAAGCATGTACCACTTGTCGCTTTGGCGTTACTCATCACATTTCTTTACGGCGGTCTGGTGTGGAACATGTTTCCTCAGTTTGCCAAAGCCACCACGTCATGGGAAGGGCATTTAAGCGGTGCCATTACCGGAATAGTCTGCGCTTTCGCTTTCAAGAATTACGGGCCACAACGCCCCACACCGTTTGCTGACGAGATAGAAGAAGAGGAAGAAGAAACTGTCAACAATGAAGAAGAGAAGGAAATAACAGAGAAAAAAGATGAAGAAGAGACAGTGATTTGAGCCGGCTTTATTTGGTACTATCACGAAATACGTTCGGAGCACGGACGAAGTATATTCGGAGCGCGTTCCAAGTGTACTTCGAATCCACCCCCTTCAGAAGGTATTGTAGCAAGGATAGACGCTCGTAAAAAAAATCATACGACCTTAACGCTTCACAAACTGTAGGTGCAGCCACCCCCAAAGTCCCAATATGATGACCAACAAAGTTTGTACACCATGTACAATAAGTGCGAAAATTCCTGCATCTGTAACATTCACACCGTAAAGCATCATCATGGTTATAACAGCAAAATGCCAAGGTCCTGCCCCGTTGGGAGTAGGGACAATGACGGCCAGTGTACCAGCAACAAACATTACCAGTCCAGCCAATAGTCCCAAATCATCTGTAAAGTCAAAACAATAAAAAGTCAGATAAAAATGGAAGAAATAACATACCCATATCAATAGGGTATAAAGAAGATAAAGTGGCATGCGCTGAACATTCCGCAATGAAATAATGCCCTCAAAGAGATTAATCACCATACCCTTCACTTTCTCGAAAAAAGAGAGCATACTCAACAGCCGATAGAGCAAAAGGATGACCCCGATTGTACAAAACAATACGATGTAGAACCATACAGAGGTCAACAAATGTGTCACCGAAGGAATCTTTGTCCCCGTCTCATGAAAGAAAGTAAGGAATACCGGCATTTGAAGTAAAAAAGTAATGCCACTAAGCAATATCATGCAAAGCATGTCCAACAGTCGTTCCGTCACCACCGTACCCAGTGATTTGGCAAAAGGTACATCATCATAACGGGATAGTACCCCGCAACGGGACACCTCCCCCACACGAGGTAACAACAAGTTAGCTGCATAAGAAATAAAGATAGCATCCACGCAATCTCCCGTCCGAGGACGGAAGCCCAAAGGCTCCAGCGTCAGCCGCCAGCGCCACCCGCGCAGCAAATGGCTCATCACACCAAAAAACAATGAAAATATCATCCAGCCCCAGTCTGTGCCATGCAAAAGAACATCCTTGGCCTGCGCAAAATCAAAATCGCGATATACCCAATAGAGCACAAAAAGACCTAGCAACAGAGGCAACAGGGTCTGCAATATCTTTTTTGGAAACTTATTCATGCGCAGAGGCTATTTCTTCAATCATCTTTCTTCATTCTTCATTAAAAAGAACTACCTTTGTGGGCTGCAAAAGTAATAATTAACTTTATACATGAGACCGGTAAAACCTAAAAAGTTTCTCGGCCAACACTTTCTGAAAGATCAGAGAGTGGCACAAGATATAGCCGATACGGTAGACGCATGTCCCGACCTCCCCATTTTGGAAGTAGGACCGGGTATGGGCGTGCTTACCCAATTTCTTTTAAAAAAGGAACGTCCTGTCAAGGTGGTAGAGGTAGACTACGAATCGGTAGCTTATCTGCGCAACGCTTATCCACAATTAGAGGAAAACATCATTGAAGATGACTTTCTGAAAATGCACCTGCAAAGGTTATTCGACGGACAACCATTCGTACTGACCGGCAATTATCCCTACAACATATCCAGCCAGATATTCTTCAAGATGTTGGAGAACAAGGAACTGATACCTTGCTGCACCGGTATGATACAGAAAGAAGTAGCCGAACGGATTGCAGCCAAGCCGGGTAACAAGACCTACGGCATACTGAGCGTATTAATACAAGCTTGGTATAACGTGGAATATCTCTTTACCGTACACGAGCATGTATTCAACCCGCCTCCCAAAGTCAAAAGCGCCGTTATCCGCATGACGCGCAACAGTACCGCAGAATTGGGATGCAACGAACAATTATTCAAGCAGGTAGTAAAAACGACATTCAACCAACGTCGAAAGACACTGCGCAATTCCATCAAACCTATATTAGGCAAAGAAAGCCCACTCACCGAGGATCCACTGTTCAATCGCCGTCCCGAACAGTTGTCGGTACAAGAATTTATCGATTTGACAAACCGTGTGGAGTTGGAACTAAACAAAAACGGAAAGCAACAATAAGTTAAGAAAAGGAGGACGTATGGAAATGGACGAGAAATTTCTTGCCAAAGTACAAGAACTGATCGAGCGGAAAGAAGCCGATGGCGTGAAAGAGTTGATAAAAGACCTTCATCCGGCAGATATTGCAGAATTGTGTAACGACCTCGAGCCGGAAGATGCCCGTTTTGTGTATCGTCTGCTGGACAATGAAACAGCGGCCGACGTATTAGTGGAAATGGATGAGGAGTCACGTAAAGAGTTCCTCGAGCTGTTGCCTTCGGAAACCATTGCCAAACGTTTCGTGGACTACATGGATACGGACGACGCCGTGGACCTGATTCGCGAACTTGATGAAGACAAGCAAGAAGAAATTCTCTCGCACATCGAAGACATAGAACAGGCAGGAGATATCGTCGATTTGCTGAAATATGACGAAGACACCGCCGGCGGTTTAATGGGCACGGAAATGGTGACCGTGAACGAGAACTGGAGTATGCCCGAGTGTCTGAAAGAAATGCGTCAGCAAGCCGAGCAATTAGACGAAATCTACTATGTTTACGTCATTGACGACGACGAGCGCTTGCAAGGTGTATTCCCGCTGAAAAAAATGATTACGTCACCATCTGTCTCCAAAGTGAAACACGTCATGAAGAAAGACCCGATATCCGTGCATGTGGACACACCCATCGACGAAGTAGTACAGATTTTCGAGAAGTACGACTTGGTGGCAGTGCCTGTCATCGACAGCATCGGACGGCTGGTCGGACAAATCACTGTGGACGACGTCATGGATGAAGTACGCGAACAAACCGAACGCGACTACCAATTGGCTTCCGGTTTGTCACAGGACGTAGAAACCAACGACAACGTAATACGCCAGACCTCTGCACGCCTGCCATGGCTCATCATCGGAATGTTAGGAGGTATCGGCAACTCCATGATACTGGGAAACTTCGACACAACATTCGCCGCCCATCCCGAAATGGCGCTATACATCCCCCTCATCGGTGGTACGGGTGGAAACGTCGGGACACAGTCGTCGGCCATCGTAGTACAAGGTCTTGCCAACAGTTCACTGGACGCTAAAGATACATTCAAGCAAATCCTCAAAGAATCTGTAGTGGCACTCATCAATGCTACGATTATCTCATTATTGGTTTATGTCTACAACTTTATCCGTTTCGGTGGCACTGCTACCGTAACCTATTCCGTATCTATCAGCCTGTTTGCCGTAGTGATGTTCGCTTCTATTTTTGGAACGTTAGTACCCATGACACTGGAAAAGCTGAAAGTGGATCCGGCAATTGCCACCGGTCCGTTTATTTCCATCACTAATGACATTATCGGCATGATGCTATATATGGGAATTACGGTTTTATTGGCATAAAACTACCTTTCTATTAAAAAAACCGTAAAAAAAAGATTGAACTACAGATTTTATTTCATTAATTTGTAGCCAGATGTAATTTAGGTAGAGGAATCTGCCCTTAAAAAAATAAATGCAATGACGGACACACATGACACTAATCTCCCGGAAAAAACAGTGGAGTTAGCAGAAGAAAAGAATGCAGCAGAAGTTTCTGAGCAGGTAACAGAGAATCAGATGGAAGAGACAACCGAACCAGCCGAACCATCGACAATAGCAGAGACTTCTACTGAAGAATCCATGACAGAGAAACAATCATCAGTAGAAACCGGCTACAAACAGTTGACAAAAGCGGACATTATTGCCCGGCTGAAAGAGATCGCTGCCCATGTAGAGGAGACTACCAAAAGTGAAATAGACGGCTTAAAACAAGTTTTCTATCGGCTGACTAACGCGGAGCAGGAAGCTGCACGCGCCCAATTCATCAGCAATGGAGGAAACGCTGAAGACTTCATGCCCCTTCCCATTCCCGAAGAAGAAACATTCAAGAACTTGATGGCTACCATTAAGGAAAAACGTAGCGAGCTGAATGCCGAACTCGAAAAACAGAAAGAACTGAATCTGCAAATCAAACTTTCCATTATTGAAGAACTGAAAGAGCTCGTAGAATCTCCCGAAGATGCGAACAAGAACTATACCGAGTTCAAAAAGCTACAACAACAATGGAATGAAATAAAACTTGTACCGCCTGCCAAAGTAAACGAGTTATGGAAAAACTACCAGCTTTACGTGGAGAAATTCTATGACTTGCTGAAACTGAACAACGAATTCCGCGAATATGATTTCAAAAAGAATCTTGAACTAAAGACCCGCATCTGCGAAACAGCCGAAAAACTGGCTGACGAACCGGATGTGGTATCCGCTTTCTACACGCTGCAGAAACTACATCAGGAATTCCGTGATACAGGTCCTGTGGCACGTGAACTGCGCGAGGAAATATGGAATCGCTTCAAGGCAGCCTCAACAGTGGTAAACCGCCGTCACCAGCAATTCTTCGAAGCGCGGAAAGAAGCCGAACAGCATAATCTTGACCAAAAGACGGTAATCTGCGAAATCATCGAATCCATCAATTACGATGAATTGAACACATTCTCCGCCTGGAACAACAAAACGGAAGAAGTCATCGCCCTGCAAAACAAATGGAAAGCTATCGGTTTCGCTCCGCAAAAGATGAACGTCAAAATCTTCGAACGCTTCCGGAATGCGTGCGACGAGTTCTTCAGACGGAAAGGCGAATACTTCAAGGCTGTCAAAGACAATTTCAACGAAAACCTTGAAAAGAAACGCACACTGTGTGAAAAGGCCGAGTCACTGAAAGAAAGCACCGACTGGAAGAACACTGCCGATATCCTCATCAAACTGCAAAAAGAATGGAAAACCATCGGACCGGTACCAAAAAAATTCTCCGACAGCCTTTGGAAGCAATTCATTACGGCATGTGACTACTTCTTTGAACAGAAGAACAAGGCTACCGCATCGCAGCGCACCGTTGAACAAGAGAACCTTGCCAAGAAGCAAGCCATCATCAACGAACTAGCCGCCATACCAGAAGATGCAGAGGTGGAAAGCGCTACACAGAAGGTACACGAACTTATGGAACAATGGAATGCCACCGGACACGTACCTTTCAAGGATAAGGACAAAATATACAAACAGTATCGGGCTGTTGTAGACAAACTGTTCGACCGTTTCCACATCAGTGCAGCTGGCAAAAAGCTGAGTACGTTCAAATCGAACATCACCAACATGCAGGACAACGGCAATGCACAAGCGTTGTACAAAGAGCGCGACAAGTTGGTACGGGCATGCGACAACATGCAAAACGAATTACAGACGTACGAAAACAATTTAGGTTTTCTGAATGCTTCATCCAAGAAAGGTAACAGTCTGCTCACCGAGTTAAACCGAAAAGCGGAAAAACTGCGCGCCGACATTGAACTGATGAAACAGAAAATCAAAATCATCGACGAATCTATCCAGAAAGCGGGTAACGACGAAAAGTAAAGTCCGTCCATTTCCCGATGAATAGATAAAGGCTGTATCAAAATAGAGACTAACCATTATTTTGATACAGTCTTTTTTTGTTCCATCTATTCCAAGCTGTCACAGAGCACCCTTAAATTATACTAAAAGCCAAAATTTCTGTTTCTTACTTGAGCACAATCCAACGAAACATACTACTTTTGCACTTGACAATAGTGTAAAACGACAACGTAAAAAACAGCGTAAAAGTACACAAAGATATGCTCAGAATAGGTATAGATATTGGTTCGACAACCGCCAAGGTTGTTGCACTGAACGAAGAAAGCAAAATTATATTCTCCAAATACGAACGTCACCACGCCAAAGCACGTCAAGTGACAAGCCACATTTTACAAGAATTGCTCGGTCAGAGTGGCGAAACAGAAGTAACCGTCAGCATCACTGGCTCCGTCGGAATGGGTGTAGCCGAACGGTTGCATCTTCCTTTTGTACAAGAAGTCGTAGCTGCCACCAAAGCTGTACAACGCGATTATCCGCATGTACGAACACTGATAGATATCGGCGGAGAGGATGCCAAAATAGTATTCTTCCGTAACGCCGAACCTACCGACCTGCGCATGAACGGCAACTGCGCCGGCGGTACAGGTGCATTCATCGACCAAATGGCTGTTATACTAGGAGTAGATATAGACCAATTGAACGAATTGGCATTACACTCCACCCGCCTCTACCCCATCGCCTCGCGATGTGGCGTTTTCTGCAAGACTGATATACAGAACCTTATTGCCAAGAATGTCTGTCGGGAAGACATTGCCGCTTCCATCTTCCATGCCGTAGCCGTGCAGACGGTTGTCACCTTGGCACACGGATGTGACATCGAGAAACCTGTCCTTTTCTGCGGCGGACCATTGACATTCATCCCAGCCTTGCGGAAAGCATTCAATGATTATCTGAATTTGGCAGAAAGCGATACTATCCTCCCTGCAAACGGAGCTTTCCTGCCGGCATTGGGAGCCGCTCTCACGCCGACAGAAGA
The DNA here is from genome assembly GCA_944320945.1 of uncultured Bacteroides sp. GTDB lineage: Bacteria > Bacteroidota > Bacteroidia > Bacteroidales > Bacteroidaceae > Bacteroides. The sequence goes on along the minus strand of CALUJK010000105.1, from coordinate 5,061 downwards.
AACAGACTCCTTGTCTCACCTGATAGAACGATTGAATGACCCGACAACTCATACGGGCAACCTCCGTTCCGACTTGCAACCGATATTTCCGACTCCGCAAGCCTATGAGCAGTGGCAAAGTCGCATTTCCCGGTTTCAAATCCCCACTGCCGCTTTCCAAGCCGGTCGGCAGGAAGTATTCATCGGCATCGACTCCGGATCTACCACTACTAAAATCGTCGTGACAGACACCGATGCCCGCCTGTTATTCACCTACTATCACCCCAATGTAGGAAACCCCATCGAAACGGTAGAGGCAGGTCTAAAACAACTGGAAGAGACTTGCCACCAGCACGGCACTACCCTCGTCATCAAGGGCGCTTGCTCCACAGGCTATGGCGAAGACCTCATACGCACGGCTTTCCAACTGAATGCCGGTATTGTAGAGACCGTTGCCCACTACATGGCGGCCCATTATCTGAATCCGAGCGTCTCTTTCATCCTCGACATCGGTGGACAAGACATGAAAGCCATGTTCATCAACAACGGTGTAATAGACCGCATCGAAATAAACGAAGCCTGCTCGTCGGGGTGCGGGTCGTTCATCGAGACGTTTGCCAAGACACTGGGCTATACGGTACAAGACTTTGCGTCAGCCGCCTGCCGTTCCTCCCAACCGTGCGATTTGGGTACCCGCTGCACCGTCTTTATGAACTCGAAAGTAAAACAAGTGCTCCGCGAAGGTGCCACGGTGGACGATATTGCAGCCGGTCTGGCTTACTCCGTCATCAAGAACTGTCTTTATAAAGTTTTAAAACTGAAAGATATATCCGTACTCGGACGTCACATCGTGGTACAAGGCGGTACCATGCGCAACGATGCCGTAGTCCGCGCCCTCGAACTGCTCACCGAAGCCGAAGTGGCGCGGTGTAACATCCCCGAACTGATGGGTGCTTTCGGATGTGCCTTGTATGCCAAAGAGCATTTCTCGTCCTCTATTGCACTGGATGACATTATCTCCAAAGCACATTATACCTCGCGCCTGCTGCATTGCAAAGGTTGCGACAACCAATGCTTAGTATCCCGCTACCACTTTGACAACGGAAAAGATTACTATTCGGGCAACCGATGCGAACGCGTCTTTACCAACGGAGACAGCATAGAGCAAGGTGCCAACATCTATCCACAAAAGCAACAGCTTCTCTTTGACCGTTGCAAAGAAGATGCAGTCCGGAATCCGCGTCTCACCGTCGGTATCCCCCGTTGCCTCAACACATACGAGAACTTCCCCTTCTGGCACACGCTGTTCACAGAGTGTGGCATCAAGGTCGTGCTTTCCGATGCCTCCGACTTCTCCCACTACGAACAGAATGCCTGTATGGTAATGTCGGACAACATCTGCTTTCCCGCCAAATTGGCACACAGCCACATACAGAACCTTATCGAAAAGAAAGTAGACCGCATCTTCATGCCATTCGTCATCTTCGAAAAGTCCGACAAAGAGCAAAACAGTTATAACTGCCCCATCGTCACCGGCTATTCGGACGTGGTGAAAAGCGTGCAGTCCGGCAATGTTCCGATTGATTCACCAGCCATCTCTTTCAAAGACAAGGACCTGCTTTACAAACAGTGTTACAAGTATTTAAGCACATTGGGCGTTAGTGAATCGCAGGCTGCCAAGGCTTTCGCCAAGTCCATAGAGAAACAAGAGAGCTATGCCCGCATGCTGACAGACATCAACAAGAAGATACTGAACGAAGCCCGGCAGAAGAACCATTTCGTTGTTCTCTTGGCCGGCCGTCCCTACCACGCCGACGCACTGATTCAGCACAAAATCTCCGACATGATAGCCGGTATGGGCATTGACGTCATCAGCGATGATATTGTACGTGATGATGCCGCAGACGTTGCAGACGTCCACTTCTTGGCACAATGGGCCTACCCCAACCGCATTTTAAGAGTAGCCCAGTGGTGTGCCCGTCAAGGTAACGATGTGCAGTTTGTCGAAATGACCTCGTTCGGTTGCGGACCGGATGCCGTATTAGTAGACGAAGTGCGCGACCTGCTGATGCGCCACGGCAAGACATTCACCCTGCTGAAACTGGACGACATTAACAATGTCGGCTCCATGAAGTTGCGGGTACGCTCTCTGATAGAAAGTATCAAGATTGCACAGACAGACAACGGAACAACGACAACCACAGAAACATTCAAGACTGTCCCCATATACGATAAAAGCTATCGCGACCGGAAGATTCTGGCACCCTATTTCACCCCGTTCCTCTCGCCGCTGATTCCTGCCATTATGCGAGTAGCAGGCTACGATGTAGAGAACCTGCCCATCAGCAACGTAGAGTCATGCGACTGGGGACTGAAGTTTGCCAATAACGAGGTGTGCTATCCCGCTACACTCATTGTGGGCGACATCATCAAAGCCTTCAAAAGTGGACGGTATGACCCCGACCGATGTGTAGTAGCCATGGTGCAAACCGGTGGCCAGTGCAGAGCCAGCAACTACATCCCGTTGATTAAAAAAGCCCTGACAGATGCCGGATATACAAACACGCCGGTCATCTCCATGACATTCGGAGATGACCTCGACAACAATCAGCCGGGATTCAAAATCAACTGGATTAAGATACTGCCCATTGCCCTGCGCGCCATTCTGTACAGCGACTGCATCTCCAAGTTCTACTATGCAGCCGTGCCGCGCGAGAAAGAAGCGGGACAAGCCGCCCACCTGCGAGACACCTTCCTGCAAAAGGCATCCGCACTGATTGCCCAGCAACGTTCCAAAGAGCTGTTCCCTTTATTGGCAGAAGCAGCCGGGCAATTCAATGCTATATGCCGGGACGTTGACTGTCCACGGGTAGGAGTCGTTGGAGAAATCTTCCTGAAGTTCAATCCTTTTGCACAGAAAAACGTTGTCGATTGGTTGTCGGAGAAAGGCATCGAGATTGTTCCTTCCATTCTGACAGACTTCTTCATGCAGAGTTTCGTCAACCGGAAAGTCCGTATAGCGTCTGACATCGAGCGGAAATCATCAGCCGAATTTATCTATCGCCTCGGATACGCCGTAGTGCGCAAACAGATAGAGAAAGTGAACCGCATAGCCGGCGCATTCCGTTACTTCACCCCGTTCAGAGACATCTTCGAAGAAGCCGAAGAGGCCGGACGGGTAGTATCACTCAACGCCCAGTTCGGCGAAGGCTGGCTACTGCCTGCAGAAATCATGACCTATGCCCGACAAGGAGTAATGAATGTCATCAGCCTGCAACCGTTCGGTTGCATTGCCAACCACATCGTGTCCAAAGGCATCGAAAAGCGCATCAAGTCTATCTTCCCGGACATCAACATGCTCTCTCTCGACTTCGACAGCGGAGTCAGCGATGTTAATATCGTGAATAGAATGCTATTATTTATCGACAATCTTAAAAAATAAAACCATGTCTGGAAATGTAGTAAACAATGATTTGGAAGCCAAAATCATAGAAGCTGCCAAGAGCCTATTTATAGAGAAAGGATTTGCTGAAACCAGCATGAGTGAGATTGCCACCCGTGTAGGCATCAACCGCCCGGGACTGCATTACTATTTCAGAACTAAAGATAAGATGTTTCAAGCCGTATTCGGCATGATTGGCCAGGCCATTCTGCCCAAAGTACAGGATATTCTGTCACAACAAGACATTCCACTGTCACAACGCATAGAAACGGTCATCGACACCTATTACACCACTTTCCGAAAGGCTCCTTATCTCCCCTTGTTCATGTTGAAAGAAATGCAACGGGACGTAGATCACCTGCTAAATGCACTTAGCAACTCCCCGGCCAAAGAGGCTTTGGACAAACTGATAGCTGGTCTGCAAGAAGAGATGAAACAAGGGAAACTAAGACCCGTCCCTTTACGGGTTGTGTTTTTCACTTTCTACAGTTTAATGGCCTGCCCATTCCTCACCAAAAACTTCAGCAGCCGTCTTTTTTTAAGCGAAAACGAGTCTTTCGAAGAGATGCTGGCAGAATGGAAGCCATACATCGTCATGCAGATGGAAAATCTGCTGTGCGTAAAATAGAAGTGAGGCTGTCTCACCTTCATGAGACAGCCTCGCAAAATAGAATTTTACTTAGAGGGCACCCACTTCCTTCAGTGCTGCGTTAGTCTTGTGTACAGCTGCGGCACTGGCGGCAAATTTAGCCTTTTCATCCTCAGTCAGTTCCAGTTCGACAATCTTCTCGATACCGTTCTTACCCAAGATGACAGGTACACCGATGCAGATATCGCTTTCGCCATACTCGCCTTCCAGATATACCGAGCAAGGAATCATCTTCTTCTGGTTGTGGATGATAGACTCTACCACATAAGCACCGGCCGCACCCGGAGCATACCAAGCCGATGTGCCCAGCAGTTTTGTCAGCGTAGCACCACCTACCATAGTGCTTGCCACTACCTCGTTCAGCTTCTCTTCGCTCAGCAGTTGGCTGACGGGCTGACCTTTGTAAGTAGCCAGACGAGCCAACGGAATCATGGTCGTATCACCGTGGCCACCGATTACCATACCTTCTACTTCGTTAGCATTGCAGCCCAATGCCTGAGACAGGAAATATTTGAAGCGTGAGCTGTCCAGCGCACCACCCATACCGATGACACGGTTCTTCGGCAAACCCAAAGACTTCAGTGCCAAGTAAGTCATGGTATCCATCGGATTGGAAATCACTACCAAAATGGCATTGGGAGAATATTTCAGAATGTTCTGTGCCACCGATTTCACGATGCCGGCGTTAACACCAATCAGTTCCTCACGTGTCATACCCGGTTTACGAGGAATGCCCGATGTGATAACTACCACGTCAGAGTTTGCAGTTTGCTCATAGTCGTTGGTACAACCCACTACAGTAGTGTCGAAGCCCAGCAACTGCGCTGTCTGCATCATATCCATTGCCTTACCCTCTGAAACGCCTTCTTTCACGTCCAGCATTACCACTTCGTCGGCCACTTCGTTAAAGGCCAACACATTAGCGCATGTAGCACCTACGTTACCTGCACCTACTACGGTTACTTTTGACATAGTTCTAAAGTTTTTGTTC
>CALUJK010000104.1 GCA_944320945.1 uncultured Bacteroides sp. | reverse complement strand
CGCAGAACTCGCCGAAGATTTCATCTATCAGCTTGCCTTTGCCCATGGTGTCGTCTATTTCCATGTTCAGTGCTTTGCAGACGGTGCGTATTTCTTCCTCTGTTTTGCCTTCCAGGTCATATCCCGTTTTCTCTTTGATGGCTTCTAGAATGGGCAGACGCCGGTAAGGAGCCTTGAAACTGATAGTCTTACCGTCGATTTCCGTCTCCGTGCTGCCGTTCACTGCGATGCAGATACGCTCTAACAGCTGTTCGGTGAAGCTCATCATCCAGTTATAATCCTTATATTGCACGTACAGCTCCATGCAGGTAAATTCCGGATTGTGGTTTTTGTCCATGCCTTCGTTACGGAAATTCTTTCCGATTTCGTAGACACCTTCAAAACCGCCCACGATGAGGCGTTTCAGATATAACTCGGTAGCGATACGCAAGTAAAGGTCGATATCCAATGAGTTGTGATGGGTGATGAACGGACGTGCGCTGGCACCGCCGGGAATGGATTGCAGAATAGGCGTTTCCACTTCTGTGTAGCCGGCTTCGTCTAATACGGCACGCATGGTACTGATGACTTTGGCACGTTTCAGGAACGTCTCTTTCACGCCGTCGTTTACGACCAGATCTAGATAGCGTTGACGGTAGCGCAGTTCCGGGTCATCGAAAGAGTCGTAAGCCACGCCATCCTTATATTTTACGATGGGCAGCGGTCGCAGGCTCTTGGAGAGCAGTGTCAACTTCTGTGCATGTACGCTGATTTCTCCCATTTGCGTGCGGAACACAAATCCCTCAATACCGATAAAGTCACCCAAATCGAGTAAGCGTTTGAACACAGTGTTATACATCTCCTTGTCCTCGTCCGGGCAGATGTCATCGCGGGTAATATATACCTGAATGCGTCCTTTTGAGTCTTGCAGTTCGATGAACGATGCTTTTCCCATGACACGTCGGCTCATCATACGTCCGGCAATGGACACTTGACGGCGTTCGGTATCATCGTCTTTAAATTGGGCTTTTATGTCGGTAGAGAAAGCATTGGTTACATACTCGGCAGCGGGATAAGGGTCGATACCCATCGCGCGAAGTTCGTTCAGACTATTGCGTCTGATAATCTCCTGTTCACTTAGTTCTAAAACGTTCATATCGTTAAGTTTCACTCAATTTGGTGCAAAAGTAAGAAAGTTTTTTCAGATTTTTCTACTTTTTGTCTATAAATATTGGCAGGATGGAGGCGCGTGTTGTAGTTTGTATAGATACGTTACTTTTCAGAAAGAAGCCTTTATACCCGCTCAGAAGTTGCTGTAGAGGGGGTATGTTCCGAAGGGCTTCGGAGCACGAACGAAAGGGCTTCGGAACGCGTTCGAAAGGGCTTCGGAGCACGAACGAAAGCCCTTCGGAACAAATGGCCTATAATGTTGCACCTTTTTTGTCTGCATATTTTATGGCTCATAAGGAAAGACTCGCAAGCAAAAAATAGACTTTCCTGTTTTTATTTTATACTTTTGTGTAAGCGAAGTACCGAAATGGAAAATATAAAAGCAAAAATAAGGGGATATTATCCGGTGTCAGACGAAGCAATGGTGGCATTGACCGGCAGTTTTACGCAATGTATTTTTCCCTCGAAAGAGATTATCATCAGGGCAGGACGTTTGGACAGGCAAGTGTATTTCATCGAGAAAGGTATTACGCGTTCATACGTCTTGCACAATGGCAGGGAGATAACGACATGGTTCTCACAGGAAGGCGATGCCGCTTGCGGTTCATGGGATTTATACCGCAAGAAAGCCGGTTTTGAATATGTCGAGACTTTGGAGGAAACCATAGCCTATTCAATCTCAGTGGAACAACTGGATAAGTTGTATCGGTCATACATCGACCTTGCAAACTGGATGCGGGTGTTACAACAAGAAAATTTTCTTCGTTTACAAGATATCCATATCCGTCGCTTGAATTGGTCAGCTCAAGAGCGCTATGAACATTTGATAAAAGAATGTCCCGACCTTTTTCAAAGGGTAAACTTGGGATATATAGCTTCTTTTCTGGGTATTACGCAACAATCGTTGAGTCGTATAAGAGCCAATGGGTGTTTTTTAACATGAGATAAACGAAAAATCATTTCGTATGTCTACTTTTGCCTTGATTAATAGAATGTGAAGTATGAATAAACAAGAGCAAGAATACCAATGGTTGGAATGGGCCAAAGAACTTCAGTTCATCGCGCAGGCAGGACTGACATATACAAAAGACCCTTTTGACAAGGAACGTTTTGAACGTATCCGGGAAATTGCTGCCGAGATAATAAGCATCCAAAACAGGCTTCCTTTGGTACAAGTGAAAGATTTGTTTTGCAATGAGACAGGATTTCAGACACCTAAGCTCGATACCCGTGCGGCTATATTCAAGAATGACAAGATATTGTTGGTAGAAGAAAATGACGGGACGTGGTCTATGCCGGGCGGATGGGTGGATGTGATGGAGACCGTCAAATCGAATACCGTCAAGGAAGTGAAAGAAGAAGCCGGGCTTGATGTGGAAGCGGTGCGTGTTATCGCTTTGCACGATCGCAATCTGCACAATCAGCCTCCATACGCTTATAATGTCTGTAAAGTGTTTGTGCTTTGCGAGGTAAAGGGAGGTTGTTTCCATCCGAATATAGAGACCGTTGGAAGCGGTTATTTCGGATTGGATGAACTGCCTCCATTGTCGGTGGACAAGAATAGCTATCAACAAATAGAAATGTGCTTTACCGCCCGCTTGAACAAGAACTGGCAGGTGGAATTCGATTAAAAATACAGGACTGATGAAAACAGAATACGAGAAATGTTTGGCGGGTGAACCTTTCATTGGAAGCAAAGACCCGAAAATAATAGAAACGATTTTGCGCACAAGGCGGCTATTGGCACAATTCAATGCTACGGATTACGCCGACACGGAGCGCAAGCAAGCTTTGTTGCGTGAGATGTTCGGCCGCATGGGAAAAGGAGTGCATGTGGACATTGATTTCCATTGCGAATACGGAAAGCATATATTCATAGGTGACAAAGTGATTATCAACATGAACTGCACTTTTGTAGACAACAACCGCATTGATATTGGCAGTAATGTGTTGATTGCTCCCAATGTGCAGATATATACGGCCACTCATTCCACTAAAGTAAGCGAACGCATGGTGCAGGATTGGTCTGAAGGCGAAGAAATATGCTGTACATACGCTTTACCCGTCAGAATAGAGGATGGCGTGTGGATTGGAGGAGGTGCCATCATATTGCCGGGAGTCACTATCGGTAGAAACAGCGTCATCGGGGCCGGTAGCGTAGTGACCCGTTCTATTCCTGCCAACTGTGTGGCAGTGGGTAATCCTTGCCATGTGATTAAACAGATTGACAACGGACCTGACAGATGATAGCAATGATTTTTCTTCTAACTTTCTAATTCTCAATTTCTATTGCGTTAATCTGCCGAATTTCGGCGGATATTCCATGGATTTTCCGTATGTTTGTAGGCGTATGCTTTTAAATTATTGACAATTATGGAAAATCAGAGACCTTTGATATTGGTATCGAATGATGACGGCATCATTTCGAAAGGTATTAGCGAGTTGGTTAAATTCTTACGCACACTGGGCGAGGTAGTGGTGATGGCACCGGATACTCCGCGGTCGGGAGCAGCGTGTGCACTGACGACGAATGAACCGATACACTATCAGCTGTTGCGCAAAGACGTGGGAGTGACAGTGTATAAGTGCTCGGGTACGCCGACGGATTGTGTGAAGTTGGCATTGCACACGGTGCTGGGTGAGCGCCGTCCGGATCTAATCGTGGCAGGCATCAATCATGGTGACAATTCCTCGGTGAATGTACACTATTCGGGCACGATGGGAGTGGTTATAGAGGGCTGTCTGAAAGGTATTCCTTCCATTGGATTCTCCTTGTGCAATCATCAGCCTGACGCTGATTTTGAGGCATGTGGGCCGTATGTGCGTCAGATAGTAAGTGCGGTGTTGGAAAAAGGACTTCCACCGTTGACTTGCCTGAACGTGAACTTTCCCAATACACGTGAACTGAAAGGCATTCGTATTTGTGAGCAGGCCAAAGGGCAATGGGAAAACGAATGGGAGAACTTTGCACATCGGGGGGATGCTCATTACTACTGGATGACGGGTGAATTTCGCGACACCGATGCAGATAACGAGCGCAATGACCATTGGGCATTGGCCAACGGATATGTGGCAGTGACGCCGGTTACGGTGGATGTTACTGCTTATGGCTTGTTGAAGGAAATGAAGGATTGGTTTCCGGTAAATGAAGAATGATCTTTATTGCTCATGAAGTATTATCTGATTGTAGGGGAGGCATCGGGCGACTTACATGCTTCGCACCTGATGGCTGCTCTTAAGGAAGAGGACCCGCAGGCGGAGTTTCGCTTCTTTGGAGGAGACTTGATGGCTGCAGTAGGGGGTACGCTGGTGAAGCATTATAAGGAATTGGCCTACATGGGATTCATACCGGTGTTGCTGCACTTGCGTACTATTTTTGCCAATATGAAACGTTGCAAGAAGGATATTGTGGCTTGGCAACCCGATGTGCTTATTCTGGTGGACTATCCGGGATTCAATCTGGATATTGCGAAGTTTATCCATTCGCATACGCGCATTCCGGTGTTTTACTATATATCTCCTAAGATTTGGGCATGGAAGGAGTATCGCATCAAGAATATCCGCAGGGATGTGGATGAGTTATTCTCTATTTTGCCTTTCGAGGTGGAATTTTTCGAGCAGAAGCATCATTATCCCATACACTATGTGGGTAATCCCACACTGGACGAGGTGGATGCCTTTCAATCGGCTTATGCGGAAGATGCGGAGACTTTTGCTCGTACCAATGGACTGTCTTCACAGCCTATCATTGCTTTGTTGGCCGGTAGTCGTAAGCAGGAGATTGACAGTAATTTACCGATTATGATACAGGCGGCGGAGGCTTTTCCGGATTATCAGCCTGTACTGGCAGGTGCGCCGGGTATTTCGTCTGACTATTACCAAAAATATATAGAACACACGCGCGTGAAAGTGGTGTTTGGAAAGACATATCCTTTGTTGAGTCATGCGTCGGTTGCGTTGGTCACTTCGGGGACGGCGACACTAGAGACTGCTTTGTTCCGGGTGCCTCAGGTGGTGTGCTACTACATGTCTATGGGGAAAATCGTATCTGTGCTGCGCAAAATGATACTGAAGGTGAAATATATCTCTTTGGTTAATCTGATAGCTGGTAAAGAAGTGGTGAAGGAACTGGTTGCCGATGATATGACTCTGGCGAATGTAAAAGGAGAATTGAAGCAGATTCTTGGTCATACGGAGTATCGGAAACAGATGCTTGAAGGGTATCGTCAGATGGCATCTCGTTTGGGTAAGGCCGGCGCACCTCGTCGGGCGGCGCATCAGATGGTATGTTTACTTAAAGAACGTTATTTGCGGTAGATTTTCTTTAGAAATAAGTTAAAAAGAATAAATGTAGTGCAGTTATTGCCTTGTTTAATCGTTATTTATACAGAGAAGAAAATAAAAATGTGAGTTTGTTCTTATTTCTTGTCCGGTGTCTTTTGTGGAATGTTTAAGCGGGATGGATGATGAGAAGCAGAGATAGTCGGAGTGAATGGGAGTGGAAAGAAATAGGAATAGCTTTGAAAACTTAGTAAAAAAGGAAAGGTATGAATATGAAAAAATTACAGGCATTAGCACTCTTATTGTGTTTGGCATTGCTTCCGACACTGCAATCGTGTGACGATGACGGGTATTCTGTCGGAGATTTTACGCCACCATTGTGGGCGACAGTTCGTGTGACGGGTAATGCTTTTTATCTGGATTGTGATGTGTGGGGAACACTGTGGCCGGTCAACACCGACTTGGGACACTATCATCCGGTGGATGGACAGCGGGTGATTACAGTGTTTAATCCGTTGTCGGATGCTTTTGGCGGGTACGACCATGCTGTGAAGATACTCCGGATTCGGGAAGTGCTGACTAAAGAAGTGGAAACTCTCACCGCTGAAAATGAGGCGGAGTTTGGAAACGACAGTGTACTGATTTATCAAGGGGATATCAGTATCAGTAATGGTTATATGAATATCATCTTTATGCAGAATCTTCCTTCGAAGACAAAACACCGCATCAGTCTGGTACGTTCTCAGGAGGATATTGATGCGTCCGCGGAAGATGGATATCTCCACCTGCAACTCCGGTATAATGATTATGATGACACTACGGGATATGCGCGTCCGGGAGTTGTGTCTTTCAACCTGAATGGTTTGGAAACGCCGGAGAATCCGAAGGGGATAAAGTTGAAACTGAACTCTATTAAGAACGGAGAGGTGGAAATAACATTCCAGTTGGAAGATTCGGATTCTGATTCGGGTACTGCCAATACGGAAATATTAGACAAGTTTGACGCAATGGAAACGATGCTGCAATAAGCATCGTTTCTGCGTTTTAGGGGCAACCTGTTAGTGGAACATCGTTAGGATGTAGAGGTAAACTACGGCAGCGGGAATGGCCATCAGCGCACTGTCAAAACGGTCGAGCATTCCACCGTGGCCGGGTAATATGTTCCCAGAGTCTTTAATGCCCAAATGGCGCTTCATCAGTGACTCTGTCAAATCACCCCACGTGCCGAAGATAACGACTATCGCGGCTAATCCCACCCATTGCACTGTTGACATAAACGGGAAATAGTGCGCAAAAACAAATGACGAAGCAATCGAGAAAAATGCTCCCCCAATGCTTCCTTCCCATGACTTTTTAGGAGATATACGTTCGAATAACCGGTGTTTGCCGAAAAGCGACCCTACGCAATAAGCTCCTGTATCACTTAACCATATAAAGACGAAGATAGAAAGCGGCAGAATAGGATTGTAGGTCACGCTGGATGTTGCCACGTTGTTGTGGAAAGCTAGAATATTCAGCAATGCAAAGGGCAATGCTATATAAAGTTGACTCAGCATCGTGTATGCCCAATTCCCCACAGGATTCGGCCTTTTAAGATACAGTTCTGTAATCATCAGATAAAGCAGCAATGCCAGGTAGGGGAGAAATATACGGGCATCGGCAGCAGATGTGCAGAACCCCATCAGTGCTAAAAACAGATAAGCCCCCCCTAAAGAGGTGATCATCGAATTGATATGCGCTTCACCGCTTTTATTTATCAAATGAGCAAACTCGTGTACACTGAGCGCACAAATAAGTGTAAACAGAATACCAAATGAGAGGGGACTGTAAAGAATGCCCCCTACCAGTATGATAACGAATAGAACTCCCGTAATTGTGCGTTGTACTAAGTTGCCTTTCACCATAGCGATTGTGTTATTTCTCGGTGTTTGGATTCAAGTTATCTGATGTTGCAGGCTGTTTATCGTCTGTTTCTTCTTTGCCTGCTGAATTTTGTTCTTTGCCTTCTTCGTGATTGATTTCTTTCTCGGCATTCTTGGCCCGGATGGCCTGTTGCTCTTCCGCCTGTTTCAACTCCTGCGAAATCTTGTTGGCGGTGAAGATTTCCTCAGAGCGGGATGTCCAAGGGCGTTTTCCGAAAATATGCTCCACATCTTCCGCAAAGATAACCTCTTTATCAATAAGCTGTTGTGCCAATTGATTGTGCTTTTCTTTATGCTCGGAAAGGATTTGTTTTGCCCGTGCATACTGCTCATTGACAATGCGTTTTACTTCTTCGTCAATCAGTTCGGCAGTCTTGTCGCTATATGGACGCTGGAAAGAATATTCATCGTTTGTGTAGTAGCATAGGTTTGGCAGTTTTTCACTCATACCTAAATAGGCTACCATACCGAAAGCCTGTTTGGTGACACGTTCCAAGTCGTTCATGGCACCGGTGGAGATGCGTCCTAAGAACAAGTCTTCGGCTGCACGTCCGCCAAGGGTTGCACACATCTCGTCGAGCATCTGCTCTTTCGTTGTGATTTGGCGTTCTTCAGGCAAATACCAGGCCGCACCCAACGCACGTCCGCGTGGAACAATCGTCACCTTTATTAACGGATTTGCGTATTCCAATAGCCATGAAATGCTGGCATGTCCTGCTTCATGGATAGCGATGGAACGGCGTTCCTCCTCGGTCGTGATTTTGTTCTTTTTCTCCAGTCCTCCTACGATACGGTCGATAGCATCCAGAAAGTCCTGTTTGCCTACCGATTTTTTGCCGTGACGGGCAGCGATAAGAGCAGCTTCGTTACAGGCATTGGCAATGTCTGCACCCGAAAATCCCGGTGTCTGACGTGCCAACAGGTCTATATCTACCGTATTGTCTATCTTGATGGGACGCAGGTGTACCCCGAATACTTCTTTACGCTCGTTCAAATCGGGCAAATCGACATGAATCTGCCGGTCGAAACGTCCGGCACGAAGCAATGCCTTATCCAATACATCCACACGGTTGGTAGCAGCCAAAATGATGATACCGCTGTTGGAACCAAATCCATCCATTTCGGTCAACAATTGGTTTAGCGTGTTTTCGCGTTCGTCGTTTCCACCCATTGCTGCCGCTTTGGCACGTGCGCGACCTACGGCATCAATCTCATCTATAAAGACGATGCAAGGCGCTTTCTCTTTGGCTTGGCGGAACAAGTCACGTACACGCGAAGCACCTACGCCGACAAACATTTCTACGAAGTCTGAACCTGCCAGCGAGAAGAACGGCACGTTTGCCTCGCCTGCCACAGCCTTGGCCAATAAGGTTTTACCAGTTCCCGGAGGGCCAACCAGTAAGGCGCCTTTAGGAATCTTTCCACCCAGCTCCGTATATTTCTGCGGCTCTTTCAGGAACTCTACAATTTCCTCTACTTCTTGCTTAGCTTCGGCTAATCCGGCTACATCCTTGAAAGTGACTTTCATCGTCGAACCTTTTTCAAATAGTTGGGCCTTAGACTTACCCACACTGAAGATGCCGGAACCACCCATGCCCCCTCCTCCGCTTAAACGGCGTGACATGAATATCCAAAAGCCGATGAGGAAAACAAAAGGCAATACTTGCCAGAAAAGCACAAAGAGGTAGTTTCGCTTCTTTTCGTAGCTGATGGAACCGTCGAAATGCTTGGCATCTCTTTCTTTTTGCAAGAAACTCTCCAAACTGTCCCGCGAGGGTGCCTCTGTGGTAATGAGTGGGTTGCGGCCTACTTTGGATGAATCTGCCCCGAATACATTTGCCACATGTTGAGGCCTGATATAGGCTTCTACCGAATTGTCGTCATAACCGACAACTTTGCTGATATATCCTTTTTCTACATATTGCTGAAATTCGTCATAAGAGATGTCTTTGGACGATGTTCCATTCTCGTTTGTAAACCAAAGTCCGAGCAGCATAATGACTATAATCATGTATAGCCAGTTGAGGTTGAACCGCGGGATATTGGTCTTGGGAGTTTTCTTATTGTTCTTATTTTCCATAATTGTCCGATTAGTCGATGTCGGGAATTTGAGTTAGTTTGGCGTCAGCCCATAAATGTTCTAGATTGTAAAATTCACGCGGGCCGGGTTGGAATACATGCACCAATACATCTGCGTAGTCCATTGCTACCCATTCAGCATTGCGCATACCGTCTATGGCATACGGTTTGTATCCGGCACCTTTGCGTGCAAAGTCTTTCACGGATTCCACAATGGCTGTAACTTGACTGGGAGAATTTCCTTGGCAGATAATGAAATAGTTGCAAATGGTATCCTCAATGTGAGTGAGGTCTGCTATGACGATTTTTTTCCCTTTTTTATCTTGGATTCCCTCTGTGATTTGTTGAATCAGCTCTTTTACGTTGTTCATTCTTACATTATTATATTATAACGGTCGGCAAAGATATGGCCTTTTTCGCAATAAGAAATAATCTCTTGTGATTTTTTTACATTTCCTTTTGCAGTTTGGGCAATGCCTACTAATGAAAATGTAGAGCCGGTATAAAAAGATTGCCTATATCACGCTTTATTTAACGAAAAAACTCTCTCTTTCAATGAAAATCTTGCTTGTCGTGATATTTTACGGATTGTATATATGTATTACTTCGTGAAATCTTTCCCTTATCCCCGCTCAGAAGGTGTTCTGGCTGGGGGGTGTTCCGAAGCCTTTCGGAACACGAACGAAGTATATTCGGAGCGTGCTCGAAAAGGCTTTGGAACACGAGCCAAAAGGTTTTGGAGTAAATGCCTTATTATGTTGTAGGTGGATTGTTTATTTGTTTTACCGATAGAAATGGCTTTTTGCCTCCTGTCTCTATCCAAATTGTGTTAGATGAAAGCCTCATTTGTTGTTGCCAAAATCCAATAATTCGCATGATGTGATAGAAAAAAAAGAAAAATTGTTTGCAATTCTCAAAATCTTCGTATCTTTGCACCCGCAAAACGATAAGTGATGCACAAAACAAATCTTGGGCTATGGTGTAATGGTAACACTACAGATTCTGGTCCTGTCATTCCTGGTTCGAATCCAGGTAGCCCAACAAACTCACAGAAATAAGAAACCCTTTAAGGCGGAAAATGCTTTAGAGGGTTTTTCTTTTAAGCAGTTCTTTGCTACATTTATCTGATGTCGGCTCCCCACATTAATTTGTTGCGTAAGGCGTCAAAGAAAATATGATTGAAGCGTTTTACGACTTGAATGGAGTAGTCGGCTTTGGATATGTTGAGCTGTGTGCATTCGCAGCACGATTCGCTACGTCCGTCTATGGCAACCAGGAAATTATGGCTTCGGCTTTCTACGTTCAGGGTGATTTTCCAGTCGTCACATATCACGATGGGTCTTACGTTCAAACTATGTGGAGCCACCGGTGTAATGGCGATGGTCTTGCTGTGAGGAACAATGACCGGCCCGCCAACGCTCAGCGAATAAGCCGTAGAACCGGTAGGCGTGGAAATCACCAGTCCGTCTGCTTGGTAAGTGGTGAGCGGCGCGTCGTTGATAGCTGTATGGATGCTTATCATGGACGAACTGTCGCGTTTCAGTATGGCTATTTCGTTCAGTGCATAAGGGTCTTTCATTAATTGTTTGTCATCGCATTGTAACTGCAATACGCTTCTGGATTCTACCTTATAATGATTGTTGTATATCTCCTGAAATGTTTCTTCCATCTCCTCTGGAGAGACATCGGCCAAAAAGCCCAACCGGCCGGTGTTGATGCCCAGTATGGGGATGTTCTTTGAGCCTACTCTGCTGGCAGCTTTCAGGAATGTGCCGTCTCCTCCGATGCTGATAACCATGTCGGCTTCGAAATCACCGTCATCAATCAGTTCGGCAGGTGGCATCTGAAAGTGAAGGTCGGAGGCTAAAAAGTGATAAAATTCACGGCAGATGCAAAGTTCGGCATTATGGCTTTGCAGAATGCGGAACAGGTTCTCTGCGTGCTTCGATTTCTTGGCTTGGAACGTGTTTCCAAAGATGGCAAATTTCATGATTAATTTCTGTTGTACTACGTTGCAAAGATGCTATTTTTTTCTTAGAATGCAGCCAAGATATTGCTATTATTTGTACTTTTGTCCCCAAACTTACGATGAATTTATGACGAAACTAAGCGTGAATATTAATAAGGTAGCAACCTTGCGTAACGCCCGTGGCGGCAATGTACCAGATGTGGTAAAAGTGGCATTGGATTGTGAACGTTTTGGTGCTGACGGCATCACTGTACACCCGCGTCCGGACGAGCGGCATATCCGTAAAAAAGATGTGTATGACCTGCGTCCGTTGCTGAGTACGGAGTATAATATAGAAGGCTATCCTTCGGATGATTTTATAGACCTGATATTGAAGGTGAAGCCACATCAAGTGACGTTGGTGCCGGACAGTCCTACTCAGCTTACGTCTAATTCAGGATGGGATACCAAATCCAATTTGGGCTTCTTGACGGAAGTATTGGATAAGTTTAAGCATGCCGGTATTCGCACTTCTGTGTTTGTTTCTACCGATGCCGTGATGGTGGAGTACGCAGCCAAAGCCGGAGCCGACCGCGTGGAACTTTACACGGAACCTTATGCGTCTGCCTATGGCAATGATAAGGTTGCTGCTGTCGCTCCTTTTGTAGAGGCGGCTAAACTGGCCCGGAGTCTGGGGCTTGGTCTGAATGCCGGACACGATTTAAGTTTGGAGAATTTGGCTTTCTTTCATAAAAACATTCCTTGGTTGGACGAGGTATCTATTGGGCATGCACTGATATGTGATGCGCTGTATCTGGGGTTGGAAAAGACGATTAAGGAATATAAAAACTGTTTAATCTGATGAATGTGATGATGTTACTGACGCAAATGTCTGTTTCACTGGCCGACTCTCTGGCTGGTGGTAATCCTGTACTTACGCCTGTGGCTGCTGCCGATGAGATGAATCTGTGGAGTATGGCCGTAAAAGGTGGATGGATAATGATTGTGTTGGGGGTGCTTTCTTTGATATGTTTCTATATTTTGTTTGAGCGTAACTACGTGATTCGAAAGGCGGGAAAGGAAGATCCGCTTTTCATGGATAAAATAAAAGACTATATCTTAGGGGGCGAGATTAAGGCGGCCATTGCCTATTGCCGCAGTGTAAACACGCCTTCTGCACGCATGATAGAGAAAGGCATCAGTCGGTTGGGACGTCCGGTGAATGACGTTCAGGCTGCTATTGAAAATGTCGGTAATATCGAAGTGGCTAAGCTGGAGAAAGGGTTGACGATTATGGCAACGATTTCCTCGGGAGCACCGATGATTGGCTTTCTGGGAACGGTGACCGGTATGGTGCGTGCTTTCTTTGAAATGGCGAATGCCGGTAATAATATTGATATCACGTTGCTTTCCGGTGGTATTTATGAAGCCATGATTACTACAGTCGGTGGTTTGATTGTGGGAATTATTGCGATGTTTGCCTATAACTATCTGGTGACTTTGGTGGACGGCGTAGTCAATAAAATGGAAGCCAAAACGATGGCATTTATGGATTTACTGAATGAACCATGCTAAAACGTCGAGCTAAAATATCGCCCAATTTCAGTATGGCGTCAATGACGGATGTTATCTTCCTCTTGCTGATATTCTTTATGATAACTTCCACGGTCGTCTCTCCGAACGCCATTAAAGTGTTGTTGCCGCAGGGCAAAGAGCAGACATCGGCAAAGCCTTTGACGCGGGTAATAATTGATAAGGATTTGAACTATTATGCCGGTTTTGGCAATGAGCGTGAGCAGGCTGTGGCGTTGGACGAATTGGCACCATTTTTGCAGTCGTGTGCTGCCCGCGAGCCGGAAATGTACGTGGCGCTGTATGCGGATGAAACTGTGCCTTATCGAGAAATTGTAAGAGTTTTGAATATAGCTAATGAAAATCATTTTAAAATGGTGTTAGCTACCCGTCCGCCGGAAGCAGATAAGTGATGAATCAGAAGACGAAAGGTAAATATATCGGTCTGATAGGGGCAATTGCAGTGCATGCGGTTGTGCTTATTTTTTTGGTTCTGACGTTTTTCCCTCTACCGGAACCGGAGGAGGAAAGCGGATTGCCGGTGATGGTGGGAGAGCTTACGGATGCGTGGGGAAACTCTTTGGTGGAGGTAGAGACGATGCCGCAAGCAGCAGTGGAAACAGAACCTTTGGAAGCTGACGAACCTTTGATCACTCAGGAACTAGAAGAGACCGTTGCCATTGAACAATCGTCGGACGTTCGTGAAGATGAGACTGATCCGGTCAAAAGCGATGAGGAAAAAGCGGCAGAAGCCCGCAGACTTGCCGAGGAGCAGGCAGAACGCGAAAGAAAAGCTGCCGAAGAAGCGGTTCGGCAGAGAGTTGCCGGTGCTTTTGGCAAAGGGTCTCAGTTGGGCAATACGGAAAGTTCGCAGCAGAGCGGTACGCAGGGAAGTCCCACAGGCAATGCGCCGCAAGGTGCGTCTGCCGGATTGGGAGGATACGGCTCGTTTGAGTTGGGTGGGCGTTCGTTGGGAGAAGGCGGTTTGCCGCGTCCGATATATAATGTGCAAGATGAAGGTAAAGTAGTAGTTACCATTACTGTGAACCCTGCGGGTAGAGTCGTGTCGGCCGCTATTAACCGGCAGACAAATACCGTTAACCAAGCATTGCGGAAAGCTGCTTTGGATGCGGCAAAGAAAGCCCGTTTTAATGCGATAGAGGGGCTGGATAATCAGATAGGAACAATAACATACGAATTTAAACTAAAATGATAAGGAGAAAAAAGAATGGGAACAGTTTATGTGTTTTTTGCAGACGGTTTTGAGGAAATGGAAGCCTTTGCTGCGGTAGATATAATGAGACGTGCGGGACTGAATGTCGCTATGATTACGGTGACTCCCGATGAAATAGTAACGGGTGCTCATGGTGTCCCTGTACTTTGTGACAAGAATATTGTGAATTGCGATTTTTTTGATGCAGAGATGCTCGTATTACCGGGTGGAATGCCAGGCGCCGAGACACTGGAGAAGTGTGAAGACTTGCGTAAATTGATACTTCGTACCGTTGAAGCACAGAAACCGGTTGCCGCTATTTGTGCTGCCCCGATGATATTGGGTAAACTTGGCCTGTTGAAAGGAAAGAAAGCAACTTGCTATCCCGGATTTGAACAGGATCTGGAAGGGGCGGAGTACACGGCAGCTGTTGTGGAGAAGGATGGCAATTTTATGACGGGAAAAGGACCGGGTGCTGCATTCGACTTTGCTCTGGCCATCGTGGAAACACTGAAAGGAAAAGAAAAAGTCGAAGAGTTGAAGAGTGCCATGTGCATGGCTCAGTAAGGACAAGATAGAGGTAAATATGTATGAAGCAGTATGTAATCATAGTGGCCGGTGGCAAGGGACTCCGTATGGGAACGGAACTTCCTAAGCAATTCCTGGATGTTGGTGGAAAGCCGGTATTGATGCATACGATCAATGCTTTTCATACATACAATCCTCAAATGAAAATCATATTGGTACTTCCGGATAATCAACGCGACTATTGGGACGGGTTGTGTCGGGAGTACCATTTTTTTGTTCCCCATGTGGTGGTTGGAGGGGGAGAAACACGTTTTCATTCAGTGAAGAACGGACTTTCGCAGGTGGATGCCTCGGGATGCGTGGGGGTACATGACGGCGTTCGTCCTTTGGTGAGTCAGGACGTGATTGCACGATGCTATGAGTTGGCAGCGCGCGAGAAAGCCGTAGTTCCTGTTACTGATGTGGTAGAAACCGTGCGGCACTTGGAAGGGACACGTAGTGTAACGGTAGACCGCAGTGCCTATAAACTGGTACAAACCCCACAAGTCTTTGACGTAGAAGTGCTGAAAGAAGCCTACAGACAATCTTACTCACCCCATTTTACCGATGATGCTTCAGTGGTAGAAGCATTGGGTATCCCTGTTACGTTAACCGACGGAAATCGTGAGAATATAAAGATAACCACTCCCTTTGATCTAAAAGTCGCAGCAGCTTTATTGGAGTCATGTTCGATTTAATGACGCGTGACATAAAGTTTCTACCGGGTGTCGGCCCGCAACGGGCGGCGATACTCAATAAGGAGTTGGGCGTTTATTCTTTCCAAGACTTGCTTTATTGTTTCCCCTATAAATATGTGGACCGGAGTCGCATTTATTCCATCCGCGAGTTGGAAGGTTCGATGCCGTACATACAGTTGAAAGGGGAGATTCTTAGTTTCGAGACAGCAGGCGAAGGACGCCAGCGGCGGCTGATTGCGCATTTCTCTGACGGTACCGGGGTGGTTGATTTAATCTGGTTTCAGGGACTCAAGTACGTCTTAAGCAAATATAAAGTCCGTCAGCAATATGTCGTGTTCGGACGTCCTAGCGTGTTTAACGGACGGATCAACATCGCCCATCCGGATATAGATCTGGCAGAAGAAGTCAACTTCTCTACTATGGGATTACAACCTTATTATAGCACGACGGAGAAGATGAAGCGCAGTATGCTTAACTCTCATGCCATCGAAAAAATGGTGAAGAATATAATACAGCAGCTGCAAACACCTTTGCCGGAAACTCTTTCTTCCACTATAATAAGTGTCAATCACCTGATGCCGCTTACGGAAGCGCTTATGAATGTCCATTTCCCTGCTAATGCAGAGATACTTCGTCGGGCACAGTATCGCTTGAAGTTCGAGGACCTGTTGTATATCCAACTGAATATCCTGCGGTATGCCAAAGACCGCCAGCGGAAGTATCGTGGATATGTTTTTCAAAAGGTTGGGGCTATTTTCAATACTTTTTATGCTACCCATTTGCCGTTTGAATTGACGAACGCCCAAAAGAGAGTCCTGAAAGAGATACGCCGTGATTTGGGGTCGGGACGTCAAATGAACCGTCTGTTGCAGGGTGATGTAGGTAGTGGTAAAACGCTTGTGGCATTGATGAGTATGCTGATAGCGTTGGATAATGGGTTTCAAACCTGTATGATGGCACCTACCGAAATTCTGGCAAGCCAGCATTATGATACTATTTTACAATTGACATCCGGCCTGGGCATTCGGGTGGAATTATTAACGGGTTCCATTAAAGGTAAGCGGAGAGAGGCTATCTTGAATGGATTGCTGACGGGTGACGTGCATATTCTTATCGGCACTCATGCGGTGATAGAAGATACGGTGAATTTTGCTTCACTGGGGCTGGTCGTTATTGATGAACAGCATCGTTTCGGAGTAGCTCAACGGGCACGCCTGTGGGCAAAAAGTGCGCAGCCCCCTCATGTTCTGGTAATGACAGCCACTCCTATTCCCCGTACTCTTGCCATGACGCTGTATGGCGATTTGGATGTGTCTGTGATTGACGAACTTCCTCCCGGCCGTAAGCCGATAGCGACTATCCACCAGTTTGATAGCCAGCGTGCATACATGTATCGTTCCATCCGTCAGCAGATAGCGGAGGGACGGCAAATTTATATCGTATATCCCTTGATAAAAGAGAGTGAGAAGATAGACCTGAAGAATCTGGAGGAGGGGTATCAGCATATTCGGGAAGTGTTTCCGGATTGTGCCGTGTGCATGGTGCATGGCCGGATGAAACCTGCTGAGAAAGAGGAGCAAATGCAACGTTTCGTTTCAGGTGAGGCTCAAATCATGGTTGCTACTACTGTAATCGAAGTTGGCGTCAATGTGCCGAATGCTTCCGTGATGGTGATAGAGAATGCAGAACGCTTTGGACTGTCTCAGTTGCATCAATTGCGTGGGCGGGTAGGGCGTGGTGCCGACCAGTCTTATTGTATTTTGGTGACCGGTTATAAGTTGGCCGAGGATTCCCGCAAGCGTCTTGAAATCATGGTGCGGACCAATGACGGTTTTGAGATTGCCGAAGCAGACCTGAAATTGCGTGGCCCCGGTGATTTGGAAGGGACGCAACAGAGTGGTGTCGCTTTCGATTTGAAAATAGCCAATCTGGCACAGGACGGGCAGTTGTTGCAATACGTTCGTGATGTAGCGCAAACGGTAATAGATACCGACCCCGATGGAACTCTCCCCGAAAATGAAGTTCTTTGGCGCCAGTTGAAAGCCTTGCGTAAGACCAATGTTAATTGGGCTGCCATTAGTTGATTGTTTTCAGACAATTGTATTGACTCAAATTAACTGGATACGGTTGATAGGGTATCTTATGTTGTTAAACATGTATTTTGTAACATATTGATACATAGATTATTAATTCTGTTTTCTTTCTCTTTACTTCTTTTGTGGATATAAAAAAAGTTAATTCCAAAGTCGTTCTTTTTGTAATAAATGCTATCTTTGAAAGAAATTTTTTGAAAAGGTACACTCGCTTATCTGTTTGGGTGGATTTATCTGCATATCTGCCGGCAAACGAAGCAAAAAGAATAGACGAAACGAATGAATTTTAATTGCTTTAAAGTAATGTTGCTTGGGGCCACAACAATGGTTTGTTCCAATTTGTTTTCACAAGACCTGATAGCCCGCCAAGCACCTGTTGACAAGAAACTGAAAAGTATTGACTCTCTCTCTCTCCAGCGGCAAATTCGTGTGGAACAGTCCCTCTATCCCGGTTTGGATATATATCCGGTTTGGACGAATAAAGCTGTAAATGCCTATGCAAATGCCGTTGTTCCCGAAAAATATATATTCGACCTTACAGGATTTACCATGCCCACCACGCAGACACGCATTACCGATACTTTCGGTTATCGTCCGCGTCGTCGTCGTATGCATTATGGTTTGGATGTGAAGGTCTATGTCGGTGACACGATTCGCGCAGCCTTTGATGGCAAGGTGCGTATGGTGAAAAATCAAGGTCGCCGTGGTTATGGACGTTATGTTGTTATTCGTCATGATAACGGTTTGGAAACTGTTTATGGTCATTTGTCCAAGCAGTTGGTCGAGGAAGATCAGTTGGTGCGTTCCGGTGACCCTATTGGTCTGGGAGGCAATACCGGACGTTCTACAGGTTCGCACCTTCATTTTGAAACCCGTTTCTTAGGAATCCCCATTGATCCGGCATTGATGTTCGATTTTACGAAGCAGGATGTGTTGGCCGACAGCTATACGTTCCAAAAGGCAAAATCCGGCGGACAGTCGGGTAAGGGTATTTTCTATAAAGTGAAACGAGGTGATACTCTTTCCAAGATTGCGGCTCGTCAGGGCACTACTGTCAGTCGTCTCTGTAAGTTGAATCACATCACGCGTCGCACCGTTTTGCGCCCCGGTCAGGTGTTGCGCTGTTCGTAAATACTTCATTACTGCTTAATATTTTTAAATCAGACCTCGTGGATGGGGTATAAGATTATTCCCCGCTACAATACCTTCTGGCAGGGGTAACCACGAAGTATATTTGGTTCACGGACGAAAGCCTTTTCGTTCGTGAACCAAATATACTTCGTGGTAGTACCATATATAGATGGCGGTTATTGGAAATATAGCTATGCTGCGACTATATGCATTTTTTACCATTTGCGAAAAGCTGGTCGGGCATAGATGCGCTAAAGAACTTTTTATCGGCGTCTTTACCTTTTGAAGCATTCCTTTTTCTTTTTTCTTTGATTATTCCTATCTTTGCACCTCTGTATATAATAAGGATATGAAAGATACGAGGCAACAATTTGAGCATGTCATAGCTGTGTGCCGTGATTTGTTCTCTAAAAAACTGCATGACTATGGTCCCGCATGGCGCATTCTTCGTCCTTCGTCGGTGACCGACCAGATATTCATCAAGGCCAATCGCATCCGTAGCATCGAAACCAAAGGTGTAACATTGATAGACGAAGGCATTCGTTCGGAATTCATTGCGATTGTCAACTACGGGATTATAGGATTGATACAGTTGGAATTGGGTTATGCTGAGGCTGCTGATTTGACGAATGAGAAAGCATTGGAATTGTATGATAAATATGCCAAGGCTTCTTTGGAATTGATGTTGGCCAAGAACCATGATTACGATGAGGCGTGGCGCAGTATGCGCATCAGTTCTTATACGGATCTTATTCTGATGAAAATCTATCGCACCAAGCAGATAGAGAGCCTGGCAGGGCAGACACTGGTATCAGAAGGCGTAGATGCCAACTATATGGATATGATTAATTATGCCGTATTTGGCCTGATTAAAATAGAATTTGGAGATTGACGGCGTAGTGGGCGTAACGAGGAAACATATCATTTTGAAGGCCGGTGTGAATGTATGCCGCTTTTTGCTGGCTGTAGTATTTATTTTCTCAGGCTTTGTGAAGGTCATCGACCCGCTTGGATTTTTCTATAAAATCCAAGACTATCTGATGGCGTTCGGAATGATAGATTGGTTTCCCTCTTTCTTCCCTCTCTTGATAGCTGTCCTTTTATCGGCACTGGAGTTTTGCATCGGTGTGTTTCTCTTGTTTGGTGTGCGCCGGAAAATTGCTTCTACGCTGGCATTGCTCTTGTTGGCACTCATGACACCGCTGACGCTCTATTTGGCGATAGCCGATCCCGTGTCCGATTGCGGCTGTTTTGGTGATGCCGTTGTGCTGACTAACTGGCAGACATTTGGAAAGAATGTGGTGCTGTTGTTGGCTACCGTGCTTGTGTTCAAGTATAAGCGACTCATTATTCGTTTCGTTACGTTGAAGCTGGAGTGGATGGTGTCTCTCTACACCATATTGTTTGTTTTTGCGCTGTCAGGTTATTGTTTTTACTATTTGCCGGTATTTGATTTTCGCCCCTATCGCATAGGGACTGACATCAAAGCTGCGATGGAGATGCCCGCAGACGCTAAACCTACCGTGTATGAGACCTACTTCACCCTTGAGAAAAATGGTGAACGGCAGGAGTTCACGTTGGAGAATTATCCGGATAGTACATGGCAATTCATAGAAGCGCGTACTGTAGTGAAGGAAAAAGGCTACGAACCGCCCATACAGGATTTTGCGCTTGTCAGTCAGGAAACGGGGGAGGACTTGACAGACCGTATTCTTTCGTCATCTGAATATACCTTCTTATTGGTGGCTCATCGTGTGGAGGAAGCGGATGACAGCAATATCGATTTGATAAATGAGATATATGACTATAGTGTGGAGAATGGCTATGGTTTTTACGCACTGACTTCTTCTCCCGATGAAGCTATCGAGCAATGGAGGGACAGAACCGGAGCCGAGTATCCTTTTTGCTTGGTGGACGATATTACGTTGAAAACGATTATTCGTTCCAATCCGGGCTTATTATTGCTTAAGCAGGGAGTAATCCTGAATAAGTGGAGCCACAATGAATTGCCTGATGAATATGTGCTGACCGACCGTTTGGAGAATCTGTCTTTGGGTGTGCAGAAACATGTAAGCGGTTGGGAGACTTTAGGATATGTGTTCCTATGGTTTTTCGTACCTTTGCTGCTGGTAGTGGCTGTGGATGTGCTGATTATCAGGCGAAGAGAACGCAAGTACCGTCGCTTGTCCCGTGCGCCGAGGCAGGAGGTGGAAGAAACTACTGGAAACGAATCAGAAAACAACTAACCCTTTAATTAAATAAACAAAATGAGAAAGAACATTGTTGCAGGAAACTGGAAAATGAACAAGACCCTTCAAGAGGGAATTGCTCTGGCAAAAGAACTGAATGAGGTATTGGCTAATGAAAAGCCTAACTGTGATGTAATTATCTGTACGCCGTTCATCCATCTGGCATCGGTTACTCCGTTGGTGGATGCTGCCAAGATTGGTGTAGGTGCTGAAAACTGTGCAGATAAAGAGTCCGGTGCATATACGGGAGAAGTTTCTGCTGCTATGGTAGCTTCTACGGGCGCCAAGTACGTCATTTTGGGACACTCTGAGCGTCGTGCTTATTATCATGAGACAGTAGAAATCCTAGAAGAGAAAGTGAAATTGGCGTTGGCACATGGCCTGACTCCTATCTTCTGCATTGGCGAAGTGTTGGAAGAACGCGAAGCTAACAAGCAGAATGAAGTCGTAGCCGCTCAATTGGCTTCTGTATTCTCTCTTTCAGCTGAAGACTTCTCTAAGGTGATATTGGCTTACGAACCCGTTTGGGCCATTGGTACCGGTAAAACCGCTACTCCTGAGCAGGCACAGGAGATTCACGCGTTTATCCGTTCGCAAGTAGCTGCCAAGTATGGTCAGGAAGTGGCAGATAATTGCTCTATCCTGTATGGTGGTAGCTGCAAACCCTCCAATGCCAAAGAACTGTTTGCTAATCCCGACGTAGATGGCGGTTTGATTGGCGGCGCTGCATTGAAAGTAGCAGACTTTAAAGGCATTATTGACGCATTTAATTGATTATGAAATAAGGAGACTGTATCAAAATAGGGACTTTGATACAGCCTCCTTTCATTAATAAACACGCATTATTTATGAAAACGTTCCTTTTACTATCTGTCGCATGGCTTTTGCCGGTGATTTCTGTAAATGCACAAAGTAAAATTGTGCAGAGTTTAGAGCGCGATGTGCCGGGACAAGGCAAGGTGACTATCCATCAGGATGCAGCCATTGCAGCATTAATCGGTTCTGACGCTATCCCTGTGAATGCTGAAGGACGCAAGGTGCTGAAGAGTAACGGCTATCGTGTGCAAGTGTATGCAGGTAACAACACCCGCCAAGCAAAGAACGAAGCCTATGCCATGTCAACTACCGTAAAGGAGCATTTTCCCGATTTGCCTGTATATACCTCTTTCAATCCTCCCCGTTGGTTGTGCCGGGTAGGCGACTTCCGAAGTATCGAAGAAGCCGACGCCGTGATGCGCCAACTGCGTGCGACGGAAGTGTTTAAAGAGGTTTCTATCGTAAAAGACCAGATCAACATCATTTGGTGATGAGCCGTTTGGGCGGCTCGCTTACCTTGGATTCATTCAATCGTATCTCCAAACAAGTTATAATAAACGCTCATGTTAGGAAAAGAAGAAATTACATCGCCGGCTCTTGATGAGCTGAAAGAACATTATCACAGCATTCTTTCTTTGTTGGGTGAAGACCCTTCGCGCGAGGGATTGCTAAAAACCCCGGAACGTGTTGCCAAAGCCATGCTGATGCTGACTAAAGGGTATTCTATGGATCCGCACGAAGTGCTACGCTCGGCCAAATTCAAAGAAGAATATAGTCAGATGGTGATTGTAAAGGACATTGACTTCTTTTCGCTATGCGAGCATCACATGTTGCCGTTCTATGGCAAGGCGCATGTGGCTTATATTCCTAACGGTTATATTACGGGACTTAGCAAGATTGCCCGTGTGGTGGATATTTTCTCTCACCGTTTGCAAGTGCAGGAACGCATGACATTGCAAATCAAGCAGTGCATTCAGGAGACGCTGAATCCTCTGGGTGTCATGGTGGTGGTCGAGGCTAAGCACATGTGTATGCAGATGCGTGGGGTAGAAAAGCAGAATGCTATTACGACTACCTCCGACTTTACCGGTGCGTTTAATCAGGCAAAAACGCGCGAGGAGTTCATGAATCTCATCAAGCACACTCCTTCTTCTCTGTAAGACTTTTACATCCTTATTTCCGAAATAGATTTAGCCAGCAGGATGCCAAGAGGCATCCTACGCTAAAATTGTACTTCTACGGTTTTGCCGGCCGGCAGATGGACTTCTTTTGTCTTTGTACGGTAAGTAATACGCCGTGTTTGTTCAATGGGGCTAAACAATGTGGCGTGTTTTAACTTGCCTTTTTCCCAGCAGATGTTTACTGTACAGTTACCACGCGCTTTTAGACCGGTGACTTCTCCTTTGTTCCATTCCTGCGGGAGTGCGGGTAACAGATGTATGTCTCCTTCATGGCTTTGCAACAGCATTTCTGCTACTCCGGTTGTCAAACCGAAATTCCCGTCAATCTGGAACGGAGCACCGTTGAAGAGGTTGTTATAAATACCTCCCTGGTCGGGCGTACCGTCAGCGATAGGGTAAAGCATAGTATGAATGGCACGCAAGGCTTGTTTCCCTTCGCCCAATCGTGCCCAGAGTGCTATCTTCCAAGCCATGCTCCAGCCGGTGGACTGGAACCCGCGTGTCTCCAGTGAACGGCGTGCAGCCTTCCATGTTTGGGCGTCGGCTTTGGTTATGTCGTTTCCGGGAAAGAGTCCGAACAGATGCGACAGGTGGCGATGTCTGATTTCCGATTCTTCGTATTCCTTATCCCATTCCAATAATCGGCCGTCTTTCCCTATTTGGTAAGGGGGAAAGCCTTGCAACTGTTCTTGCAGGCGGAGGCATAATTCATCTTTTTTATGTAAGATGTCTGCGGCCTGTAGCGTGTTGCTGAATAAATTCCGCAGGATGGCTATATCCATGGTGGGAGCAGGGCAGACAGATGCCTCTTTCCCGTTCTCCATCCGATAGTAGTTTTCCGGTGAAGTGCCTACCGGGGTTACCCATCTACCGTCCTCATCTTTCACTAACCAACCGGAATAGAAACGGGCTGCTTCTCGCATCAGTGGGTAGTAGCTCTCCAGGAAAGCCCGGTCGCCGGTATAGCAATAGTGCTCCCAGATGTGAGAGCATAACCATGCCCCCGACAAGTTCCAGAAGAACCAGTAGGTAAACCCGTCACTGGGATAACATTCACGCCACAGAGAGATGTTATGATGAATCACCCACCCGTTAAGGTTATACATTTGTTGGGCAGCCGTCTTGCCGGATTGAGCAATTTCCTCGATGAAGGAGAAAAGTGGTTCGTGACACTCGGACAAGTTCGTTACTTCGGCCGGCCAGTAATTCATCTCCAGATTGATATTGAGTGTATAACCGGCATTCCAGGGCGGTATGACGAGGTCGTTCCACAGGCCTTGCAGGTTCAGCGGTTGTCCGCCGGTGCGTGAGCCGGCTATCATGAGATAGCGTCCATATTGAAACATCAGAGCAATGAGCGAAGCATCCTTTGTCTGAGCAAACTGGCGGAGCCGGCGGTCGGTGGTTTGCTGAGCACTTTTGTGTGCCGGCAATGTCAAGTTGACCCTGCCGAAAAGTTGGGTATGGTCAGCTATATGTTCTTCTCTCAGCTGGTTATAGTTCTTTCCTCGTAGTAATTCCTGCTGTTTTTGAATGGCCAGATGAGGAATCTTTCCGTGGCGTGTCGGGCTGACATTCCATCCGTTGTAAGCTGTGGCGGCATGTAGTGTAAATACGATTTCGCTGCATTCGCTTACCTTTAATTGGTTGCCTGTCATATCCATGTTCCCGTTGCAAGAGATGGGAGTCAGTTGTGCCTCGAATGGCATACCTTTTCCGTCCAGAGAATCGGCATAAAGCACTTGTGAGGTGTGTAATACGTTTCCTGCCTGGTCAAAATATTCGGGATGCAGTTTCTCGGTACCAAATTCCCGTATTTTGTCGAGGGTACGTCTTTGTACATGTGCAGGAGCTTGTCCGCGTATCAGCAAAGCGTGATTTTCTGCCTTGCACAGTGTGGAGTGCGGGTGAGGAGACGATAGCTTGATGCTAAAGTCCAGAATAGGCTTTTCAGCCGTCAGCCGGATGAAAATGGCACGTGCCGGATGAGACGCAAAAACTTCCCGTTTCACTTGTATACCATTAATACGGTATTGCGTCAAGCTGATAGCTTTGGATAAGTCCAGTGAGCGGGTATAGTCGGTCACCTCTCCCGGCATGTCGAAGTCCAGATACAGATTACCGAACGGTTGATAGACTTCGTCCAGTCTCCCTGCCCAGTGCTGCTTTATGTAACGGTCTGCCACATCATTCTTGCCTTCGCGCATCCATTGCTGTACTTTCTTTAGGTCTTTATAAATGGGAATCTGCCCAGCAATACTGTTATCCGGTTCTCCGCTATACAGCGTGTTTTCATTGAATTGTATGCGTTCTTGTGTGATGCCTCCAAATATCATGGCACCCATATTCCCGTTACCGACGGGCAACGCCTCTTCCCACTTCTCGGCAGGAGTATCATACCAGAGGGTCAGTGCATCAGGTTGTGCAGTGATGGTTTGTACGATTGCCAACAGGCAGAATGACAGATAAAATCTAAGTTGTTTCATGGCAGATTATTGTTTTTGTAGCAGTATTTGGTAATTCTCTCCCCGGATGGTGCGGAGGATAATTGTTGTCTCGTTATTGAGCGTGTCAGGTTGCACGATGATGGATTGCTGTGCGCATGTTGCCGTATAAATGCCGTCTAAGGTGAGTGAAGTGTTGAAAGACTTCTCTTGTTCGATGACGTCACTTTCGGTTAATAACCCCATGTGGGCATGAGATGTCCGTCGCATGTCCGGCTCACAGATTGATAAAGTAGTACATTTATCGCTCTCTTTCTCATATATGTATGCCAGCGGTATGTTTATCCGTTTGACGGGCAGGTTTTCATAATGCCTGTTTGCATCGAACAATGCAGCATAAATAATTCCTTTTTCCGTATGCTCCACGATATGTGCAGCGTTGTCTTGTTCGATGATGCGGACAGGACTTTGAGGCGATAATAATGTCTCTGCCTGTTTCACAGCCTTACCGGGAAGGATGTAATATTGGTATTTATCATTTCCGGTCGCCGTGTGGTTCATATATGCAGTCGTAAATGCTCCGTTGCGCATGGTTTGTATCTCTCCTTGACGGACGGCATACAACAATGCTCCGTCGTTCAGCAGATGCTTCTTTTTAAGGCTCTTCTGCTTTTCGGGCAGGATAGACTGGAATAATGTCGTCACTACCGGATGGCATGTGTCTTGGCAGGTAATATCAGACCCCATACATAGTAAAATGTCATCAAAAGCAAATACCGATTTATTGGCACGCAGGGAAGTATCATAAGTTATGTCGTGCATGCGGAAAGAGAATAAGGCGCAATTCCCCTTTCCGGATACACCCGCAAGGAACGTTTCGTCGGAAAAGTTACGATGCCCGCTGCTCGCTCCTCCTTTATCCATTAGCAGCGAATCAGGCAGTACCTTTGTCGTGGCACCGGATAAATAGTTCCAGTCAAAACCTTTTTCTTGTGGGTTGAATGATTTACGTCCGTTCTTCAAGTCGAAATATTCCACTTGACCGTAAGAGAGGTAGCGTCCTTTCAGATTCTCGGTGTCAGACGATTCAAAATCCCAAATGTATCGGCTGAAACCTTTGATGTTGAAATGGAAATCTTTGTTTTTGATGACCATCAGGCCGGAGTAGGGCATGAAGCGTGATCCAACAGGTGCTTCTTCTGCCTTGATGTCAGTAGCAGAAAGCCGTGCCATGAGTTCGGCTTCTCCTACACTGCTTGTATAGGTGAGGTTGGAGTTCACGTTGGCCATATACTTCTCTATGGCATTTTGGTTGGCGGGATTTTCAGCAATTCTTTTATAAGCGGCGGTCAGTTCCTTGTCCGGTGTCGGATAGGAGAAAGCGACGTATGCGTAAGCCGGCAAAAGTGTCTCCAATATCTGCTGTCCGGTGGGGAAACGGCCTGCTGTTCCTACCGGTGAATCTAGATTGGCACAAAAGAAGCGGAAAGCCAACAGCGACTGTTTCAGATTATGGAGCGTTGTGTCGGAAAGGGCGTAAGGTGTTCCGTGCAACAGGTAAGCAACCAATGCACCGGCATATAAGGCATGTGGATAGTAGGCACTGGTATAAGGCCCGCGGTGATGATAGCCGGAGAAGTCTGCTTTAATTGTTCCAAAGAAGCCGGGAGCTGTGGCCAAGGCATTATCCATGTAGTTACGGAAAGCGGTTAATGCGATTTGTTGTTCCTTCTTATCCGTTAGTGAAAGCGCATAAATCAGTTTCGGCAATGCCAACGCGCGAAGATTGTCGGCAACTTCTCCTGCATAGGTCGGTTCTTGGTAGCAGATGCCGAACAGCGTAAACCAGTTTAGTGTATTCAGTTCTCTTTCCAATTGTTCCGGTGTCAGTTCATCCTTTAATAAGAAGAAAGAATGAAAATAACCGGAACTTCTTAGCTTTTCAAAGCAAAGAGTTCCCATTCCGCTACCGTCTGCCCAGCCTTGGTCGTGGAAATAGTCATACATGTAAATGGCCTTCTTTAAACTTTCAGGATTGTGGTTCTTCCGGTAGTCAAGTGCCAGAGGAAGCAGAATCTTTTCGTTGATGGTTCTGAACTTGGTCAGTTCTTCTTGTCCGATGCGGGCAGGTGCTGCCATCGGGAAAAGAGGCTGCCCGATAGCCGTGTGCTGTGAGTCATAAGCAGGATGAATCTTTTCTCCGGCTTTCAGACCGTTGCGGATGTACGCCTGTTCTCCTTGTTTCCGCAGTTCTATCCATGAATGAGAAACGGAAGAGTCTCCTAAGTACCAGTCCGTCAATCGTTGCTTTATGGCAGTAATATCTTTCTCCTCGGCCGTTACCACTTCGGGCACGTAAGGCGCGGTATTGCGATACCCCATGAAGTCTGATATCAGGCTGAAGTCCGTCCGGTTGACATGGTATTGGGCATCGGACATCTTTTGCCAAGACACTTTTGGCGTAAATTCCAGATAATCGATGTAGAGATTGCCGACGGCTGTATGTGCCGGCAGTTCGATGCACACCTGTTCGATGACGGTATTGTCTGCTTTCCCCATATCCTCGTTGAAGCCGGCCCACAGACATCGCCAGCCTTTAAACGCCAAACGGAATCCTTGCCGGCAGACCTCTTTCCCGTTACCATCTGTAAAACGGAAAACCAGTGACGCATCCACGGGCTTGTCGTTGTAAATCCATGCCGTAATGCCTCCTTTCCTGCTGCGTGAAGCCTGTTGCAATCCGCGTGCATTCTCTATGGTGATGATACTACCCGGCGCACCTTTGATGTGCAAGGCATGTTTGCCTAACTTCTGTTTGTCGGCAGATATGGATAAAGAACCGTCATTGATGTTCCATCCTTGCAGTTCTTGACTGTTTTCAAAATTATAGAATGCTTGTGCCTGTACGGAAATGCTTCCCGCAAGCAGTGCCGGCAGGCAGAGCGTGTGTAGAAAATTTTTCATGGTTCTGTTGTGTTAGTGATGCTGACAAAAATAGAAAATCAACCTATAATCGTATGTCTGATTTGTCTATTAATGTTTCACTCCTGCTCGCCGATGTCTATTTTTGTGCAAAACAAGTTATACAAATGTGCAAAGACAGCGCTGTGGAGCATGAAACACAGGGATTAGAAACCCTTACAGGCTTAGCACCACCCGGTCGCCCAGTCTTTTTGCCATGAGGCTTTGAACTTCGCGCAACTCACTGTACCGCTGCATCAGGGCATTACATTGTTGCTCGTCACTGGCCACTTCGGGCTGTTGCAAGGCTTGCAGCATGTGCTTGAGCTCCTCGCTGACAATGGCATATTTGAAATTTATCATCAGCCGGGGAATCAGTTCGTAAAGCCGTTCTTCGTCGGTTACGATTTTTTGGTTCTTCGAGTGGTATTTACTGAGTTGATAGCGGTTGCTGATAAGCTCTACGCATAGCTTGCTGATGGTCGGGTCAACATGATTCACAAAATAATGTTCGGCTTTGAAACCGGTGTCATGGACATGCTCGGCCGCTTCGGCCAAGATGCGGCGGTGTAGCGGATTGTGGAAAGCCAAATCGTCTTCTTTTAAATCATCCACTACATATTCGGTCACCGTAATAGGATGTTCGTTCTCCTCCTCGTCGGAGACATTGCACATGATGTATTCTCCATAGCGTACCACCATTTGCAGGATGAGTTGTTCATACTTGTAGAACTCCTGTCCTTCCTTTCCTTCCTGAGGAATAAAGGATGTATATTCGGCCGTTACCGCATTTTCTTCCGGATAAGACGGCTCCTTATCAGTGGTGGAGGAAATTTGTCCGGCAGTCGATGTATCGGCAGGAATGTCCGTGGAATGTGTGTCGTTTTTTTCCTGTTGTTGCCGGTTCTGTAGGCGTCGTTCCCGCTCCCGTTGCTCAGTACGGCGTTCATTTTCCTTTTCGCGTCGTTTGGCCACTTCCGATACCAGCAGACGGTCTTCTACATGCAGTAACTGGGCACACTCCTTGATATAGACGTCGCGCACAATGGCTTCCGGAATGACCGATATGCTCTGTACGATGTTCCCGATAAGTTCAGCCCGCTTGATGGGGTCTCGTCCGGCATCCTTCAGCAACAAGTTGGTCTTGAAGCGGATAAAGTCAGTCTCGTGTTCGGCAATGAATGCCTGAAACTCGGTGGAAGTATGCTTGCGGGCAAACGAGTCGGGGTCGTCACCGTCGGGCAACAGGCAGACTTTAATATTCATGCCCTCTTCCAGCAGCATGTCGATACCGCGCAGCGAAGCCTTAATTCCGGCTTCATCACCGTCGTATAATACGGTCAGATTGTTGGTGAAGCGGTGTATCAGCTTGATTTGTTGTGTCGTAAGCGCCGTTCCTGATGAGGCCACTACATTCTCCACTCCACTCTGGTGCATGGAGATGACATCCGTATAGCCTTCCACCAAGTAGCACCGGTCTTGCTTCACAATGGCCTGTTTGGCAAAGAAGATGCCGTATAGCTCGTTGCTCTTATGATAGATTTCCGATTCGGGAGAGTTGACGTATTTCACCTTCACGCCTTTTGTGGCACTGGCCAGCACACGCCCTCCAAAAGCGACGACCTTACCGCTCAGGGTATGTACGGGGAAAATGACACGTCCCCAGAAACGGTCTCTCAACCGGTGGTCATCCGTTTCGTAGCAGAGGCCGGTTTTAATGAGATATTCCGGCTTATATCCTTTCTCAAGGGCTTTCTTGGCAAAAGCGTCGTTACTCTCCGTGCAGTAGCCCAATTGGAATTTTTCGATGATGTCGTCCCGAAAACCACGGTTACGGAAGTAAGCCATTCCCACGCTGCGCCCCTCTTCCGTCTCGCGCAGGGTGTGGCGGAAGTAGTCGTTGGCAAACTGATTCATGATGAAAAGGCTTTCCCGTTCGCTTTGCGCGGCTTTTTCTTCGTTGCTCAGTTCCCGTTCCTTTATCTCGATGCCATACTTTTTTGCCAGATAGCGCAATGCCTCGGGGTAAGTCATCTGCTCATGCTCCATAATGAAGTGCACGGCATTGCCTCCCTTACCACAGGCAAAACATTTGCAAAGCCCTTTGGCCGGCGACACGTAGAACGACGGCGTTTTGTCGTCGTGGAACGGACACAGACCTACGTAGTTCACGCCCCGTTTGCGCAATGTCACGAAGTCGGACACGACGTCATATATCTGCGCGGCGTCCATGATGCGGTCTATGGTAAGTTGGTCTATCATTCTGTTATTGCTATTTTTCTTGGAAGTAAGGGTGGTTGGGAAGCGTACGCACTTCTTTCACCTTATTTATATAGGGTAAGATGCGGGTGGCGTAAAGCAACCGTCCGTGGTTGAAAGCGTCATACCGTTCATCTTGGGGATTCAGACTGCTGACATGTACATCGCCCTGCGAGTGTATGAACAACCCTTCTCCCATGTAAATTCCGACATGTACTATTTGTTCTTTCTCCGTGTCCGTAGCCGGTTTGCCGAAAAACAACAGGTCGCCCGTTTGCAGATTACTGTTATCCGGTGAGATATTGATACGTTGTCCCACCTTGGCCTGTTGCGAGGCATTGCGGGGCACAATGACGTCATGCAGGCGGAACACCGTTTGTACCAGTCCGCTGCAATCTACCCCTTTGGCCGAAGTGCCTGCCCACAGGTAGGGAACACCCGTTAATGTGCTTGCCGTGTGGAGAATGCTTTCGGCATTGCATTGCAGTTGTTTCCGCCATTTCGTTTCGGGGCAAGCCAGTCGGCGGAGTAAATATCCTTGGCGTCCGTCGGGATATTCCACGCGGTAGAACTTTCCTTTGCGCCCGATAAGTTTGAGCCGGTTGCCCGATACGATGTCCGATATAGGCAGTGACTCTTCGTCCGGCTGCGAATAGACAAACCCGTAGTGTGCCGTTACTACGATCTTCTCTGCCTGATTCCACGCTTCCAGTTCATGCGGAGTGACGCACCGAATGGCATCACGGTGTACCCATGCGACGTATTCGTCCGGCAGTTGTATCTGATACCATCGGTCGAATTTCAATACCCGCACGGGTGTGCCCAGTAGTGCCTGTGTCTCCAGCGGTGAAGCAAAATCCGCTTTTGCATGCAGATTGCACACGGAAAGCCGGACGATGGCCCATGTTTGCTGTGCGTTGACCTGCAAGGTACTTGTCAGTAAGCATGTCACCGCTATTAATAAAGTATATATGACTTTTCTCATCTGGCCTTATTCAAAAGAGTGGGACAAAGCTACGAATTTCCGGTTAAAAAGTGGGGATATAGTTGTCTTTTCTTTCTTATGCTTACTTTCGTCTCAAGGATAATAAAATATGTGTACAGAAACAGACCGTGTCTTTGGCAGTTTGTCCCGAAGCCCTTTGGTCCGTGCTTCGAAGCCCTTTCGAGCACGTTCCGAAGCTGTCTCGTTCGTATTCCGAAGGGCTTCGGAACACCCCCCGTCACAGTACCTTCTGAGCGGGTATGAGGGCGTTTCTCCCTAAAGTAATGTATCTGTACAAATGGGCTTATTTTATATCAGGCTTATGAGAATTTACGTTAAGATACGAATCATCTTGGGACGGAAGTCGTTGCCCCATTGTTCCATTAGGCGTATAATAGGCATCAGGCTTCGACCGTCATCTGTGATAGAATATTCCACGTGTGGAGGTAATTCGGCAAAGACGATTTTTTGAATCATTCCATATTTTTCCAGTTCGCGCAGTTGATGGTTAATGGCACGTGGACTGGCGTTAGGAAAAAGACGATGTAATTCACTTGGACGTCTTGTGCCTTTATTCAGTTCATAAAGAATATAGGTATTCCATTTACCGCCAATAATTTCCATTGTGATTTTTACACCACAATTGAGGTCGAGTGGTATTTTCTTTTGATACATGCGGAGATCTGTTTATGATTTCAGGCAAAGATACCGTTTCCTTCCTTACAGTGAGGGGATAGGAGAATTTTTTCTATATGGGAAAAATTTTTCCCTACTTGTTTTCTTATAAACAGAACTTTAATTTTGTCTGCAAAAAGGACGATGGATAGAAGGCGTTTTTTTTAAATAGCAGGTATCTCTGCTTTGGCTATGACGGCGGGGAATAATGTTCGTACCGCTTATGGTAAAGAGTTTCCTGAAGCTTGTTCGGAAGTTGGAATTATAAATATTAATAAGGTTATGAAACACAAATGTAGGATTACAGTATTGAAACGCGAGTGTTATAAAGATTTGCAAAAAGACTATTTGGCAGACCCACATTCGGGTCCATGTCCTTATTTTAGGGAAGGACAAGTTATCATGGTAGATAGTGATAACTTTTTTCGTATGCTGAATGGAACGTTCTGTGCTGAAGCGTGGGATTGCATTAGCCGCTATGTATATGCAGCTTTGCAGGGTGGTTCTATTATGCGCGGTTGGACAAACGATGAAAAAGTGATGATTACTTGTTGTAATGACGGTACACGTCCGGTAATATTTAAATTGGAGCGTGTGGATGAGGAGGGGGAATAAAACCCTCCTCATAGCTGCTACCATCTGTTTGGGTGAATTCTCTCTTCAATGCAGATTTCTTTTTGTTTGCACAAATGTGCATCAGGAGCAGCGTAACCGATGGCAAGAAAGCAGGTAAATTCGTAGTCGGCAGGAGCCTTGACGATTTGTTTTACATGCTCGGCTTCGTTTGCAATGGGAATGCGGAAAGCACAGGCCAATCCTTCTGCCGTAGCGGCGAGTAAGATGTTTTCCATTGCCGCCCATGCGGAAGCAAAATAGTTCAGTGAACTTTGTTCGACGGGGTGACACAGCGGGCAGTCTTTTTGCCGGAAGAAAGGCAGGACAAGGCAGTTGCTTTGCATGAGCATCCGTTGCTGTTTGGGCAGGGCGTCGATGAACATGGCGTGTTCGTCAGTATCCATCTCTCCGGCGGAGGCTTTAATCATTGTCTGTTGTATCTCCTGTGTGTTTTGAGCCACGGGTGAGATGAGGTGGGCAATGTTGTCATGTCCGCGCACTACCACAAATTCCAACTGGTGTAGGTGGTCGTTGGTCGGTGCTTTGAATGCGGCAGCCAATACACGGTTCAACACTTCATCGCTGACTTCGCGGGTGGAGAAGTCGCGGATGGTTCTTTTTTGTGGATGCAGCCTTGCCGCCTGCGATAGAAGCAAAGTTGCACCGGCATGATGCGTGGGAATTGATGTACATTACACACGGACGGGGTAACCGCATGGCAGGAGATACGTTACTGCCTTTTGTGCCGGGAGATGTGGTGCTGCTGCCACCGTCGATACTTCACCGCTGGGAGTTTGATGCAGATTCTGTAGATGCTGCGGGGAATGTCTGTTATCTGATGGTGGCGTTTAGTCATGAGTTCGTGTTGCGGTGCATCGGATTGTTTCCCGAAGTGCGCAATCGTCTGAAAGATGTTGTTTTCCCCGAAAACGCTTGGAAGTTTGGAACACATGCGTCCTTGCTTATCCGCCAGACCCTTGTGCGGGCAAACGATGCGGATGAACTGGGACGTCTTTGCGAAATGATTCGTCTGTTGCCTGTCCTTTTCACTTCGACAGACTATACGTTGGCAGGCCGTCCGATGCGCATTGACCGTGACGTGCGCCGGATGCAACAGATATGTACATACGTGATGCGTCATTACGTCCACCCCATAGCATTGGATGATATTGCCGCGGAGGTGGGGATGAATCGCAGTGCATTCTGCTCCTATTTCAAGCGGTGCAAGGGTATGACCTTTTCGCAGTTCGTTACTCAATATCGCTTAAATACAGCTTGTGAACTGCTGCGCCGTTCGCGGAAACAGGTGTCGGAGATATGCTACGAAGTGGGGTTTAATGATTTTCCCCACTTCGTGCGGGTGTTTACGCAAGCTATGGGAGTGTCTCCTTCCAAGTACCGGAAGATGGAATCTCAGTAGAGGTGTTGCTTCATATCTACGCACCCGTTGCGCTTGAATGTGATACCTTCTGCTTCGAGCAATGCCCGCTGTGATGCCCAGTGGGGTGCTGTCCGCCCTTGATTGTTGACTACGCGATGGCAGGGAAGGTGAAGGGCGTCGGGAGCGTCATGGAGTACCCGACCTACCAGTCGTGCGTGTTGCGGTCTGCCTACGAGCCATGCAATTTGCCCATAGGTGGTTACTTTGCCACAAGGTATAGAAGCGACTACTTCATAGACGTCTTTTCGGAAAACTTCGATATCAATAGTCATCGCTTTATCGGAATAAATCGGCAGATTCTAAAGCAAGTAAGAATTTCTTTGCTGCCAATCCTCCGGCATATCCGGTAAGGGAATGGTTGCTACCAATAACGCGGTGACACGGAACGAGAATACTCAGCGCATTTGCCCCATTGGCATTGGCTACGGCACGTATCGCGCTGGGGATGCCTAATTGCCGGGCAAGGTCGGCGTATGACAATGTTGTTCCGTAAGGTATCTCTCTGAGCCGTTGCCATACCTGCTTCTGAAACTCTGTACCGACGAGGAGCAGGGGAACCTCGAACGTAGTACGTTCTCGCCGGAAATATTCGTCCAGTTGCCGGCTTGCTTCCATAATCACTTCAGAAGTGCTTTCCTCATAGTCAAGACGTAGTAGTCTGCGTAACCGATTATCTACCAATGTATGATGTTTCTCCGTAGCCCAATCGCAAAGGCACAGTTTGTTTCCCAGCGAGCCAAGTATCAGGTCACCGCACGGGGATTGATAATGCTGAATGTGTATGTTTTCGATATTCATACGAAGTAGTTGATATTCATTGTTACAAAGATACTAATTCCGTTAAAGATGAACCATATGGTGACTTTATTTTTATTGCGAATGGTTTTCTATTTGCTTTTCTCTACCTTTATTTCTTCAATCGTTTATAAGAGTAAATCATGCACTTCAAAGAAATTGCGACACCTTGTATAATCCCTGCCAAGACTTTACTATTGAGCGAAGGACAGATAGCCAATACCTTATTCTATATACAGAAAGGTTGTATGCGCCTTTTCTTTTGTCATGAGGGAAAGGATGTAACCTTTCAGTTTTTCTTTGAAGGTGACTTCGTTTCATCGTTTGATAGCTTATATAAACGTCAGCCCAGCCTTTTCTCACTGGAAAGCATTGAACCAGCGGAATTGTTGGCTATCAAGCGGGAAGATTTCTTTCGGGTGATAGAGCAGAACGGGGATTTAAGAAAATGGTATGAAGAAAAGTTTATAGACCGTTTTCGGGTTTATCAGCAATTGTTTTTGTCGCATATTAAGTACACACCACAACAGCGTTATGAGGAACTGTTGAAAACCTATCCGCAAATTATCCAGCGTGTACCGCAACATTATATCGCTTCTTATTTAGGCATTACGTCAGTGTCATTGTCCCGCATCCGAAATCGGCGATAGTGTTTTATTACTTTACAAATGTTATCGTCATATACGCTGTCAATGAACGAACTTTGCGCCGTACTATAAAAAGAAAAACATGAAAGCAATTTTCGTCATCGACTGGGTATTGATACCAACTTTTATTCTTTCGGCGTTCACCGGTATTGGATTACACATCGCAGGGCATGGGAGCAGTCACGAAGTGTGGCATAACTGGGCTGTAGCGCACATTTTGTTTAGTCTGTTGTTTACGGTCGTAGTTGTCGGACATATCAAAACTCATTGGGGCTGGTATAAAAGTCTGATTCGAAACGGGCGGGCAGGAAAAGCCGTGTCACTGTTATGGTGTCCGTTCTGTTCGTGATTGTTGCGTTAACCGGTTATATCCTCTTGGGGGTAAGTGGTGGTAATTCCGGAATCGGGCTGTGGCATTATCGCATCGGGTTACTATCCATCCTTCTTTTTGGTGGGCATATTGTCAGACGGATTCCGATGTTGACAAAAGTGATAAGGGGATAGAAACGACGTTTTCCGTAAAAACGTTACAATCCTCCGTAATATCGGTATCTCCCGGCGTCGGTTGATGTCCTACCTTTGCATTGTAATTTCTACATGGGAGATAATTCCAAGAAAGATTTGTCTAACGCAATGGTATTTTAAACAATAATCAGTATGGAAACAAACAACATTTATGACATGTATATCCCTACACGCGTTATGTTCGGAGCAGGGATGTTGAACAAACTGAGTGAACAACCGATGCCCGGCAAGAAAGCCCTTATCATCATTTCCAACGGTAAATCCACCCGTGCCAACGGTTACCTTGCCCGTACGGAAGAACAACTGCATAAGGCCGGTGTGACAACCTGCATCTTCGACGGAGTGGCGCCTAACCCAACTGTGGCCAATGTGAATGCCGGTGCCAAAGCTGCACGCGACAACGGCTGCGATTTCCTCGTTGCTCTTGGTGGCGGCAGCGTAATGGACTGCGCCAAAGCCATTGCCGTAATGGCAACCAACGAAGGTGAGTTGTGGGACTATGTGCCCATCGGTTCCGGAAAAGGACAGCCAATTGCCGTAAAACCGTTGCCCATTGTGGCCATTACCACTACGGCTGGCACAGGTTCGGAGACAGACAATTCCGGTGTCATTACAAAAGAAGATACATTCGAGAAAGCGTTTGTGGGTGATGCCTCCCTGTTCCCCGTCCTTTCTATTGTCGATGCTGAGCTGATGAAGAGTGTACCGGCTACGTTTACTGCCTATCAAGGTTTTGATGCCCTGTTCCACAGCACCGAAGGTTACATTGCCAAAGGTGCCAATCTGATGAGCGATATGTATGCGCTTGAAGCCATCCGTAACATTGCCGAATACCTGCCCCGTGCCATTAAAGACGGAAACGACCTCGAAGCCCGTACCCGTGTGGCTTTTGGTAATACGCTGTCCGGCG
Source organism: uncultured Bacteroides sp. (assembly GCA_944320945.1). Lineage (GTDB taxonomy): Bacteria > Bacteroidota > Bacteroidia > Bacteroidales > Bacteroidaceae > Bacteroides. Next base: position 45,401 of record CALUJK010000104.1, on the reverse strand, counting down.
GTGTGATGTGTCTGACGCTTATCACCAGCGAACACGCCTTGGAACATGCCCTTTCAGCTTATCATCCCAATCTGCCCCACGGTGCAGGATTGATTATGGTGAGCCGCGCTTATTACAAATACTTCATCGAACATCATGCTTGTGACGACCGCTTTGTCCGCATGGCACAGGCAATGGGTATGCCCGAAGCTACGAAGCCCGAAGATTTCCTCACCGCATTGACCCGTCTGCAAGAGGCTTGCGGTGTGGCCGACCTGAAGATGTCCGATTACGGCATTACTCCCGATGAGTTTGAAACGCTGATGCGTAATACCCGCGAGGTAATGGGTGTCATGTTTACCAGCGACCGCGTACAGATGTCGGACGAGGATATTGTAGAGGTATATCGTCAGTCTTATAAATAAGCACGTACATTTTAATTGACGAAGAAGAGGTACTGTCCGGAAAACGGGTGGTACCTCTTTGGTTATATCTAGCTGTTTTGTGCTATAAATAATAAAAGATATATACAAAAAGAACCTGCTTTACAAGCCGTTTGCTCCGAGTATATTTCGTCCGTGCTTCCAAGCCTTTGGGAGCGTGCTCCAAATTAACTTCGTCCGTGCTCCGAAAGGCTTCGGAGCAAAGCCCCGTCAGAATGCCTTCTGGGGCGGTATCAGGGTAATTTCTTATAAAGTAATGTATCTATACAAAATTAGAGCAGGTGAGAGATTTAGGAGTTAAGGTAGTCATATCCGTAAATTAGGTACAAATATCAGTAATTCGGTTATTACCCCGTAAGGAACGATGCCGTATCTTTGCAATATCAAATAAAGAACAATGATGAAAACACTCTTTTTAATTCCGTTGCTGCTGCTGTCCGTATTTCCGATGGCTGCACAAACGAATCAACCTCATAATCATATGGAAACGAATACTATTAAATTGACCGTTGGCGATAAGACGTTTACCGCCACACTGGTGGATAACTCATCTACCCAGGCATTGAAAGATTTACTTGCCAAGGGCGATGTCACCATCGAGATGGAGGACTATGCCAATATGGAGAAAGTAGGTCCCATCGGTACCAACCTGCCTCGTAATGACAGACAGAGAACCACTTCCGCCGGCGACTTGATTCTGTATCAGGGCAAATATTTCGTCATTTACTATGATACCAATTCATGGAACTTCACTCGACTGGGAAAGATTGAGGGCGTGACGGGCAAAGAATTGCTCTCCGTGTTGGGACGGGGCGATGTGGCGGTAACGCTATCTGCCAAATAATCACCTCTAAATATATCGAAGCGTATGAAAAAGAAAGTATTATTGTTAGCATTATTTGTATCAACATTAAATTTAGGAAATACGATGGCACAAGAAAAGATTACACAGACTGCCGGACACGTGCAGTTGGGAGAATTTGCTCCGAAGTTTGCCGAACTGAATGACGATGTTCTCTTCGGAGAAGTGTGGAACCGTCCGGGGCTGAGTCCTCGCGACCGCAGTATGATTACGGTCTCTACACTGATAGGTAAGGGCATCATCGATTCGTCGCTGACCCATCACCTGCAATTTGCCAAGCAGAACGGCATTACCCGTACGGAAATATCTGAAATGCTGACCCACATCGCTTTCTATGCCGGATGGCCTAACGCATGGGGCGCTTTCCGTCTGGCCAAAGAAGTATGGGCGGATGATGCGCAGGGCGCTGACGCCAAGGCTGCTTTTCAGCGCGAGATGATTTTCCCCATCGGCGAACCGAATACGGCTTATGCCAAATATTTCATCGGTAACAGCTATCTGGCATCGGTTTCCAAGGAACAGATTCCTTTCTCTAACGTTACCTTCGAACCCCGTTGCCGCAACAACTGGCACATTCACCATGCTACAAAAGGTGGTGGGCAGATGTTGGTATGCGTAGCCGGCAAGGGCTGGTATCAGGAAGAGGGTAAACCCGCCGTACAGATGTTGCCGGGCGATGTTATTCACATTCCTGCCAATGTGAAACACTGGCACGGAGCAGCTGCCGACAGTTGGTTTGCACACCTTGCTTTCGAAATACCCGGCGAGAATGCTTCCAACGAATGGTTGGAACCGGTGACAGACGCAGAGTATGACAAACTGGGCAAATGATGCTTTTTAGTAAATAGATGTTGTAACGAAGAGGCATGGGAGTTTGTTGCATCAACTCCTGTGCCTTTTTTATGAAAGCATATCTGTAATTAACGATAGAATGAATAAGAAAAGAACAAAGTGTATGATACTTCCTGTCATTATTGGAGTCTTGGCAGTCTGTGCCATTGGCGTATGGAGTTTTCTTCGTCAGCCCTCTTTCGGTGCATTGCCCACCGGAGAACGGTTGGCCCGTATAGAGCGTTCGCCCAATTATCGGGACGGTGCATTCCGCAATCAGCATCTGACACCGTTGATGACCGGACATGTAAACCGTTGGAAAGCATTGTGGAATTTTGCTTTTGGCAGCCGCGACAGTCTCTATCCCGACCGCCCGATCCCCGTCGTGAAGACAGACTTGAAACATCTGCCGGCAGATGAGAATCTGATGATATGGTTCGGGCATTCATCCTATTTGCTCCAAATAAACGGGAAGCGCATATTGGTGGATCCTGTATTCTGTGCGGCTTCTCCCGTGACGTTTATTAACCGGCCTTTCAAGGGAACGGACATCTATGAACCGGAAGATATGCCGGATATTGACTACCTTGTTATTTCTCACGACCATTGGGACCATCTGGACTATCGGACGGTCAAGGCGCTGAGGCCGAGAGTGGGGAAGGTCGTTTGCCCATTGGGGGTTGGTGCCCACTTCGAGCGTTGGGGCTATGCATCGGCTTCTTTGGTGGAACTGGACTGGATGGAGAATGCGCCGCTTGGCGAGGGCTTTACGGTGTATTGTCTGCCCGCCCGCCATTTCTCCGGACGCGGGTTGAAGTCGAACCAAAGTCTGTGGGCTTCTTTCCTGTTTGATACACCGTCACTGAAGGTCTTTATCGGGGGCGATGGCGGTTATGATACCCACTTCAAGGAAATCGCTCGTTTGCATCCCGACATAGATTGGGCCATTCTGGAGAACGGACAATATAATGAAGATTGGAAATACATCCACACGATGCCCCATCAGCTGAAGCAGGAAGTGGAAGATTTGGATGCCGATAACGTAGTGACCGTTCATCATTCCAAATATGCCTTGTCGAAACATCGTTGGGACGCTCCTTTGCAGAACGTAAGGATGTTGCAAGATGAAGATTCGCTGCATGTGACCATGCCTGCTATCGGGGAAGTACTGCGTTTGGAGAAGGGGAAAAACGTTCATCCGTAATTCAGATACAAACATCTGTAATTTTATTACCTGTCGGATGTGTTGCAACTGTTATCTTTGCATCGCGTAAAGATGAGTATAGATTGAAACAAACAAATGATAAAATAGTATGGAAAGAATTAGCAACAAAGAATTTGGTGGCGAACGCCCGCTGTTTGCTTCGCACGACCTTCATTTGGATAATGTGACCATCCGTGCCGGTGAGTCGGCTATCAAAGAGTGCAGTAATATTGTAGCGACCAACTGCCGTTTCGAGGGAAATTATCCTTTCTGGCATGTACATGGATTCACCATTCAGAATTGTTACTTTGCCGTAGGCGGCCGTTCTGCCTTGTGGTATTCAGACCATCTGACCATGAAGGACACGGTAATTGATGCGCCGAAGATGTTCCGCGAAATGAATGACATCAACATCGAGAATGTAGAGATGAATGATGCCGATGAAGTGTTCTGGCGCTGTAACCGCATCCGTGTGAAGAATCTGAAACTGCATGACGGTACTTATCCTTTCATGTTCAGTAATGATATCTATGTGGACGGATTGGAGAGTGACAGCAAATACGTCTTCCAATACGTTAAGAACGTAGAGATACATCACGCCAAGATTACCACCAAGGATGCCTTTTGGGAAGTGGAGAACGTCACCATCTACGATTCGGAGTTAAACGGTGAATATCTGGGGTGGCACTCGAAGAACCTGCGGTTGGTGAATTGTCACATCTCGGGCGAGCAACCTCTGTGCTATGCACACGACCTGATATTGGAGAACTGCACATTTGATGCCGCCTGCGACCGTGCTTTTGAGTATAGTACTCTACAGGCTGATATCAAGGGAAGCATTACGAACATCAAGAACCCGATGTCCGGCCGCATTGTAGCGGATGCTATCGGTTCTGTCACCATAGATGACAACATCAAAGCTCCGGCAAATTGCGAAATACTTACGAGGGGCGACTTGTAATCAATGGAACATACTCTTGACAATGCAGCTCCGGTACGTTCGTCAGAGCGATACATTATATTGGATGCTTTGCGAGGATTCGCACTGCTGGGTATCGCTTTGGCTAACTTCCCGGAGTTCTCATTATATACATTTTTAAGTGCTGAGGCTACAGAGAGCCTGCCTGCTTACGAGATAGATAGTATAGTTCGTTTCCTGCAATATCTTTTTGTGGATGGGAAGTTCTATACTATTTTTTCATTGTTGTTTGGCATTGGTTTTTCCATTATCTTGTCGAATGCTGAGAAGAAAGGGGCAGATGGTTTCCGTATCTTCTACCGCCGAATGGGCATATTGACTGTTATCGGCTTTCTGCATCTGATGTTCATTTGGAGCGGTGACATCCTGATGCTTTATGCTTTATTGGGATTGTTATTGCCGTTGTTTCGCCGTATGTCAGATAAGGGACTGCTGACGTGGGCGGCTGTTTTGCTTGTTCTGCCTGTGTTGATAGATTTTGTACAAGAGGCGGCGCACTTCTCTCTTTCGGCTACTGTTGTCCGCTGGCAGCAATATTGGTGTGCAGCGTATGGCATTACGGATGAGAATTTTGCATACTGGCTGCGTGATGCTGACAGCTATGAGGGTGTATTCCAATTCCTTATTCAGGGTGCACTGGTACGGGTGCAGGAGTTTATCGACGGTAACCGTTACTTCAAAGTGTTGGGCTTGTTCCTCATCGGGTTCTATATCGGCCGGAAAAAACTGTATGCCCGTTTAGAAGACAACCGGCCGTTGTTGCGTTGTATATTTCGCTATGGGGTATTGGTAGGTCTGCCTCTTTCTCTGTTCTATGCGTGGAGTGGCGTACATCATCATCCGTGGGGATTGGCAGTGCATTCTCTTCTTTATCTTGTCAGTGTCTTTCCGCTTGGTTTTGCGTATGTGGCGGGGATGTGTTTGCTTTATTTACGTTGGCCAAAGGGACGCATTTTTACATGTTTGGCTGCTCCCGGCAGAATGGCTTTGACTAATTATATCGGTCAGTCGGTCATCGGTATGCTCCTGTTCTATGGCATCGGACTGGGATGGGGCGCAAGCATCGGACTGACACAGACAGAAGGCATCGTGCTGATAGTCTATCTTTGCCAAATGGGCTTCAGCCGTGTATGGCTTTTTGTCTTCCGGTTTGGCCCGCTGGAATGGCTTTGGCGGATGCTGACTTACGGAAGATATTTCCCGCTGACCGGAATGTGACAGTAGAGAGACTACGAAAAGTAAAATGTTCAGACAAAGGACGTGCCGTATTGCAAGCCTTTTGTTCCGAAGCCTTTCGGCTCGTGTTTCCAAGCCTTTGCGAACGCGTTCCAAGTTAATTTCGTTCGTGTTCCGAAGGGCTTCGGAACAATCCCCCTCCAGAGTATCTTCTGAGCCGGTATAGGGGAGTTTTCCCGTAAAGTAATGTGTTAGTAAAATTGTGATACATCTTGTGTACCTGTTAAGGGATGGAATTTTTTATCCTACCCCGCAGGAGTTACATGTATTGAGATACTTCGTATTAATAAAGAAGGCTGTTTTAAAATAGCAGAGTGACAGAATGATTGTTGAAACTGCTGTTTTGAGACAGCCTTCTTGATGTATGTTAAAATCCTTTCGAATGTTACTAAGTTGATATTTGAAAGTAAAATCTTTAGTATTGGTTTCTATTTGAAATTATAAATATTGTAATAATGATAAATTGAAAGATTCTTCGCGTTCCTCTTTATTTTCTGTTTTATATTTCGAGTATATGTTTGTCTTTTGAAAGCAAATCGAGTATTTTTGCAATCAAAATGAAACTATATTTGCTTATTATGTGACATTAGATAATGTAATCGAGATGAATAGCAGTATTTTTATCAAAGAAAGAAAACTTGGAGTGACAGAGAGAGAAGTGTGCGGGGCGGGGTTGTATGACCCCGCTTACGAACACGATGCCTGTGGTGTAGGCATGATTGTCAATATCCATGGAAACAAGTCGCATGAACTGGTCGATGCTGCCCTGAAAGTGTTGGAGAACATGAAGCATCGCGGTGCAGAGGGCGCTGATAACAAAACGGGCGATGGTGCGGGTATTATGCTTCAGATTCCGCACGAGTTTATTTTGCTGCAAGGTATTCCTGTACCCGAGAAAGGAAAATATGGCACGGGACTTGTGTTCTTACCCAAAGAGAAAGAGGAACAGGCGGAGATTTTGCGCATCATGATAGAGGAGATAGAGCGCGAAGGCCTCTCGTTGATGCACTTGCGTTCTGTGCCGGTAAACTCGGCCATATTGGGTAAAAGTGCGGCAGAGACGGAACCGGACATCAAACAGGTGTTTGTAACCGGTGTGACCGATGTAGAGAACTTTGAACGTACGCTTTATATCATCCGTAAGAAGATAGAGAAGCGTGTGTCTCACAAAGATTTCTACATTGTTTCGCTCTCCAGTAAGAATATTGTATATAAAGGTATGCTGTCGTCCATGCAGGTACGCGAGTATTTCTGTGACTTGACGCAACCCTATTTTACCAGTGGCTTGGCCATTGTGCATTCGCGTTTCAGTACCAATACATTCCCTACGTGGAGCCTGGCGCAACCTTTCCGTCTCTTGGCACACAATGGTGAAATCAACACCATTCGCGGTAACCGTGGTTGGATGGAGGCACGCGAAAGTGTACTGTCTACGCCGTTGCTGGGCGACGTCAAAGCCATTCGTCCTATCCTGCAACCGGGCATGAGTGACAGTGCCTCGTTGGACAATGTGCTGGAATTCTTCGTGATGTCCGGTCTGAGCCTGCCACATGCCATGGCGATGTTAGTGCCGGAGTCGTTCAACGACAAGAATCCCATTAGCGAAGACCTGAAAGCCTTCTATGAATATCATTCCATACTGATGGAACCGTGGGACGGACCTGCCGCATTGCTGTTTAGTGACGGGCGGTATGCCGGTGGTATGTTGGACCGTAACGGGTTACGCCCGGCCCGCTACCTTATCCCCAAGAACGACATGATGGTGGTAGCCAGTGAGGCGGGTGTTATTAGCTTTGAACCAGAGAACATCAAGGAGAAGGGGCGTTTGCAACCGGGTAAGATTCTGATGATAGATACGCAGGAGGGAAAAATTTACTACGATGGTGAACTGAAGGAGCAGCTTGCTGCGGCTAAACCTTACCGCCGCTGGCTTTCTACTAATCGCATAGAGCTGGATACTTTGAAAAGCGGGCGTAAGGTGGAGAACACTGTAGCAGATTATAGTCGGCGCTTGCGCGCTTTCGGCTATACCCGTGAGGACATAGAACGCACCATGATGCCGATGTGTATGACTGGGGCAGAACCTACGGCTTCGATGGGTAATGATACACCGCTGGCTGTGTTGTCAGATATGCCGCAATTGCTGTTCAATTATTTCAGGCAGCAGTTTGCGCAGGTCACCAATCCGCCCATCGACCCGATTCGCGAAGAATTGGTCATGTCATTGACGGAATACATCGGGGCGGTAGGAAGCAACATCCTGTTGCCGGACGAGAGCCATTGTAAGATGGTACGTCTGCCTCATCCCATTTTGACGAATACACAACTGGATATTTTGTGCAATATACGCTATAAAGGTTTCAAAACCGTGAAGCTTTCTACGCTGTTCAAGGTGAGCGAGGGTAAAGCGGGCTTACAGGAGGCTTTGGCAGGGTTGTGCCGTCGGGCAGAGGAGTCGGTGACGGAGGGTGTGAACTATATCATCCTTTCCGACCGCGATATGGATGCCGAACACGCTGCCATCCCATCGCTGCTGGCAGTGAGCGCCGTGCATCATCACTTGATAAGTGTACAGAAACGGGTACAGACTGCGCTGGTGGTAGAGAGTGGTGAGATTCGCGAAGTGATGCATGCTGCGCTACTGTTGGGTTATGGCGCCAGTGCCATCAATCCGTATATGGCCTTTGCTGTGTTGGACCATCTGGTGAAGCATGGCGATGTGCAGTTGAATTACGAAACGGCAGAGAAGAACTACATCAAGGCAATATGCAAAGGGCTTTACAAGATTATGAGCAAGATGGGTATCAGCACGATTCGCTCATATCGGGGTGCGAAGATTTTTGAGGCGATTGGTGTCAGCGAGGAGTTGTTGAAGAACTATTTCGGTACGGCTACGTCGTCCATCGGCGGTATCCGGTTGGAAGAGATTGCCAAAGATTACGTCGCCTTCCATCAAATGGGATTTGCACCGGACGAGGTAGAGAGTCTGTTGCCTAACATCGGCCAGTTCTCTTTCCGCAAGGATGGGGAGAAACATGCGTGGAATCCGGAAACCATCAGCACACTTCAGTTAGCTACCCGTTTGGGCAGTTATGCCAAGTTTAAAGAGTTTACCCAGAAGGTGGACGAAAAAGAACATCCGATATTCTTGCGCGACTTTTTCCGCTTCAAGAAGCATCCGATTCCCATAGAGCAGGTAGAACCGATAGAAGAGATTGTGAAGCATTTCGTTACGGGTGCCATTTCGTTTGGTGCCATCAGTAAGGAGGCACACGAGGCGTTGGCGCTTGCCATGAATAAACTGGGAGCACGGAGCAATACCGGTGAGGGAGGCGAGGATGCAGTACGCTTCCACGATACACATGACGGCATTTCGTCGTGCAGTAAGACGAAGCAGGTGGCGTCGGGACGTTTCGGTGTGACTACCGAGTATTTGGTGAATGCGGAAGAGATACAGATAAAAGTCGCCCAAGGCGCCAAGCCGGGTGAGGGTGGACAATTACCTGGCTTTAAAGTGAACGAGGTGATAGCCCGTACGCGTCACTCCATTCCGGGAATTTCACTCATTTCGCCTCCGCCTCATCATGATATCTATTCTATTGAGGATTTGGCACAACTTATCTTCGACTTGAAGAATGTCAACCCCAAGGCCAAAATCAGTGTGAAGCTGGTGGCCGAAAGCGGGGTCGGAACGATTGCAGCAGGTGTAGCCAAGGCGAAAGCCGACTTGATTGTCATATCGGGTGCCGAAGGTGGTACAGGAGCATCGCCTGCTTCGTCTATGCGTTATGCCGGTATCTCTCCTGAGATTGGCTTGAGCGAAACTCAACAGACACTGGTGTTGAACGGTTTGCGCGGACAGGTACGACTCCAGACGGATGGGCAATTGAAGACGGGACGCGACATCATTAGCATGGCATTGCTGGGAGCCGAAGAGTTTGCTTTCGGTACCACTGCACTGATTGTGTTGGGATGTGTCATGATGCGCAAGTGTCATGCCAATACTTGTCCGGTAGGAGTTGCCACTCAAGACCCGAAATTGCGGGAGCATTTCCGCGGGCATTATGAATATGTTGTGAACTATTTCCGCTTTTTGGCACAGGAGGTGCGCGAATATCTGGCAGAGATGGGATTCACCCGTTTGGATGATATAGTGGGGCGTACCGACCTGATAGAACTGATTCCGTCAGAAACTGATACAAAGGCCGGATTATTAGACTTTTCCCATCTGTTGCATAAGGTGGATAATGGTGCTGCTCTGCATAATGTCAGTACACAGCATCACGACATCGAACATGTGATGGACGTATCGATACTTGCCGCAGCCGGTGAAGCATTGGCGAATCGGAAAGAAATCTCTTTAGAGTATGCCGTGGCGAATACCGACCGTTCTGTGGGAGCCATGCTGTCCGGTGCGGTGGCTGCCAAGTATGGACAGGCCGGACTGCCTGACAAGACTATCCAGGTGAAGTTTAAAGGTTCGGCCGGACAGAGTTTCGGGGCGTTTCTGGCTCATGGCATCAGTTTCAAACTGGAAGGTGAAGCAAATGACTATCTGGGCAAAGGGCTTAGTGGCGGACATATCTCTGTGCAACCGCCTGTACGTAGCGGTTTTGCGGCGGAAGATAATACGATAGCCGGAAACACTTTACTGTATGGAGCCACCAGCGGTGAGGTCTATATCAACGGACGGGTGGGAGAACGCTTTGCCGTGCGTAACTCCGGTGCCATTGCCGTGGTGGAAGGTGTCGGCGACCATTGCTGTGAGTATATGACCGGCGGAAGGGTCGTCGTACTGGGAGAGACGGGACGTAACTTCGCTGCCGGTATGAGTGGCGGCGTGGCCTATGTGTGGGACAAGAACCGTAATTTCGATTACTTCTGCAACATGGATATGGTTGAACTCTCGTTGTTGGAAGATGCTTCCGCCCGCAAGGAGTTGCACGAATTGATACGCCAGCACTATTTGTACACCGGTTCTGAACTGGCTCGTACGATGCTGGATAACTGGCCCCGTTATGTGGACGAGTTTATTCAGGTAACGCCTATCGAGTACAAGAAGGTGCTGGCCGAAGAACAGATGCGCAAGTTGCAGGAGAAGATAGCCGAAGTGCAGAGAGACTATTAAATAAATTAAGAATGAAGAATTAAGAATGAGGAATCGCAAAGTTGCATGGTTGTTTCTCATTCCCCGTTCTTAGTCCTTCATTCCTCATTCTTAATTTTTCATTTAACATGGGAAACCCTAAAGCATTCTTAACTATTCCGCGTCAAGAGGCCGGCTATCGCCCGATACATGACCGTATTACCGACTTCAGTGAAGTGGAACAGACTCTAAATACCGGTGAGCGTAAGCTACAGGCTTCGCGTTGTATGGATTGTGGCGTGCCATTTTGTCATTGGGCATGTCCGCTAGGTAATCGTCCTCCTGAGTTTCAGGACGCTTTGTGCAAAGGCAAATGGCAGGAAGCCTATGAAATATTAACCCGGACGAACGATTTTCCGGAGTTTACAGGGCGTATCTGCCCGGCATTGTGTGAGAAAAGTTGTGTCTTGAAACTGAGCATGGATGCGCCGGTCACTATTCGCGAAGATGAGGCAGCTATTATAGAAGCAGCGTTCCGCGAAGGATATGTTCAGCCTAAGGCGTATAAACGTAACGGCATGAAAGTGGCTGTCATTGGTTCCGGTCCGGGCGGACTTGCCGCTGCCAACCAACTGAATAAGAAAGGTTATGACGTGACAGTGTTTGAGAAATTGGAGTATGTAGGCGGATTGTTGCGTTTCGGTATTCCAAACTTCAAACTGAACAAGCCGATTATAGACCGCCGTATTCATGTGATGGAAGCAGAAGGTATCACATTCAAAGTAAATGCAGACATTGATTTCTCAAATTTGCCGGAAGGATTCAATGCGTATTGCATCTGTACAGGAACGCCACAGGCACGTGATTTGGCTATTCCCGGTCGTGAGTTGAAAGGCATCCATTTCGCGATGGAGATGTTGGCACAACAGAACCGGGTACTGGCAGGTCAGACCTTTACGAAAGAGGAACGCATCTCGGCAAAAGGAAAGCATGTGCTGGTTATTGGCGGCGGTGATACGGGCAGCGATTGTATTGGCACGAGTAACCGTCAGGGAGCACTTAGTGTGACGCAGATTGAGATAATGCCTCAGCCGCCTGTCGGTCATAATCCGGCGACTCCCTGGCCGCAATATCCGCTTGTGTTGAAGACAAGCAGCAGCCACGAGGAAGGATGTACACGCCGTTGGAGTTTGTCCTCCAATCGGTTCATAGGCAAGAACGGCCATGTCTGTGGCGTGGAGGTGGAAGAGGTGGAATGGGTGCCGAATCCGGAAGGCGGTCGTCCCATAATGAAGCCTACCGGTAAGAAAGCAGTATTGAAAGCCGACCTCGTTTTATTGGCAATGGGATTTCTGAAGCCGGAATTACCGCCACTATCGGAAGGTGTCTTTGTTGCCGGAGATGCGGCGACGGGAGCCAGTCTGGTTGTGAAGTGTATTGCTTCCGGGCGTCAGATTGCAAACGATATAGACGCATATTGTAGAGCCAGTGCAAAACATTAATTAAGATATTCAAATACCAATGATTTATGTGTGGAATAGCAGCGATACTCAATATCAAGGATAAGGCACCTGCTCTTCGGGAGAAAGCGTTGGCTATGTCGAAGAAGATACGCCATCGCGGTCCGGACTGGAGTGGTATCTATTGTGGCAAATCAGCCATATTGGCGCACGAACGTCTTTCTATTGTTGACCCTCAGAGTGGCGGACAGCCGCTTTATTCACCGGACGGTAAGCAGATACTTGCCGTGAATGGTGAGATTTATAATCACCGTGACATTCGCGAGCGCTATCAGGGACGGTATGATTTCCAGACAGGTAGCGATTGTGAGGTCATTCTTGCCCTTTATCGCGACAAGGGTATTCATTTTCTAGAAGAACTGAACGGTATTTTTGCTTTCGTTTTATATGATGAAGCAAAAGATGAGTTTCTGATAGCTCGCGACCCGATAGGTGTAATTCCACTCTATATAGGATATGATGCTGACGGGACATTGTATTGTGCCAGCGAGTTGAAAGCACTTGAAGGTTTTTGCGAGCGTTACGAACCTTTCTTGCCGGGACACTATTATTCGAGTCGGGAAGGAAAGATGGTACGGTGGTACACGAGGGACTGGTTTTCGTTCCACGAAGCAGCGCAAAAGGACATATCTGCGGGTCGTGAGAAAACAGATGCGCAGATTCTTCGTTCAGCTTTGGAAGATGCTGTCCGCCGCCAATTGATGAGCGATGTTCCTTACGGCGTGTTACTTTCCGGCGGGTTGGATAGTTCAATCATTTCCGCCGTTGCAAAGAAGTATGCTTCACGTCGTGTGGAGACAGATGGGCAGAAAGAGGCTTGGTGGCCTCAATTGCACTCTTTTGCTATCGGGCTGAAAGGTGCTCCCGACCTTGTTAAGGCTCGCGAAGTGGCTGACTTTATAGGGACGGTGCATCATGAAATCAATTATACCATACAAGAGGGACTGGACGCTGTACGTGATGTCATTTATTACATTGAAACTTATGATGTCACCACAGTTCGTGCGTCTACGCCGATGTATCTGTTAGCGCGGGTTATAAAAAGTATGGGCATCAAGATGGTGCTGAGTGGAGAAGGAGCCGATGAAGTGTTTGGTGGGTATCTTTATTTCCATAAGGCACCTGATGCACGGGCTTTCCATGAAGAAACCGTGCGTAAGCTTCTCAAGTTACATTTATACGATTGTCTGCGTGCCAACAAGTCACTTTCCGCTTGGGGAGTAGAGGGACGCGTGCCTTTTCTGGATAAAGAGTTCCTCGATGTGGCCATGCGTATCAATCCGCAGGAGAAGATGTGTCCGGGAAAGACCATAGAGAAACGTATTCTTCGTGAAGCCTTTGCCGACATGTTGCCCGAAAGTGTGGCATGGCGTCAGAAAGAACAGTTCAGTGACGGAGTGGGTTATAGTTGGATAGATACGTTGAAAGAAATGACCGCTAATGCCGTAAGCGATGAACAGATGGCTAATGCTGCGGAACGTTTTCCCATTAATACACCGCGTAATAAAGAGGAATATTATTATCGAAGCATTTTTGAAGAGTACTTCCCTAGCGAGAGTGCTGCCCGCAGTGTACCCAGCGTGCCCAGTGTAGCCTGTTCCACTGCTGAGGCTTTGGCGTGGGATGCTTCCTTCAAGAACATGAACGAGCCCAGCGGAAGAGCCGTGGCAGGCGTACATGAAGATGCTTATAAAAAGTGCGAGTTATGAGAATCCGATTTACCAAGATGCATGGAGCGGGCAACGATTATATCTATGTCGATACCACGAAATATCCCATTCCCGACCCGGCTCGCTGTGCCGTAGAGTGGAGCCGTCCGCATACGGGTATTGGGAGCGACGGACTGGTACTTATCGGTGCGTCAGACAAAGCTGACTTTTCCATGCGGATATTCAATGCTGATGGTTCGGAAGCTATGATGTGTGGTAATGCCAGCCGTTGTATAGGCAAATATGTATATGAATATGGACTGACAGACAAGACCTCCATAACTCTTGATACGCTTTCGGGTATCAAACATCTGAACTTACACGTTAATGCCAATAGGCAGGTAGAGGCAGTTACAGTGGATATGGGTATTCCGTCAGATATTCATCCCGTTGATTTGGGTGAGGTCGTTCCCTTTAAAAAAGGAATTGCTGTGTCGATGGGTAATCCACATTTGGTTATCTTTGTAGACGATGTAATGAGCATCCATTTGACGGAAGTCGGACCATGTCTGGAACACCATCCGTTGTTTCCCGACCGGGTGAATGTGGAGTTCGCCCAAGTGCTGAACGATAATCATATACGTATGCGGGTATGGGAACGCGGTTCGGGCATCACGCAGGCTTGTGGAACAGGTGCTTGTGCTACGGCAGCAGCGGCTTCTTTCACCCTTCGTTGCGGCAAGGAGACAGATGTGACGATGGACGGAGGTACGCTGCATCTGAGCTGGCAGGGTGCTGGCTATCACTTGCTGATGACAGGACCGGCCGTTAAAGTTTTTGATGGAGAAATAGAACTATAAATAAACGTTAAATCTTTGAATACAGCAATTTTATGGCATTAGTAAACGAACATTTTCTAAAATTACCGGGGAGTTATCTTTTTTCAGATATAGCCAAGCGTGTCAACGCCTTTAAGGTGACCCACCCGGATAAAAAACTGATACGTTTGGGTATTGGCGATGTCACCCGTCCCCTGCCGCCTGCTTGTATTGAAGCCATGCATCGGGCTGTAGACGAGATGGCTAGTGAAAGTACATTTCATGGTTATGGTCCTGAACAAGGTTATAATTTCTTGATAAACGCCATTATCAAACACGATTTTGCATCACGCGGTATTAGCCTGAGTCCTTCGGAAGTATTCATTAGTGACGGTGCGAAGAGCGATACGGGCAACATCGGTGAATTGCTGCGATGGGATAACAGCATGGGCATCACAGACCCTGTTTATCCGGTCTATGTGGATAGTAATATCATGAATGGCAGAGCGGGTGTGGCTGAAGCAGACGGCAAATGGAGCAATGTCACCTATCTGCCCTGCACGGCTGAAAATAACTTCATACCGGCTATTCCCGATCATCGGGTAGACCTTATCTATCTCTGTTATCCCAATAATCCGACAGGGACTACCTTGACACATGAGCAGTTGAAGTGTTGGGTAGATTATGCGTTGGCTAACGACACGCTGATAATCTTTGACGCCGCTTACGAGGCTTATATCCGTGAGCCGAACGTACCTCATTCTATTTATGAGATACGAGGTGCCAAGAAAGTGGCTATTGAGATTCGTAGTTTCTCTAAAACGGCGGGATTCACCGGTGTACGTTGTGGTTACACAGTTGTGCCGAAAGAAGTGACGGCAGCTGATATCAACGGGAAGCGCATACCGCTCAATCCGTTGTGGAATCGCAGGCAGTGTACCAAGTTCAATGGCACCAGTTACATTACCCAGTGCGGCGCTGAGGCTGTCTATAGTCCTGAGGGACAGAAACAAGTTCGTGAGACTATTGATTATTACATGGAAAACGCCCGCATCATGCGTCAGAGCCTGGTAGAAGCCGGCTTCGATGTGTATGGTGGTGTGAATGCACCTTACCTTTGGCTGAAAGCACCGGACGGTATGACCTCGTGGAAGTTCTTCGACAAGTTGCTGTACGAAGTGAATGTGGTCGGAACTCCAGGTGTAGGTTTTGGTCCCAGTGGTGAAGGTTATCTGCGTCTTACAGCTTTTGGTAAGCGTGAAGACTGCGTAGAGGCCATGCAGCGTATCCGCAGCAAGATATAAAGCGGTGCAAAGGCTGGCTGTTTTTACTAAAACAGTCATATATATATATGCGAGGTTGTGTCAAGAAGGAATTACCCTCATTGACACAACCTCTTTTAGTTTACCCTAGACTAATTGTTAGTCTAACTCTAGACTAAATGTTAGTCTACTTTAGACTAGTTATTAGTTTGGTTGTGTCAAAAAAGAGTTAACTTTATTTTGACACGCTTTCATTTTGTAAGATAGATTTGAGAAACCGGGCAGGTACACCGGCCACAATCGAGTTGGCAGACACGTCCTTGGTTACGACGGCTCCAGCAGCAACAATGGCATTGTCTCCTATGGTGACGCCTTGCAGAATGGTGGCGTTTGAGCCAACCCATACATTTTTACCTAGTAGGATGGGGGCAGGTCGGGTAGATGCACGCTCTTCCGGTGAAAGCCCGTGGTTAAGGGTGGCGAACACTACATTATGGCCTATCTGGCAACCGTCGCCCAATGTCACTCCACCGTGGTCCTGAAAGTGGCAGCAGGCATTGATGAATACCCTTTCGCCCACATGGATGTTCTTACCGAAGTCCGTATAGAATGGAGGAAATACCCGTAGCGTATCCGGCACTCGATAGCCGAACAGTTGGGAGAGCTGGTTGCGCACCTCGGCCGGATCGTGATAGGCTGCATTCAGGCGGAAAGTGATACGTCGTGCTTCATTGCTCATCTCGTCCATAAACTGATGGATATCAGGGGTGTCAAGTGGTTTCTGTTCCTTTACAAATGCTAAAAAGTCGTTGAGTGTCATATCGTAATCTGTTTGTTTTTGTCCCGTGAGGAAACATTTGTGTTTTATAATCGTTCCGTTTCATTCTCTCTATTTGTCAGAGTGAACTTTATTGCAAAGGTAACGCTTTGTTGTTGGCCGGCTGGTAACGCATTTACAGATAGTTGTAACCGTTTTACAGATATTTTCGGCTTTTTTTCTGTCCGATGGGTGCTAGACACTGCTTGGATAAAATCTTTTTTTCTCTTCTTAGTTTCATTATGTTTTGAAAAGACGGTAATATCTTTCATTCTTTAACTGAATCTATTGGATTTAATGTGAATATGAAACTATTATTTCGTTTCTTGCCAAAAGTGTATTGTTTCTTTAAGTATGATATCAAAAAGATGTAATTTTGCAATGTGATAATACAAAAAGATAGAATTATTAGTATTATACTTTCAATAGGTAATATGTAATCGGCGCCGGGAAAGAGTAAGTTAATCCAGTTATGAATGAAAAGAAGAAAACTATGAACGGAAAGTTTAAACAAAAGGTAAAAGTGTTGGCTGTATGTGCCATGATGGCGCCAGTCGCCACAGTGGCGCAAGATAAAGTGACGGCCGATGTAGGTGCGGAGATTGTGAGCGGATACATTTGGCGTGGACAGAAATTGGGCAATGTCAGTGTGCAGCCTTCGTTGTCCATCGGTTATAAAGGTTTCTCCCTGTCAGGATGGGGTTCGGTAGGGCTCGATAAAGATGATACTCGTGAGGTGGATCTCACGTTGGGATATGCCGTTAAGGGATTCCATGTATCCGTTACCGATTATTGGTTTAGCGGCGGTGCCGGATACTTTCATTATAAGCCGCATAACACTACACATGTATTTGAGGCAAATGTGGGTTATGACTTTGGTTTCCTCACCGTGAATTGGTTCACCAATTTTGCCGGAGACGACGGACGTACACTCGATGGCAGTCGGGCCTATTCCTCTTACTTCGCCATAGCCGCTCCGTTCCGTCTGGGCGGACTGGACTGGACGGCAGAGGTAGGGGCTGTACCTTGGGCTACCAGTTTCTATAATACGGATGACGACAATCGTTTCGGAGCACGCAGCTTTGAGGTGTCTAATGTCACCTTGGGAGCTTCGAAAGCCATCCGGATAACCGATACTTATTCATTGCCCCTATTTGCCCGCATCACGTGGAACCCCACGACGGAAGGCGTGTACTTCGTGTTCGGACTGAGCTTGTTTTAAAAGATTCAGATAACGGAGGATGTTTACGGGACATCTCCCGTAGGACTCCTCCACTGTGAAACCCTAAAATGCAACGATTATGAAGAAAATTGAAGCAATTATCCGTCGAACCCGTTTCGATGATGTGAAAGAAGCCTTGTTGGCTGCCGACATTGAGTGGTTTTCCTACTACGATGTGCGTGGTGTGGGCAAGACGAGAGAAGGACGTATCTATCGCGGGGTGGTGTATGACACCAGTTCCATCGAGCGCATACTCATCTCCATCGTAGTGCGCGACAAGAATGTGGAAAAGACGGTGCAGGCCGTTATGCGTGCGGCACAAACCGGCGAGATAGGCGACGGACGCATCTTTATCATTCCCGTGGAAGATTCCATCCGAATCCGGACCGGTGAGCGGGGCGATATTGCCCTTTACAATGCCGAGCAGGAGAAATAAACAGATATAACAACGATTAAAAAGGTAAAAAGTTTATGGATACAATGAGTTTACTTGATACGGGCAACACGGCGTGGATAATTGTAGCCTCTATATTGGTGTTGCTGATGACGATTCCGGGCATAGCCCTGTTCTATGGCGGACTGGTACGCCAAAAGAATGTGCTGAGCATCCTGATGCAGTCTCTACTGATTGTAGGTGTGGTCAGTGTGTTATGGATAGCCTTCGGGTATAGCTTTGTGTTTGGTACCGGACTGATGGAAAGTGGCAGTTGGTTGGGCCATGTAATAGGTGGTTTCGACAAAGTGATGCTGAATGGCATTACGACCTCCACGCTTACTACGGGTAACATACCGGAACTGTTGTTTGTCCTCTTTCAGTGTATGTTTGCCATTATTACCCCTGCATTGATTCTGGGTGCTTTTGCAGAGCGCGTCAAGTTCTCCGGATTCCTGCTGTTCACTGTCTTGTGGTGTATTTTTGCCTACATACCGATGGCGCATTGGGTGTGGGGAGGTGGTTTCCTTCAGCAAATGGGTGCCATTGACTTTGCAGGTGGTACGGTGGTACATATCAATGCCGGTATTTCAGCCTTGGTGATGGCTATACTTGTGGGTAAGCGCAATGCGTATAAGACCGGGCACGCCCTGTTGCCTCACAACATAACTTTTGTCTTTATGGGTACGGCTTTCCTGTGGCTGGGATGGTTCGGATTCAATGCCGGCAGCGGCCTTCAGGCAGACGGCATTGCTGCTAATGCTTTCTTGGTGACCCATCTGGCTACTTGTGTGGCAGCACTTACGTGGATGGCAGTCGACTGGATTCACAACAAGAAGCCTACCACCGTAGGAGCCTGCACCGGTGCCGTCTCAGGATTGGTAGCCATAACGCCTGCCGCTGGTACAGTGGATATCCTCGGTGCGTTCTTTATCGGACTGATTACACCGATAGTCTGTTTCTATATGGTGGCAGTCATCAAGCCTCATTTCAAGTATGATGATACGCTCGATGCATTCGGCGTGCACGGCATAGGCGGTATCATCGGTTCTATCCTGACGGGTGTATTTGCCACGCAGGTCATTTCCGGTGAGGGAGGGGCACAAGGAGCCTTGTATGGAGACTGGCATCAGTTGTGGGTACAAATTTTTGCTACGGTCATTTCTATCGTATTCAGTGCCGTGATGACCTATATCCTCTTTAAGGTGACAGATCGACTGGTAGGCGTCCGCGTAGACCGGCGTGTGGAAGAAGAAGGTCTTGACATTTATGAACATGGCGAGTCAGCATATAACAGATAACGTATTATGTATTCTTTGGGAGAAAAAGTTTTATTGAACCAACCATTTTATCAAATAACAGTATGTCTAAATTAAGATTCAGAGTAGTAGAAAAGGCGTTCCAGGCAAAACCGGTGGTAGTTCCTACCCCGGCGGAACGTCCGAGCGAGTATTTCGCTAAGTATGTGTTCAACCGCGAAAAAATGTTCAAGTATCTGCCGAGCAGTGTCTACGACAAGTTGGTTGACGCAATGGATAACGGCGCAACATTGGATCGCGAAGTGGCAGACAAAGTAGCCGAAGGCATGAAGCGTTGGGCTATGGAGATGGGTGTGACCCACTATACGCACTGGTTCCAACCTCTTACTGAGGGTACGGCAGAGAAACACGATGCTTTTGTGGAGCACGACGGTAAGGGAGGCATGATGGAAGAGTTCTCCGGAAAACTCCTTGTACAGCAGGAGCCGGATGCTTCATCTTTCCCCAATGGCGGTATCCGTAACACGTTCGAGGCACGCGGATACAGTGCATGGGACCCCTCATCACCTGTATTTATTGTAGACGATACGTTGTGTATTCCTACTGTCTTCATTGCTTATACAGGCGAGTCACTCGATTATAAGGCACCGTTACTGAAGGCATTGCGTGCCGTCAACAAGGCTGCCGTGGATGTATGCCGTTACTTCGACCCGCAGGTAAAGAAAGTTGTAGCCTATCTGGGGTGGGAGCAGGAGTATTTCTTGGTCGATGAAGGACTTTATGCAGCCCGTCCTGACTTGTTGCTGACCGGTCGTACCTTGATGGGACATGAGGCTTCGAAGAACCAACAGTTGGAGGACCACTATTTTGGTGCTATTCCTACCCGTGTGGCAGCTTTCATGAAGGATTTGGAGATTCAGGCATTGGAATTGGGCATTCCCGTCAAGACCCGTCACAATGAAGTGGCTCCCAATCAGTTTGAGTTGGCGCCTATCTTTGAAGAGTGTAATTTGGCGGTAGACCATAATATGCTCATCATGTCACTGATGCGTAAAGTGGCACGTGCGCACGGATTCCGTGTGCTTCTTCATGAGAAGCCAGTTAAAGGTGTCAACGGGTCGGGTAAGCACAACAACTGGTCACTGGGTACGGACACCGGCGTACTGCTGATGGCACCCGGCAAGACGGAAGAAGAGAACCTGCGTTTCATTACGTTTGTCATAAATACGCTGATGGCGGTCTATCGTCATAACGGATTGTTGAAAGCCTCTATCATGAGTGCCACCAACGCCCATCGTCTGGGAGCCAACGAGGCACCTCCCGCAATTATCTCCTCTTTCCTCGGCACGCAACTCAGCAAGGTGCTCGACCACATGGAGGACAGCACACTGGACGAACTACTGGCACTGAGCGGTAAGCATGGCATGAAACTCGATATTCCGCAGATTCCGGAATTGCTGATTGATAATACGGACCGTAACCGCACGTCACCGTTTGCATTTACCGGCAACCGCTTTGAGTTCCGTGCCGTAGGGTCGGAGGCCAACTGTGCCAGTGCCATGATTGCGCTGAACACGGCCGTGGCAGAACAGCTTGTCGATTTTAAGAAAGAGGTGGATGCACTGATAGAACAGGGAGAACCGAAAGTGGCTGCTATCATTCAAGTCATTCGCAAGTACATCAAGGAATGTAAGCCTATCCGCTTCGATGGCAACGGTTATAGCGAAGAATGGAAGGAGGAGGCGGCCCGCCGTGGACTGGACTGTGAGACCAGCGTACCGGTGATTTTCGATAACTATTTGTCGGATGCCAGCATCCGCATGTTTGAGTCTACAGGTGTCATGACACGGAAAGAACTGGAGGCACGCAACGAAGTGAAGTGGGAAACCTACACCAAGAAGATTCAAATAGAAGCCCGTGTGCTGGGTGATTTAGTGATGAATCATGTCGTTCCTGTTGCTACGGAATATCA
This sequence comes from uncultured Bacteroides sp., assembly GCA_944320945.1. Classification (GTDB taxonomy): domain Bacteria; phylum Bacteroidota; class Bacteroidia; order Bacteroidales; family Bacteroidaceae; genus Bacteroides. The sequence continues at coordinate 23,829 of CALUJK010000104.1, read as the reverse complement.
GACCAAACTGATAGATAACGTCTATAAGTTGAAAGGTCTGTTCCCCGCCGAGCAGGCTGAGAAATTGTCGGCGGAGAATATGGCAATTATCTGCAAGATAGCCGAGCACACTACCTATATTAAAGAGCATGTTGATGCTATGGTGGAAGCCCGTAAGGTGGCCAACAAGATAGTGAACGAACGCGAAAAGGCGGTGGCTTATCACGACACCATTGCACCGATGTTGGAACAGATTCGTTACCATATCGATAAGTTGGAACTGATTGTGGACGACCAGATGTGGACGCTTCCTAAATACAGAGAGCTGTTATTCATAAGATAGCGAGTGGTTCAGACATACACTCCACGTCCCCGGATTGTTGCGATAACAGTTCGGGGTTTTTTATGGAGTAAAGTGTCTGTAATTTGTACGGATGTATTACTTTGCGGAATGTCTCTTTATACCCGTTCAGAAGGTGTTCTGACGGGGGCTTGCTCCGAAGCCTTTCGGAACACGGACGAAATATATTCGGAACGCGCTCGAAAAGGCTTCGGAACAGGAGCCGTAAGGCTTCGGAGCAAATGCCCTATTATGGTGATAAGTTTTTTACTTATGTGATGTCATTGTGCCGACGCAGTTCTGTTATTTCGCTTGCGCCATGCAAAGAACAGACATCCGGAGAGGATGAATGTGATAACAGCCGCTACATAGCCTATCGTGGACGAAAGGCCGAAGGCATTGTTTGAAACCAAGAGGAATGATACGCAGACGGCGGTCATGAACATAGCGGGGATGAGCGTCACGATGTAGGGCTTCTTCTTTTGCGTCAGATAAACGGTAATGGCCCATAATGTGAATACTGCGAGGGTCTGATTGGCCCAGCCGAAATAATTCCATATTACGTTGAAACCATCTTCGTTGGCAATGTTGAACCATAGCAATGCCAGTGTTACGGCAAATACGGGGATGCAGATGTAGATACGTTTATGTATGGAGTGTTGCTCCAGGTGCAGGAATTCGGCAATGATGAGTCGTGCACTGCGCAGGGCGGTGTCACCACTGGTGATGGGGGCAGCTACAACACCCAGTATGGCAAGTGCTCCGCCGAAAAGTCCTAACCAGCCTTGGGAAACGGTCGTAACGACTTCAGGTGCTTGCAGGGTGGCCGGAACGCCAAGTTCGGCAGCGGCTCCACCGTAAAAGAAGTAGGAAGAGACGGTTGCCCAAATCAATGCTACAATTCCTTCGGTAATCATGGCTCCGTAGAACAGAGGACGGCCTTGTCGTTCATCTTTGACGCAACGTGCCATGAGGGGGCTTTGCGTGGCGTGGAATCCGCTGATGGCTCCACAGGCAATGGTGATGAAAAGACAGGGGAAAATGGTGCCGGAGGCGGGGCTCATGTTTGCGAGCCCGTCGGTGAGTTCGGGCAGGGAGGGCCATTTTATAAAGAGCACGACCATCAACGCTACGGCCATAAAGAGCATGGCGATGGCAAAGACCGGATAGATGCGGCCGATGATTTTGTCAATGGGTAATAGAGTTGCCAGGAAATAGTAGGCGAATATAATGAGGCACCAGATGTATACCCACGTCAGTGAGTCGCTGCACAGCTTACCGAGAATAATGGCAGGGCTGTACACAAATACCGCACCGACCATGAGCAGAAGAAAGACGGAGAATATAAGCATGCCCTTCTTGGTGCGTCCGCCCAGATATTGGCCGATGAGTTCCGGAAGTCCGGCTCCTCCATGACGCATGGATAGCATGCCGCTGAGATAATCGTGGACGGCACCGGCGAATATGCAACCGAGTACAATCCATAGGTAGGCTGACGGGCCAAATTTGGCCCCCATTATGGCACCGAAGATAGGACCGGTGCCGGCGATGTTCAGGAATTGAATCATGAAAATCTTCCAGCCGGGAAGCACTACATAGTCTACTCCGTCGGCCATGCTTACGGCGGGCGTCGGTCTTCCGTCGGGGGCAAAGATTTTTTCTACGATACGTCCATAAATGATGTACCCTAAAATAAGGGCAAGCAGGCTTAGTGAAAATGTTATCATATTGCTAAAATCAGTACAAAATCTTTTAAATTGTAGTGGGTGCGAATTTACACGATTTAATTTAGAAAAGGAAATATCAGTTGCAAATTTGCACGAAAGAAATGCTTTTAGTTACAATATGAAATAATAAAAGCACATCGGTGCGACTGATTCTTTATTGAGAAAGAGGTCAGTCGCACCGATGTGCTGTACTTAGTCTTATCTGGGTTTGTACTTATAATCCGAATGAGAACTGTCCGATAGCCTCGTATATCATGCTGATAATGCTCGGCACAATGATACCGATTGTACAGATGGCGAGACTGGCGCGGGTGTAGTTGTCGCTGCGGAAAGCGGCAATAGGCTCATCGTTCTTGTTGATGTACATGGCTTTTACTATACGCAGATAGTAGTAGAGGGAAATGACTGTGTTGACCAACGCGATGAACACCAACAAATGGAAACCGCTGTTGAAAGCCGCTGCGAAAATAAAGAATTTCGAGAAGAATCCGGCAAACGGGGGAATACCGGCCAATGAGAACAGTGCCAAAGTCATAAGGAATGACAAATAGGGGTTGGTCTGGTAAAGGCCGTTATAATCGTCTAAGGTCACTTTGCCTGAACGCAGTGCAACGATGGTAATAACGGTAAAGACACCCAGATTGGCAAACAGGTATATCAGGGTGTAGTAAACGAGTGAAGTCATACCTTGCGGTGTACCGGCAATGACACCCAACATGATGTATCCTGCCTGTGAGATACTGGAGAATGCCATCAGTCGTTTCAGGTTCTGCTGACGCAAAGCGAAGATGTTGGCTAAAGTGATGGAGATGATGATGACCCAATAGAGCACTTCTTGCCAAGCATCGACCATCGGGGCAAATACCTTGATTAGGATAACCATCAGCACGAAAGCGGCCGAACCTTTGGAAATAACGCTCAGGTAGGCTGTCACCGTGGAAGGAGCACCTTCGTAAACGTCTGCTGTCCATAAATGGAAAGGTACCAGTGAAATCTTGAAGCCCATGCCGGCAAAGAAGAAGATAAACGCTACTATCTGTAAGGCATTACCATCTATTGCTGCGGGAATATCGTTGAAATAGAGTGTTCCCGTAGTGCCGTAGATGAGCGAAAGACCAAACAACAGCAAGCCACTGGAGAAAAGGGCAGTCAGTATGTATTTGGCACCTGCTTCTGCGGAGTGGTGGCGGTATTTGTCGAATGCCACAAGGGCAGCCATCGGTATGCTGGCAGTCTCCAGTCCGATGAAGAACATCAGGAAGTGACCGGCAGATATCATGAAGTACATACCCAGCAGTGTGGAGAGTGTCAGTACGTAGAATTCACCTTGTTTGATTGCTGCATCGGGGCGGCGCATCCATTCGTGTGCCATCAGAAAGACAATGATGGTACCCACAGAAAGGATAGACTTGACGATGTGCTGTATCGGTGTGTTGATATACATGCCACCGAATGCTTCTGCTACAGGACCGGGAATGATGGTGACAACCGTGTGCAGCGTCAACAAAGCCACGGGAAGCAGGGTGTTCAGCACGGGGCGTCCGTCGTGCTTATGTGCGTCGGGACTCATAAAGAGGTCGGCAATGAAGAGAATGACGATGACGGCTATCAGCGACAACTCTTCTTTCATCAATAGGAATTGACTGTAATCCATTGTATCTTGACAATTTTATTTTTAGCAATAGGTGTTTATTCAAAACTATTTCCGGGACATTGGAACATCCGGCTGTTTAATGTAAAGCAGGCATGGCATCAGCCAAATGGTTAACGATAGGCAGCACGCTGTCGCTAATCATGTTACTGATCCACCACGGAGCCAATCCCAATGCTGCTACACAAACAATGAGGATGATGACGGCAGTACGTTCATCCCACGTAGCATCGGTCAATGCTAAGTGATGCTTGTTGGTGCAAGTGCCGTATAGAATCTTACCAACTACACGCAGAATATAGACGGCTGTGATGACGATACTGCAAGTAGCGATGATGGTCCATGTGCGGTGGAATGCATCCGCATGTTGGAATGCACCGTTGAAGATGGTCATCTCAGCAATGAAACCACTCAGACCCGGCAAACCTAAGTTGGCTAAACCGGCAATGACATAGCCTACGGAGAGGAAAGGCATAATCTTCATCAGACCATTCAACTCACGGACATCGCGTGTGTGGGTACGACCATATATCATACCGATGAGCGCAAAGAAAAGAGCGGTCATCAGGCCGTGGCTCAACATCTGTAATACGGCTCCTGTGCTGGCTGTCTGGTTCATCATCAGGATAGCGAAGAGCACCAGGCCGCAGTGAGAAACGGATGAATAGGCATTGATGCATTTCAAGTCAGTCTGTACGCAGGCTGAGAATGCACCGTAAACGACGGAAATACCCGTGAGTATGAGGAATATCCAGCCCAGTTCATTGGCTGCTTCAGGCATCAGATACATGGCTATACGGAAGCAGCCGTAGCCTCCCAGCTTCATCAATACACCGGCATGTAGCATGGACACTGCCGTCGGGGCTGAAGCGTGACCATCGGGGCTCCATGTATGGAATGGGAAAAGAGCACCCAACACGCCGAATCCTAAGAACGTAAGCGGGAACCAGATGCGTTGTTGTTCTACCGGTATGTTGTGCAATTGGGCAATCTCCAACAGATTCATGGTGGTAGCACCCGAACCGTAATAGATGCCTAAGATACCAATCAGCAGGAAAGCAGAACCACCCATCAGCATCAGGGTCAGCTTCATGGCGGAGTATTCTTTGTGTCCGCTGCCCCACACGCCGATAAGCAGGTACATCGGAATCAGTGCCACTTCGTAGAACATGAACATGGTGAACAAGTCTGTCGAGATGAAGAAGCCGAATACGCCCAATGACAGAAGCGTGAACCACAGGAAGTATTCCTTAGTCAACGGTTGCAGTCGCCATGATGCGAATGTACCGGTAAAGACGATAATGGCCGACAGCAAAAGCATGGCCACCGATATGCCGTCCACACCTACAGAGTAGTGGATGTTAAGAGCAGGATACCAAGGTACATCGGCACGGAACAACATCTCGTCCGTAGCGCCACCGTGGCGGGCGTTGAGATACATGAAAGTAAGCGCTACTGCGGAGATAACCAATGCAGATGCACCGGTCACCATCACTCCACGTACCTGGTTGAGGTTGCGGCTTAGCCACAGGCCAAGCAACATCAACAGAGGAATTAGAACGAATATGGATAAGAAGTTCATATTTCTTATATTATTATATTAACAGAATTAGAATCAATGCTAATGCACCTAACAGGAATACCAATGCGTATTGCTGTACACGGCCGCTTTGCAACGTGCGAAGAGAATCGCTCGATGCTTCAGCACTCCAAGCCAGGAAGTTGAAGAAGCCATCTACTACGTGACGGTCCCACCAGGCAATGGGGCGGGAGATACATCCAAAAATGATTTTGTGTGTGATGAACTGATATATCTCGTCGATGTAGAAACGGTGGTAAGCTGCTGTCCACAGTCCGCGGAAACGACGGGCCAGAGCATCGGCAATGGGTTGTTTCTCCCGGCTGTAAATGTAGGTGGCAAGCGCAATGGCAATTACTGCAACGATGATACTTGTGGTAGCCACCGTCCAATCGAGGTGAATGTTATATTCTAATCCATCGGAAGAAATGAGGTGGCCGAATGGCAGAACAATTTGCCAGCCGCTTACAACCGTAATAACAGCCAATATTATCAGCGGAACAGTCATGGTCAGCGGGCTTTCGTGGGGCGTGTGCTCGGCGTGGAGTGCCTTGTTCTCTGTACCCCAGAAGATACCGTAGTAAAGACGGAACATATAGAAAGCGGTCATACCGGCAATGATTGTCATTATCCAACCCATGGCAGGACTGAACTGGAAGCAGGCTGTCAGTATCTCGTCTTTTGAGAAGAAACCGCTGAACGGAGGTATGCCGGCAATGGCAAGGCAGGCAATGAGGAATGTCCAGTGAGTGATGGGCATATATTTACGTAATCCCCCCATAGCAGACATCTCATTGCTGTGTACTGCATGGATGATACTACCTGCGCAGAGGAAGAGCAATGCCTTGAACATGGCGTGGGTAAAGAGGTGGTACATACCGGCCATATAACCCAATCCGCCGTGATGCGGCTCAGCAGAAGTACAAACGCCGAGTGCTACCATCATGAAGCCTATCTGGGAAATGGTAGAGAATGCAAGCACACGTTTGATGTCGCTCTGTACACACGCTACGGAAGCGGCATAGAATGCGGTGAATGCACCTACATAAGCCACGATGTGCAACGTCTCCGGTGCATAGGCGATGAAGAGCGGGAACATACGTGCCACTAAGTAAACACCGGCCACAACCATGGTTGCCGCATGGATAAGGGCACTGACAGGTGTCGGACCTTCCATTGCATCGGGCAGCCAGATATGTAGGGGGAACATTGCACTCTTACCGGCACCACCGATGAACATCAGTCCTAATGCCAACGGCAACATAATAGCACCACCTTTCATGAGTAACATGGTGTCGGGTTCAAACGTGTAAGTTCCGGCATAGTAACCGTAAATGAGGATACCGATAAGGAATCCCAAATCAGCAAAACGGGTAACAATGAATGCTTTTTTCGATGCAGCCACTGCAGAGGGCTTTGTGTAGTAGAAACCGATGAGCAGGTAAGATGATACACCTACCAACTCCCAGAACAGATACATCTGGAAAATGTTGGTGGCTACTACCAGACCGAGCATCGACATTGTAAAAAGCGACAGGAAAGCGTAGTAACGTTGGAAGCCTCTTTCGCCTTTCATGTAACCGAAAGAGTAGATGTGTACCATCAGCGATACGGTACTGATGACAACAAGCATCAGTACGGAAATCGGGTCGAGCAGAATACCCAAGTCAATGCTCAGATGTTCGGTGAAAGGCAACCACTGCATGTTCCACGGCATTAGCGTAGGGCGTGTTCCATCTTCCAGTCGGGGTAAGTTGAAGTATTGCACAGCGGTAGTGTAAGACAGTATCGCCACAATGCCCAATGCTGCGGTACCGATAAGTCCGGCCGTACGGTGGGACATTCGGTTACCTGCCAACCCCAATACGAGGAAAGAAAGCAGCGGAAAGAGTAGGATAAGAATCGTATATTCCATTCTTCTATCAGTTATTAATTTATGTTTTATCGTTTGTTCTCAGGCTTTTGCCAGTACCGGTATCTGCCGTTTACCACTTCAGGTCTTCCAGATTCTTCACCTGAATACTGCGGATGTTACGGTAGATGTTTATCATAATGGCGATGGCCACAGCTGTCTCTGCCGCCGAAATAGCGATGGAGAAAAGGGCAAAGAAGTGTCCTTCCAACTGTTCGGGGAAGAGGAAACGGTTGAACACGGCGAAATTGATATCCGTCGCATTTAAGATAAGCTCGATGCTGATGAGCATGGCAAGCGTATTGCGTCGTGTCAGAAATCCGTAGATTCCGGCAAAGAGCATGATAGTCGAAACTATCAGGTAGTATTCCATGTGTACCATAACTATATTGTTAACTCTTCATTCATTATTAAACATTATCTCTTTCTTGCAATCATCAGTCCGCCGATGATACATGCCAGCAATAGCAGGCTGACCGCTTCGAAAGGCAGCAGATAGCCGTGCTTTCCATCTCCCAGCATCATCTGTCCGATAGAACTCATGCTTACTTCGATAGGCTCTACATCGACCGGTGCAAGGAATTTATGCTTCAGCATGATGAATAGTACGATGACTGCTCCCACGGCAGTTGCTCCTAAGCCGGCCCATAGACGACTGCGTTTCAGCTGGGTGGCACGGTCACTTTCACCGCTGGTCAACAATATGCTGAACACGTAAAGCACAACGATACCACCTGCGTAAACCATAATCTGTACCGCTCCTAAAAAAGTATAGCCTAATAGGAAATAGAACCCTGCCGTGCCGAAAAGCACAAATAACAGATAGGTGGCTGCCCGCACAATACGTGTTGTGGTCACCGTCAATACGGAGAACACAGCGATGAAAGCTGCAAGGGCGAAGAATACAACGGTTTCAAGTGTTATTTCCATATTTTTCTTTAATTAGAAATTGCGAATTGTGAATTATTTCTTCTTCTCTTCGACATGGCTGCCCGGTTGATTGAGGGTCAGCAGCAGCTTGGAGCGGTCGAATACGGCATGTTCGAACACTTGGTCGAACGTGATGGCATTGTGTGGACACGCATTGACACAAAGCTGGCAGAACATGCACGATGCCAAGTTATATTCATATCGTGCCAATATTTTTTTCTTTTTGCCGTCTTCAGCGGTGATGGTTTCGCTCACCACGCGGATACTGTCGTTAGGACAAGTCATTTGGCACAGGCCACAAGCTACACATTTATGTTCGTTCTGTTCGTTGTGAGGCATTATCAACGTACCGCGGAAACGGTCGAACATCTTCAGCTCCTTGCGGTTTTCCGGGTATTGCTCGGTGACTTTCGGGGTGAAGAACTCACGCATAGTGGTCTTTAGACCGATACATAAGCTGCGTGTGGCAGAGGCCAAACCTCCCAAATATGTTTGTTTCTTTTCTTCCATATCACTAAGATTCTAAATCATTGTATCAGAAATGCAGTCCGGCAGCTACAACAATAGCCATCAGCAGCAGGTTTACCATAGAGATGGGTACAAGATATTTCCACTCCAGTTTCAGTATCTGGTCGATACGCAGACGGGGGAATGTCCATCGCAGCCACATCAGCAGGAATACCACGAAGAATGCTTTGGCAAAGAACCAGATGAATCCCGGTATATAGTCCATGACCATATTGAAGCCGTCCAAACCGGGAATGTGGAGTGGCATCCACCCGCCCAAGAATACGGTAGCGGCAATCGCCGACACAATAAACAGATTCAGGTATTCAGCCAGATAGAAGAAACCAAAGTGCATACCGCTGTACTCGGTGTGATATCCGGCGGTCAACTCACTCTCTGCTTCGGGCAAGTCAAACGGGCCACGGTTACATTCGGCGTTTCCGGCAATCAGATAGATGATAAATGCGATGATGGCAGGAATGTGCCCTTTAAATATAAACCACCCGTCGGCCTGTGCCGCTACAATTTCGGAGATTTGCATGGTGCCCGTCAGGCAGACCATGGTCAGTATGCTCATTCCCACAGACAATTCATAACTGATAATCTGTGCACCACTACGCATGGCACCGATCAGAGAGAATTTGTTGTCCGAGCTCCATCCCGCCAGCAGAATACCTACCACGCCAATGCTCGATGCGGCTAATACGAAGAAGATGCCCACATTGAAGTCCAGTACTTCCATACCCTTGTTGATAGGCAGGCAGGCAAAGGTGAGGAACGAGGCAAGCAGTACCAGGTAAGGTGCCAGATTGTAGAGAATACGGTCCACACTCTTTGGCGTGAATATCTCCTTGGTAAGCATTTTCAGCACGTCGCAGATGACCTGAATGCTACCCCATTTGCCCACACGGTTCGGGCCGAGGCGACATTGGAAGAATCCGCAGACTTTGCGTTCCATGTAGATGAGCAGGATGGCGAGAATGGCATACATCAATATGATGCACACTCCCACAACGACACACTCGATGAATATAGCTAAACCTTCCGGCATGACGGAAGTCAGCATTTGGTGTATCCAGCTTGTTGCAATACTAAAGTCAAACACGTTTTATAATGGTTTATGGTTGATGATTAATAGTTAATGCTTAATAGCTGATGGTGAGTGATTGAGATAACCTATCATTCATCATCGGCCATTCAAAGAAATTATCGGTCGATGTCAGGCACTACATAGTCCAACGTACCACCGATGGCAATGAGGTCGGCAATCTTGGCACCGCGGGTGAGGTGGTCAATAGTACCCACCAAAGGCAATCCTGTGGCGCGATAGTGCAGGCGGTAGGGCATCTTGTCCCCACGGCTTTCCAGATAGACACCAAACTCTCCGCGGCTACCCTCGACAGCTGTGTACCACGAACCTTCGGGAACACGGATGATGGGTTTCATCTTCTCCTGATAAGGCCCTTCTGGTATATTGTCGATGAGCTGCTCGATGATGTGCAGACTTTCCAGAATCTCGTCCAAGCGCACCATGTAGCGGGCAAAGCAATCGCCTTCGGTACGCACAATCTCTTTGAATTCTACTTTGTCATAGGCAGCGTATGGCATGCGTTTACGTACATCACAAGCCCAGCCGGAAGCACGCCCCGTACCGCCGGTAGCTCCAAAAGAAATGGCATCTTCGCGACTTAATATACCGACACCTTTTAAACGGCTTTGTGCAATGACATTGCCGGTAAAGATGTCGTGATATTCCTGAATGTTTTTGCGCATGTAGGGAATGAATTCCTTGACGCGATGCACAAAGTTGGGATGAATATCGGCTTGTACACCTCCAATGGTGTTATAGTTCAGGATAAGACGTCCACCGCAGGTTTCCTCGAAGATGTCCAATACCTTTTCGCGGTCGCGGAATCCGTAGAGGAAAGCCGTTGTTGCTCCCAAGTCTTGGCACAGACAGGCGAAGAACAGAATGTGTGAGTCGATTCGTTGCAACTCGTCCATAATGGTACGGATGTACTTCACACGGTCGCTGACTTCGATACCCATGGCTTGCTCGATGCACATACACAGCGCATGGCGGTTTTGCATGGCGCCCAGATAGTCCAAACGATCGGTCAGGGCCAATGTCTGCGGATAAGTGAGACTTTCGTTCATCTTCTCGATACCTCGGTGGATATAGCCGCAGTTCACATCAATCTTATGGATGCTTTCACCTTCCAAAGAAACACGGAAGCGCAAAACACCGTGTGTGGCCGGGTGTTGCGGGCCGATGTTGACAACGTATTCGTCCTCACCGAAAAGCACCTCTGATTCTTCGTTCAGTGTGCCGTCCGATTTCAGGTCAATTTCACGGGTCGTATCTACAGTCGGCTCGTTGGTCATGTTTAACGGGTTCTGTCCTTCAGGGTCATCGTCCTTGCGCAGCGGGAATCCTACCCAGTCGTTGCGTAAGAAAAGACGGCGCATGTCCGGATGGCCGATAAAGGTGATGCCGAAAAAGTCATAGACTTCACGTTCGGGCAGTTCAGCACCACGCCAGATGTCGGTGACGCTGGGCAGCTCAGGATTTTCCCGATTCGGGGTGGACGTTTTTACGGTGATACGTTCGCCCGTTGAGGTCGATTCTAAATGATATACCACACCCAACCCGCTGGGAGCATCCGGAGCATCTTCACGGGGGGCACCCCAGTCCATACCTGTGAGGCTCTCCAGAAAGTCCATCTGTCTATCTTTCTGCAGGCGCAGCATCTCATCGTGCAGGTCTGCGGGGCTGATGTATTTTGTTTCCATATAGTTGGATTTTATCTTTATTCTGTTATTTCTTCGTTCGGCTTCTCTTCCTTGCGGTTTACTCCTCCGAAGTATTTTTCTATCTTGACTTTACGCTGAAGTTGCATCATGCCGTAAAGGAATGCTTCCGGACGTGGAGGACATCCCGGTATATAGACATCGACAGGGATAATCTGATCGACGCCGTTGACTACGTGATACGACTTCTTGAACGGACCGCCGCTGACGGCACATCCGCCTACGGCGATGACATATTTCGGGTCGGCCATCTGGTCGTACAGACGTTTCAACACCGGTGCCATTTTGTTGGTGATGGTTCCGCTGACTAAGATTACGTCGGCCTGACGGGGACTGTTTCGTGTTACCTCGAAACCGAAGCGCGCAATGTCATAACGGGCAGCACATACGGCCATAAACTCGATACCGCAGCAACTTGTTGCAAACGTTAACGGCCAGAGTGAGTTACTGCGTCCCCAGTTGATGAGGTCGTCCAATGCTCCGACGACCACGTTAACGCCGCCGGCATTCAGCTCGCGAACCAGTTTTTCCAGCGTCTCGTTATCCTGAAATTCTTCGTAAGGGATAGATTTTATCCGTGGTTTCTTTGTTACTTCCATTCCAATGCTCCTTTCCTCCAGGCATAGGCTAAGCCCAGAATTAAAATGAATAAGAAAAAGAGTACACTACACAGGCCAGTGACACCCATGTCGCGCAACACAACTGCCCACGGGAAGAGGAACACCGTCTCTACCTCGAACATCAGGAAGAGAATAGCAAACAGATAATAGCCCACGCGAAATTGCATCCACGATTTACCTCTGGTGGGGATGCCGCACTCATACGGCTCCAGCTTCTGTGCATTGTACGAGCGCGGAGAAATCAACCTTGAAATCAGGATGACTACAGCAACGAACAGAAGTGCCGTCAATACGACGGTTACCAAAAAAGTGAAGTTCATAAACGAAATTTTAATAGTGCTTGAAGAGAAGAAAATCTTATTCTTCTGTAACGAGCTGCAAAGGTACACAAGTTTTTTTGCCTATTGTAATCTACAGATGACAAAATGATGTTATTTTTACGTTTTTTGGCTATTTATCGTGAGCTTGATTACAATCAGAAAGTGAATAATGAAATATGTATACAAACAATGGACTGTATGCAACTCATTTGCTCGAAAGCCCTTTGGCTTTTGTTCCGAAGGGCTTCGGAGCGCGCTCCAAAGGGCTTTCGTTCGTGCTCCGAAAGGCTTCGGAGCAAACCCCAGCCACAACACTTTCTGAGCAGGTATGGAGGGGAGTCCCTATGAAATAAAGTATATATACAAATTCGTAGAGGGAGGCTCCTTTAGGGGAAAAGGATGATCAATTCTTTTTCCAGAATTCGGAAGTGAAGAGAAGTAGAATTGTAAAGAATTCCAAGCGACCTAGCAGCATCAGGAAAGATGACAGCCATTTGGCCATGTCGGGTAGGACGTTCCATGAATAGGCGGGACCTATGTCACCCAGCCCGAGTCCCATGTTACCCATAGAGGAGATGACGCAGCCTATAGATTCGGTGAAACCGACTCCCATGCCCATCAGTAACAGGGTGCTGATGATGAAGATAAGCAGATAAAGTACGCTGAATGACAGTATCGCCGAAATGGTGGATGGAAGAAGCACTTGTTCATTGATGCGTACCGGTAATACGGCGTTGGGGTGGAGCAGACGTTTGAATTCATTTTTCAGTACTTTGAGCAGGATGACTACGCGGATGCACTTCAGACCTCCAGAGGTACTGCCGGCACAAGCACCTACTATCATAACAACCGTTAGTAATCCCCATGTAATTGAGGGCCATAGCATGTAATCGCCAGTGGTGAAACCGGTGGACGTGTGTAGGGTCATGACTTGGAATAGCGCTTTACGGAAAGATTCCTCTATGCCCATCTGCGTGTTGCCGTAGAGAATGATGGCGATGGTCAGTGTGAAGAATATTACGGAACCGGTGTACCATCGTAGTTCAATGTCTTTTACCACTTTCTTTGCTTTCCGGCTTGCCAGCATTAACAACAAAGTGAAGTTGATGCCGCAAATGTACATGAAGATGGAAATTACATATTCTATATAAGGTGAATTGAAATGAGCCACACTGGCCTGTTTGGTTGAGAATCCTCCTGTACCAGTTGTGGCGAAAGCATGGCATATACTGTCGAAGCAGTCCATGCCACCTAACATGAGCAAAACAACAAGTACAACTGTGATGCCGGTATAAAGACTGCATATCCATTTGGCTGTGATACCGATACGGGGATGTATCTTGCTTCGAGCCGGACTGCTCGATTCAGCAGACGAAGCCAATAGTCCACTGACGCCGAAAATGGGAAGTACGGCAATCGTGAACATGATGATGCCTAATCCCCCGACCCAGTTGGTCATGCTGCGCCAAAAAAGTAATCCGTGGGGTAACGCTTCGACGTTATCTAATATGGAGGCTCCCGTACTCGTGAAACCGGACATGGTTTCGAAAAAAGCATTGGTTATATTGGGGATGTAGCCACTGATATAAAAAGGTAGCATGCCGAAAAAACTGAACGCCAGCCAAGCTAGGCTGACCAACAGATAGCCATCGCGTTTTGTCAGTTCTCGTTCGCCGCCTTTGTTCATTAATATAAGTAGAATACCTGCACCAGCGGTAATGCCCATTGATTTCCAGAAACTAATGCAATCGTTCTCTCCATAGTAAAGCGAAATGAAGGAGCAGAGTAAAAACAGAATTGTTTCCAGCATCAACAAGATGCCGATGATGCGTAGAATGGTCTTCAAATGTATCATCGTTTATCGTTTTTATCGGGAATATAGGTCGCTTTTAGTTGAAGAAATGCTCTATTTTTTTTATCATCATGTTTGTACAGAATACTACGACGTGGTCACCAGGCAGAATTTGTGTATCACCCATTACCACGACACCTTCGCCGTTACGAATCAAGCCACCGATGGTGACGCCTTTGGGCAGGCCTAAATGCTTGACGGGATGTTTGGTTATCTTTGTTCCCGCCTTAACGGTGAACTCTGCTACGTCGGCGTTGGCTACGGTCAGACATTTCACGTTGCTCACGTCTGCATCCAGCATCATTTGGTAGATGTGACTGGCAGCAATCATCTTTTTGTTGATAATGGTACCGATATCTAAGCTTTCGGCCATACTGATATAGTCAATGTTTTCGACTTCGGCTACCGTTTTTCGAACTCCCATGCGCTTGGCTGCCAGACAGGCCAGAATGTTTGTTTCTGAACTGCCGGTCAGGGCGACGAATGCTTCAGTGTTCTTAATGCCTTCTTCTACTAGTAATGTCATGTCGCGGCCATCTCCATTGATAATCATGGTGCGGTCGTCTAGTAGTTCGGTCAGGCGATTACAGCGGTTCAGGTCGTTCTCTATAATTTTTACTGTCATGTAGTCGGGTACGTTTTGTGCGGTACGTACGGCAATGCGGCTTCCTCCCATAATCATTACGTTGCGTACGTCGGGGTAATCTTCTTTGCCTACTATTTTACGGATATAAGGGACATATTTACGTGTTGTGGTGAAGTATACTATATCGTGTAAGCGGATGGAATCATCACCTCGTGGAATCAGTGTCTCGTTTCCCCGCTTGATGGCTACAATGTGATAGGGCAGTGTTGGCCCTCCTAATTTGTGCAGTGGAATGTCAAGAATTTCGGCTTTTTCGCGCATTTTAGTTCCTATCAGGATGAGAGCGCCGTTGCAGAATTCCCACCATTGTCGCACCCAGCTCATGCGAATGGAGGATACAATTTCCTGTGCTGCCAGCATCTCTGGGTAGATAAGTGAGTTGACACCTAATTTTTGGAAAAATTCCCGGTTCTTGGGCAGGAGATATTCGTAATTGTCGATGCGTGCCACGGTCTTTTGTGCACCGAGATTGTTTGCTAGCATACAAGCTGTCATATTGCGACTTTCATCGGGAGTGACGGCGACAAATAGATCTGCGTATTTTACCTTGGCATCTTTCAGTCCGTCGATGGAGGTCGGTGAAGCTGTGACTGTCATTAAATCGAAATTCGAGTCGATGGTGCTTAGCCGTTCTTCATCATCGTCCATCAAGATGATATCCTGTTTTTCGCTTGATAGCAATTTAGCCAAATGGGTGCCGACGGCACCTGCTCCTGCAATAATAATTTTCATGTATTATTTAATGTTTATGATGGTTCGATATATATTTTCTTCATCCATGCCGCACAAGTGGTATAATTCCGCAGGGGTACCGTGTTCTACAAATACATCGGGCACACCAATGCGCTGTATTTTGGGGGTATAGCCGTGGTCGGCCATGAACTCCAGTATCGCACTACCCATTCCGCCTTTACGCACACCATCTTCTATGGTGATGATGAAGGAGAAATTTTTCCCTATTTCATGTAACAGCTCTTCGTCTAATGGTTTGAGGAAACGCAGGTCATAATGAGCGACGGACACTCCTTTTTCGTCCTGTTCGGCACGTGCAATGGCTTTTTGTGCTACGTTCCCTATGGGACCGATAGTGATGACGGCTATGTCTTTCCCTTCTTTCAGTAATCGTCCTTTCCCTATAGGAATTTCTTCCAAAGGGCATCTCCAGTCAGTCAGTACACCTCTTCCACGCGGATAACGGATGACAAAAGGACCTTTTCCTGGTAGCTGGGCGGTGTACATCAACCGGCGCAGTTCATGCTCATTCATTGGGGAAGAGATAGTCAGATTGGGAATGGGACGGAAATAGGCTAAATCGAACACGCCGTGGTGCGTCGGTCCGTCTTCACCTACTAATCCGGCACGGTCTAAGCATAGTACAACGGGGAGTTGCAGCAAGGCAATATCGTGAATGACATTGTCGTATGCCCGTTGCATGAATGTAGAGTAGATGTTGCAGAAAGGTTGCAGGCCTTCTTTGGCCATACCGCCAGAGAAGGTAGCAGCGTGCCCCTCGGCAATACCGACATCGTAAGCGCGGTCAGGCATAGCTTCCATCAGTTTATTCATGGAACAACCAGTAGGCATGGCCGGGGTGACTCCAACAATGCGTGGATTCTGTCGGGCAAGTTCTACTAGTGTCTCGCCGAATACGTCTTGATAAAGTGGGGGTAGATGGTCATCGTTTTTCGTGAACCGTTCGCCTGTTATCGGATCGAATAGTCCGGGAGCATGCCAAGATCCAGGATCTTTTTCTGCCGGAGCAAATCCTTTGCCTTTCGTGGTATGTAGGTGGAGTATTTTGGGGCCTTTTAAATCTTTGATGTCTCGCAGCACTCGTGCAAGATTCTTAACATCATGCCCGTCTATGGGACCGAAGTAACGAATGTTCATTCCTTCGAAGATGTTTTGTTGCTGGGCAGCCATGGACTTTAAACTATTCGAAAAACGGATAAGAGCTTTGCGGCGTTCTTCGTTCAGCACTCCTATTTTGAACAATAAACGGGAAATCTTGAATCGTAATTGGTTGTAGCGATTGGATGTGGTAAGGTTAAATAAGTATTGCTTCATTCCTCCTACACTACGGTCTATCGCCATATCGTTATCATTAAGAATAATGAGAAGATTGTTAGGTGTGGACGAAGCATTATTCAGCCCTTCGAAGGCCAGTCCGCCGCTCATGCTGCCATCACCGATAACAGCTACTACATGACGATTATGTTCGCCTTTTTTTTCGGCTGCGACAGCCATGCCTAATGCTGCGGATATAGAGTTTGAGGCATGACCGCAGGCAAATGTATCATATTCACTCTCTTCCGGTGAGGGGAATGGGCGGATGCCTTTGAATTTACGATTAGTGTGGAATACTTCCCGGCGCCCGGTTAGTATTTTATGGCCGTATGCCTGATGGCCCACATCCCACACGATGCGGTCATAAGGGGTATTGAACACATAATGCAAGGCTACAGTTAACTCTACTGTACCGAGGCTGGCAGCAAAATGCCCGGGGTTACGTGATACTTCGTCTATGATGTCTTGTCTCAGTTCACGACACACTTCGGGAAGCTGCTCTACGGACAGTCGTCGTAGGTCTTCGGGGTAAGTGATTGTTTTTAACAGCTCGTATGTGGTCCGTTCTCCTTCCATCTTTTATGTATTAGAAATCAGTATGAAAGTTTATCCGTTCAATGAATGAAATTATCTGTTCCAGATTTCCCATGCGGCAAAAGCCTGGAGCAAGAGCATTTCCAGTCCGTTTTTGACGGTAGCTCCTTGTTGTTTCCCTTTCTTCATGAAAAGAGTTTCATTGGGGTTGTATAGCAGGTCATACAGTAGATGGTCTGGTGTCAGGAGCTCATAGGGTATATTGGGACAAAAATCTACTTTGGGATACATTCCTACGGGAGTACAGTTGACAATAATGGTGTGTGCCGACATGATTTCGGGCGTTAATTCTTGATAAGTCAGAACGTCATCACTTTTCTTGGTTCGTGATACGAAAGTGGATTTTACTCCGAGATTTTCTAATCCGTGGAATACGGCTTTTGACGCACCGCCGGTTCCTAATATAAGTGCTTCCTTGTGATTGGGCTGTAAAAGTGGTTCAATAGATTGCGTGAAGCCTATGATGTCTGAATTATAGCCAACAAGTTTTATTTTGCCTTTGGCTTGGCGAATGATTTTGATAACATTTACAGCTCCAATTTTGGCCGTGTCACGGTCCAATTCATCTAAGTATGGAATCACCTGCTCCTTGTAAGGGATGGTGACATTCAGTCCGCAAAGATTAGGATTTTCGCTGATAACTTCCATGAAGTCTTCAATGCGTGGGATTTCAAAGTTTACATACTCGGCATCAATGTTTTCTGCCTGAAATTTCTCGTTAAAATATCCGATGGAGAACGAGTGCTTCAGCGGATAACCAATTAAACCGTACTTCTGCATACTGATTTTGTTGATTAAATGTTATTTCGTTGCCATATAGAGTGTGCATACTCCGAACGTTAATCGTCGGAATTTCACCTCTGAGAATCCGGCGCGACGTATGCTTTCTTGCATCACCTCGCCTTGTGGAAAAGCACGTATACTTTCAGGCAAGTATGTGTAAGCATTGTTATCGTGCGAAATGAGACGCCCTACGAGAGGGATGAACTTGGAATAAATCTGGTAGAGTTGTTTCATGGGGAAACGACTCGGAGTTGACAGTTCTAAGATGACTAAGTGCCCACCTTTACGCAGTACACGGCACATCTCTTGCAATCCGCGGTCTAGATGTTCAAAATTACGGATGCCGAATGCTACCGTGACAGCATCGAACGTTGCTTCAGGAAACGATAGAGCTTCGCAATCTTCGCGTTGGAATCTGATGCTACCCTCAAGCCCTGCTTCTTTAACCTTCTCGCGTCCTATCTGCATCATGCCTTCCGATATGTCGGTACCGATAAGCTGCTGCGGCTTTAACATGCGGCAGGCCAAAATGGCAAAATCGCCTGTTCCTGTCGCAACATCCATTATCTGCTGCGGCCGGAAAGGTTTTAGCCATTTGATGGCATGCTTACGCCACCGGCGGTCTATACCTAATGAAAGGGTATGGTTCAATCGGTCGTAGGCAGGAGCGATATGGTCGAACATACGTTCTACCTGTTCGGCTTTACGTCCGTTGTTACCGTATGGCTTGACATGTTCTTGTGGATAGTCCATGAGAAAGTGTTTTAAAGATGGTTTTGTCTACATCCGGTGTCAAAATTTTACATCAGATGCAGACAAAACTTGTCAAACATGCGTATCTACTTCAGATATTCTGTAACATTCCGCTCTATGCGGGCAGCAATGTCTTCGGTGTTTTGCGGAGTGAATTTTTCACCGGTGATGTGCTCGTATAGTTCTATGTAGCGGTCACTGATACCTGCTACGATTTCATCGGTCATTTCCGGAACTTGTTGTCCTTCTTTGCCTTGGAAACCGTTTTCCATCAGCCATTCGCGTACAAACTCTTTGGAAAGTTGACGTTGCGGTTCGCCAGCGGCAAAGCGTTCTTCATAGCCTTCGCTGTAGAAGTAACGGCTGGAATCAGGAGTATGAATCTCGTCCATCAGGTAGATTTGACCGTTGTGTTTACCGAATTCATATTTGGTATCTACCAAGATAAGACCACGCTCAGCTGCAATTTGGGTTCCACGCTCAAAGAGTTTTAAAGTATATTGTTCCAGTAAAGCATACTCCTCAGGAGTTGCCAGACCTCGTTTCAGTATTTCCTCGCGGGAGATGTCGGCATCATGTTCACCGATTTCGGCTTTCGTTGTCGGAGTGATGATGGGCACGGGGAATTTCTGGTTTTCCTTCATGCCTTCGGGCAAACGTACACCACATATTTCACGCACACCACTCTTATAAGCACGCCAAGCTGAACCGCAAAGATAACCGCGTACAATCATTTCCAATGGGAAACCTTCGCAGAATACGCCTACCGTTACCATCGGGTCGGGGGTAGCCAGTTTCCAGTTGGGGCAGATGTCTGTTGTTGCGTCAAGAAATTTGGCCGCAATTTGGTTTAAAATTTGCCCTTTGTAAGGAATGCCTTTGGGTAAGATGACGTCGAATGCTGAAATACGATCGGTAGCCACCATGACCAGTTTTTCACCATTGATGTTATACACGTCGCGCACTTTTCCATGATACACACTTTGCTGTCCCGGAAAATTGAAATCAGTTTTAGTTAAAGCTTTCATATCTGCTATTTTTGGAGCTGCGGGCTGCTATGCAGCGCGTAAGCGGTTTATAATTAGTTATTTATTCTCTTTTAAGTTTAAGTTTGTTTTACTTCTTTTCTGCTGCCTTTTGCTCTTTCAGCAAATCGCGGATTTCGGCCAGTAGCAGTTCTTCTTTGGTCGGGGAGGGAGGAGGCGGAGGAGTAGCAATGGTTTCTGCTTTTTTCTTTTCCATCAATTTGTTCAGTAATTTGATGAACAGGAAAATGGAAAAAGCGATAATGAGAAAGTCAAACATAGTTTGGAGGAAGTTACCATAGTTCAGTGTGACGGCGGCAATTTCTTTACCGTCCACAACTTGGGCCGGCTTCATTACCCATTTCAAGTCTTTAAAGTTGACGCCTCCCACTAATAGTCCTAACGGGGGCATAATGATATCTGCCACTATTGAGGAGACAATTTTTCCAAATGCGCCACCTATAATTACACCGACAGCCATGTCGATTACATTGCCTTTCATGGCAAATGCTTTAAACTCCTGCAAAAACGTTTTCTGTCCCATATTTCTTAGATATAGAGGTTAATTTACATGGTTTGGGGAGGATGTTTCCTTCCCTGTTGGCGGGTTAGACGTCGCCTTACGTTCTTTTTCAAACTTTTCGTACGCTTCTACGATTTGTGTGACCAGTTTGTGGCGTACGATGTCTTTTTTGTTGAGTTCGATAAACGCGATGCCCTTTACATCCTTCAGAATCTTTAATGCCTGAATAAGACCAGACGTCTGCGATGAAGGCAAGTCTATCTGCGTCATGTCGCCCGTCACAATCATCTTGGTGTTCATTCCCATACGGGTAAGGAACATTTTGATTTGTGCTGAGGTCGTATTTTGTGCTTCATCCAGAATGACCACGGCATCATTCAGTGTCCGTCCGCGCATAAAGGCAAGAGGAGCAATCTGAATGATGTTCAAGTCCATGTATTCCTGTAGCTTGGCGGCAGGAATCATGTCCTGTAGGGCATCATACAACGGTTGCAAGTAAGGGTCAATCTTTTCTTTCATGTCACCCGGCAGAAACCCTAACTTCTCGCCTGCTTCCACGGCAGGACGGCTCAATATGATTTTCTTAATTTCCTTGTTTTTTAGTGCCCGAACAGCCAGTGCTATGGCAGTGTATGTTTTACCCGAACCGGCGGGACCAATGGCAAACACCATGTCATGCTTTTGGAACGCTTCTACCAATTTGAGCTGGTTTTCACTGCGCGGAATGATAGGCTTACCGGTGACGCTAAACACGATGACGTTGCCGCTCTTTTCTGCTTGCGGGGCATTCCCCTTGATGATGTCAATAATGACTTCTTCCTTCAGCGAGTTATATTCAGCACAATAGCGTTCCAGTTTGATGATGTTTTCTTCGAAGGCACACATTTCCTCTTCGTCACCCAGCACTTTGATGACATTCCCTCGTGCCACGATACGTAGTTTGGGGTAGAGCGCTTTGATAAGCTGCATGTTGGAATTGTTCACGCCATAGAAGATGACGGGGTCTGTGTCTTCGAGTACAATCAGTTTTTCTATCATTCAGTTCGTTTAAAGTTCGGTGTTACTATTTCTCTCAGTGTATAATGTTTCGCAAAGGTACGAAAAGGTTTGAGTAGTTGGTACAAGATTACCTAAAATAAACGATATTTCCTTCGTTTGCGTCAGCATACTTGGCGAGTAAGTCGCGCGTCATTTCGGCAGCTTCGTGTAATCGTGTTTCATCGCCGTCATATCCGTTGATGAGGGCAAGGATGTGGCGTGTGTCGATGTCCATTTTCGTGCGTTCGTGGTCGCTGGTAGGGGTGCCGATACCCCCTTGTGCATCCCTGAATACGGGTAGCCCTTCAATGTTGAGCGTACCGCGGCCAATACCTTCGAACGGCTCTTCTGCCTGGCCGATGCCGAGACACAGCTCCGTGCCTTGAATCTTGTCCGCGTCAAATCCGCCGATGGAGTATCCCGTGCGCAGCGACACCAGATTGATGAGATCCACCAGTGTATCGATGCGATACAATTCCAGTCCGCGCAACAGCCTGCGTCGCAGGGCTTCGGCAGACGGACGGTAACGGCTGGGGTCTTTCCCGCAGCGGCGATAGGCTTCGCGGGTGGCGGCAATGGCGGGGTACTGTTTGATGCTGTTTGCCGTCTCTGTGCTACGGAGCTCTAGGGTGAAAGCATCAATTTCCTGCCACAGACCTTCGCTGAATGGGGTGTTGGTAACTTCAGCATAGACGGCCGCGCCGAGGTATTCGGGGCAGCGTTCGTGCAGTTCGGGAGATAAGGTAATGTGAAACATAATGGTTTGCTGTGTATGTTATGGATGTTTTATCAGGATGCCGGACAAGATGCGTCCCGACCGGATGCCGAGCCGTCTGGCCGAGAAATATTCTTCGTATCGGGTATAGGTGCAGATGCCGCAATCTTCTATTTGTGAGTGGGGGATGCCGCAATACTGCAACAAAAGGTGGTTGGCCCGTGGTAGGTCAATGTGATACTTGCCGGTGGCAGGACAATGATCGGCAAGGAGGCTTATCGAGTCTGCAGATACTCCTGCTTTTTGAAAAGCATCGTATATCTGTTGGAATACCTCTTCGCCCACCTCGTAGGCATCCAATGAGATGCCGGGACCGATGCAGGCCGTGACGTCCCTCGTTTCGGTGCCGTAGAGGGCGTGCATCCGTTCCACAGTGCGAAGGGAGATAAGTTCCGCCGTGCCTCGCCAGCCGGCATGGATGGCAGCGGTGGATCGGTGCTTTTTATCATATAATAAGATAGGGATGCAGTCTGCCGTGGAGATACATAGGCATACGCCGGGACGATTGGTGACAAGGGCATCGATGCCTTGCAACATTTGGTGACGTTCGTCGGGTGTGGCAGACAGGTAGGCCTCGTTGATGGAGAGTACCTCCGTACCATGTGTCTGATAGGGGATGACTAGTTCCTGCGGACGTTGGGGCAGGGAGTCAAGCAGAATCTCTTGGTTACGACGGACACATTGCGGGTCGTCGCCCGTGTAGGGTGTGCAGTTCATCGAGGCATACGAACCGGTGCTGACGCCTCCTGTGCGAGTGGTACTGAAGGCGTAAACGTTTCCGCAGCGGTTCAGCATCGGGTATTCCAACAACCGACAGGTCACTGTTTGTCCTCCTCCCAGTCCTCTTCCTCGTATTCAAAGTCCTCAAGGTCTTCGATGTCGTCCTCGTCGATGTATTCTACGGTAAGGTCTTCGTCGGCACCTTCGGCTTTCAGTTCTTCTTGCAGGTGGCTCATGTCTTTGGGACGGTGAGCGATGCTTTCCACGTGTCCCTCCAGCTTGTTGCTCTCCTTGTTCAGTTCACTCCAGAGGATGTCTTTCAGTACGTCGATGCCCAGTCCGCTGACGGAGGAGATGAATACATGCGGGATGCCAGCGGGCAGTGTCAGTTCTATTTCATCCATCAGCTCCTGGTCCAGCATGTCACACTTGGTAATGGCCAATACCCGTTGCTTGTCCAGCATTTCGGGGTTGAAAGTACGTAGCTCGTTCAGCAGGATGTCATATTCGCGGGCAATGTCGTCGCTGTCGGCAGGCACCATGAAGAGCAGCAGTGAGTTTCGCTCAATGTGACGCAGGAATCGCAAGCCTAATCCCTTGCCCTGACTGGCTCCTTCGATGATACCGGGAATGTCCGCCATGACGAATGATTTGCCGTCGCGATAAGGCACGATACC
>CALUJK010000103.1 GCA_944320945.1 uncultured Bacteroides sp. | reverse complement strand
AGGATATGTACTTTTTTTTTTTTTTTTTAATTCCATTTAATTGTGAACCAGTTTACCAATTTCTTCTCCTGCCATCACCCGTTTCAGATTGCCTACGGTGTCCATTTTGTTAACAATGATAGGCAAGTTGTTCTCTTTGCACATGCAGGTGGCGGTCAGGTCCATTACTTTCAATCCGCGTTTCAGCACCTCGTCATAAGTAATGTCATGGAACTTCGTTGCCGTAGGGTCTTTCTCGGGGTCGGCGGTATAGATACCGTCCACGCGAGTACCCTTCAGCATCACGTCCGCTTCAATTTCAATGCCGCGGAGACTGGAACCGGTGTCTGTGGTGAAGAACGGATTACCTGTACCGGCAGACATGATGACTACTTCGCCGGCTTCAAGGCACTCAATGGCGCGCCATTTGTTGTAAAACTCTCCGATAGGCTCCATACGGATAGCGGTCAGCACACGTGCCTTTACGCCGATGGCGGTCAGTGCCGAGCTCAGCGCCAGACTGTTGATGACCGTTGCCAGCATACCCATTTGGTCGCCTTTCACGCGGTCAAATCCTTTCGATGCACCACTCAGCCCGCGGAAGATGTTTCCACCGCCGATGACGATGCCTATCTGTACACCCATTTCGTGTATGCTTTTTATCTGTCCGGCATATTCGGCCAAGCGTTGCTCGTCAATGCCATACTGCTTTTTCCCCATTAGGCTTTCGCCACTCAGTTTCAATAAGATTCGTTTGTAGGTTGTTGCCATAGTATGTTTATTTTTATTGTTGGTGACAAAGATAAGCGTTATTTTTTTGTTTCTGCAACCAAACGGCTTTTATCTCCGTCTAACGCTTTGAGAAAACATCAAAAACGAAAGAATCACATGAAACCTATTTCCCGTAAACGTCCCTTGTGGAAAAAAGTCCTGAAAGTGTCAGGCATTACGCTACTCATTTTATTGCTGGTTTTCGGCGGTCTGTTGGTTTATGCCTGCTATGCTTACAGAGAACAGCCGGCCGAAAGCTATTATTTAAGCGAACTGCCCCTGACGCGCGACCGGTTTGATGCTGATTTCGAGGAAATACACCACACGGTTGTGGAGAATTATTCCCTCTATCGGCGGAAGGGTATTGATATGGATTCTTTGTACCGCGTATATGCCGGACGTGTTGCCCGAGCAGAAACTACTACCGATTACGGTCTGTTGGTGAGGGAATACATTGCTGCTTTGCAAGCCGGACACGCTTCTACACCTTTTGCTCTCTATACGGCAGGAGATTATCCGGTCGTCATTCATGATTCACTCTTCGTAAACCACCCAAACAGCTATTTGCTGCAAAGTGGTTTTCGCAATAAGGATCGGATAGTAGCTATTGATGACATTCCTGTCTTACAATAGGCTGAAGAGCAAGAAAAGTACACCAGCGCCTCTACTCCGGCGTACAGACATAATCAGGCTTTGCGCAGTGCCTTTCGTAGCCTTACAGACAGCATTCGTCGTTATACCGTGGTACGTGGAGAAGATACGCTATACATTAACTTAAAATTGAAACGTAATGAAGCCTTTCCTTATGCGGCAGCCACGAAAACCGTTGAAACGAAAGTGCTTCATGACAGCATTGGCTATATAGCCATCAATACCATGATGCCTCCCGTATTGGAAGAGTTCGAAGCATGTTACCCGCAAGTCCGTCATTTGCCTTACCTCATCATAGATGTACGTGCCAATGAGGGTGGAAACAGTCTGAACGGCGCCAATATCTGCAAGCATTTCATTAAAAAAACGCAGCCGCATTGCGTGTCGCAGGATTATGTCATGCAGCCGGATTCCGATGCTTATCAAGGCCGGATATTTCTGCTGACAAGCCCATGTACCTTTTCTGCCGCCGAGAGTTTTACCATAGACATGAAAGAAAGTGGCAATGCCGTCCTTGTGGGCGAACCCACGGCAGGTGATACCGGAAACAGACCGCGCAATTTCTCTACTTCACACGGCACATGGTTCCGCATCCCTACTCGTGAGTCCCGAAAGTCTCCGCAAGGCTTCCCTATGGAAGGTGTCGGCATCCGGCCACATTACGTGGTACATCAGACGGTGGATGACTTCTTGCAAGACAGAGATACCCAATTGGAATATGTGTTGAGGATGATTTTCACTCACTCAGCGTGTACTCACCGGCCTCTTCACTGACCTGTTTCTGCAACTCATCCAGTGTGTATTCCTGATCGCCGGTAAATTCGATTGTGGCTACGGGAGGATTGAGGGTCACAGTGGCGCTGACGCCTTCCAATTTGTTCAATGCTTTTTCTACGTGCATGCGGCAGTGGTTACACATCATGCCGCTTACTTTCAGTGTCCGTTTCATACTTTTTTCTTCTTTAATGGGTTGATTGTTTATGATGGATTCTTCGTCTTTTTCATTGATACGTTCATCGACAGGAGTTGCCGGCTTTTTATCCGTTGTCGCCTTTTCATGTTCGGACAACTTTTTCTTTCGTAGTCGCAAACTGTTTGTCACTACACTCACGCTGCTGAAAGCCATTGCCGCTCCGCCAATCATCGGGTTCAGCAAGAAGCCGCATATCGGATATAACGCACCGGCTGCAATGGGTACACCTATTATATTATAGATAAAGGCCCAGAACAGATTCTGTCGGATTGTACGTACGGTCAACCGTGAAAGGCGTAACGCTTCCGGAATCTTAGTCAGGTCGGACGAGATGAGCGTCATTTTTGCCACATCCATCGCGATGTCACTGCCGTGTCCCATCGCGATGCTCAGGTCGGCATGGGCAAGGGCAGCGCTGTCGTTGATGCCGTCACCCACCATCGCTACTACTTTGCCCGTTTCTTGCAGCTGTTTCACAAAGTCGGCCTTGTCTTGGGGCAGCACACCGGCTCGATAGTGGTGAATGCCTACTTGAGACGCTACGGCCCGTGCCGTGGATTCGTTGTCTCCCGTCAGCATCCAGACGTCGATACCCTCTTCTTGCAGGGTTCGTATGGTGGCGGCCGATGTCGGCTTGATGCGGTCGGCAATGCCTGCCACTGCCAACACCTCTGTGTCGTCGGCAAACCAGATGACGGTCTGCGATTCGTTTTCCCACCGCGCAGCCGTCTCCTGCATGGCATTGTCTATGCGGATGCCCCGTTCTTCCATCAGCTTGCGATTACCTGCATAATAGGCAGTGCCGTTGTACATACCGCTAACTCCCCGTCCTGTCAGGCTCTCAAATCCGGTGATGGAGGCTGTTCCGTCACTTTGTGCAGTCAAAGCCTCATTCTTCAGTATGGCTTCTGCCAACGGATGTTCGGATAACTTCTCCAGCCCGAGCAGGATGGAAGCCGATGTTTCTCTACCTTCTTTCCACAAGATGCCTTGCATCACGGGATGTCCTTCGGTGATGGTGCCTGTCTTATCCAGCACTACGGCGTTGACCCGTCTGGCTGTTTCCAGACTTTCTGCATCTTTAATCAGAATGCCCCGTTCGGCTCCTTTCCCGATGCCTACCATGATGGCCGTGGGCGTAGCCAGTCCCAATGCACAGGGGCAGGCGATGATCAGTACCGTGACCAGTGCCAGCAGACCATGCGTAAATCCTTCTTCCTTTGCCAATACCACCCAAAGAACGAATGACACCAGCGCGATGCCTATAATTGTTGGGACAAATACTGCTGCAATCTTATCTACCAGCTTCTGTACAGGTGCTTTCGAGCCTTGTGCATCCTGCACCATCCGGATAATCTTGCCCAACAGCGTGTCTGCACCTACCCGTTCGGCACGGAAAGTGAATGTCCCTTTTTGGTTGATAGTACCCGCATATACCTTGTCATTCGGATGCTTGGCTACAGGTATCGGTTCGCCGCTCAACATACTTTCATCCACGTAAGACGTTCCGTCCGTCACAGTGCCGTCCACGGCAACACGCTCGCCGGGTTTCACCAGAATAAGGTCATTCCGTTGTATCTGCTCAATGGGAATTTCTCTGTATGAAGGTTGAAACCGCTTGTCCTGCTCTGCCGAAACAGCATCCCCCTTCTCCTGAAATTCTTCCTTCTTCTTTCTTAATTCTTCATTCACGACTATTGTCACTGTCTTAGGTTGCAGCCCCATCAGTTTTTTAATGGCTTGCGATGTATTTCCTTTAGCCCGTTCTTCCATCAGTCTGCCTAACAGGATAAAGGCGATGATGACACTTGCCGCTTCGAAATAGACATGCGGCGTGATGCCTCTCGAAATCCAGAAATCAGGGAAGAACAGATTGAATACGCTGAACAGGTAAGCCACTCCCGTGCTGCTTGCCACCAATGTATCCATGTTGGCCGTGCCGTGTTTCAGTTGCTTCCAGGCGTTTATAAAGAAACTTTGCCCCAGCCCGAATACGACGGGGGTAGAAAGTACCCACGTTGCCCAGCCTGCCCACGGCTCCTCCATGAAGCCCATGCCGATGACAGCAATCGGAACCGCCAGTGCAATGGCCCATGCCGTGCGTTGCTTCAGGGAGTGGTATTTCCGCAGATGCGCTTCTTCCACTTCGTCTGCCGTATGCGCATCGTGCGTGATAACGAGGTCGTAGCCGGCCTCCTGCACGGCGTGTTGCAGTGCCTCCGGTGAGGTCTGTGTGGCATCATATTCAACCGTAGCCGTGGCGGTGGCATAGTTTACGGCGGCTTGGCACACCCCCGGCTGCTTGTTTAGCGTCTTGTCCACGCGGGCAGCACAGGCGGCACAACTCATGCCGAGTATGGGGAATGTCTCCTGAGTAAGTCGGTTTGCGCTCATTTCATTATCTCCTTATTAATATGATTGTTCGGGGGCAAAGGTAGTGCGCCGGGACGTGCAGCCTGTTATGGGATTGTGGGAAAATGTTATAGAATTGCGGAAACCCTACACCGCGTCCAGCGATTTACGCCGGATAGCGGTGTTTTCTTTGAAAGCACCGGGCGTCTGCCCCGTCACCTGCTTGAACTGTGCACTGAGATAGGCGGCGCTCGAATAACCCAGCCTGTCGGCAATCTCATTCAGCGTCAGTTCGTTGTAAGTCAGCAATTCTTTGGCGCGTTCAATTTTTTGCGCGATGGCAAATTTTTCGAGGGTGGTGCCGGTCACTTCAGAGAACAGCTTGCTGAGGGTACTGTAGTCCCGGTGGAAATAGCCGGTGAGAAAGTCAGACAACGTATCGCGGGGAGGCTCGTCCGTGTAGTGCACGCGGCGGATGATGGCATCTTTCATCTGTTCGGCCAGTTGCGTGCGCGGGTTGTCCAGCAGTTCAAATCCCAGCGGCTCTAAAGCGTGGCGGATGCGTTGGCGCAATAAGTCATCTACGGTTTCGTCCACGATGGCTGTGCCCAACTCTATGGAGTGGGGATGCAGTCCCATCCGTTCCAACTCTTGCCGGATGACGAGGATGCAACGGGGACAGACCATGTTTTTGATGCGAAGCGTAGTAGCCATAGCTTTTTCTTTGTTTTCTTTATCGGCAAAAATAGCAAGAACCCAGGAAAATATCTCTATGCTTAGAAGAAAATGTCAATGGAAAATCCCTATTTTTGCCTTGCAAACGAACTTAATGGCGACGCTTATGGACGGCTTTAATTCATACATTGACGGCATAGACCGTAACTTCCTGGAGAATCTGTGTCGGGAGAAGGGGAAAGCAGTACACTACCGCAAGGGAGAGTGCTTTGTGGAAGCGGGGCAACAGACGCAGCACATTGCCTATGTCCGTAAAGGCCATTTCACGTATATCGCTCATAATAAGACAGAATCCAAGGATTATATCATCGGCTTTGTATTTCAGGGAGAATTCGTAGCCGAATATCCGCACTGCATGTATCAGTTGCCGGCCAGCATCACGATTCGGGCGGCTACGCCTTGCGATGTTTACCAGATAGAGGCCGAAGAACTGGCGCGTCTCTTTGCCCAGCCGACATATAGCCGTTATGCACAGGTCTTTGCTGAACAGCTTTTCCTGCAAGTTTATTCCCGCCTGATAGATGTGTATGCCAAGACACCGGAAGAACGCTATCTGGAATTACAGCGCCGTCACCCCCAACTTTTCCAGACACTCAATCTGAAAGAGATTGCTCTATTTTTGCGGGTTACTCCGGCCACAATCAGCAACATCCGGAAGCGTTTTACCTTTGGTGAGTGAAAATTCTTCAAACAGTTGAAGAGTTTTGAGTTGCAGTTCTGTTTTCTTTTGTTTTTATGACTGGGTAATTTTTTTGTTTGTTTTATTTGCAAACAAATTAAACTTACGTCGTATGAAACAACCACTTCTGTTTTATTCTTTTTGCTACTGTTTGTGTGTGGCTTTACTGCCTGTACGGAAAACGAAGATTCCGTTCCTCCCATTCTTTTAAGTTATGAAGACCCACAACTTACGTTTGATAACGATACTCGTACGCTTGCCGTAACGGTGTCCTATGGAATGCTTGGGCCTTTTGTCATTTCGGGCGGTGTGGGCGATTATACCATACAGAGCAGTGCTCCTTCTATTGTGCAGACTGAATATGTGGACGGTCGCCTCACGCTCCGTTTGCAAAAGACGGCCGGTACGGCATTGGTCACCATCCGTGACGAGGAAGGGAGAGAGTATGTGCTGACGGTGCAGGTCGGATATCAGACAGAAACGTATAATGTCGCTTCGTACATCGTGATGGTGCAGGGTGACAACATGACGGTGGGCGATAAGAAACAGTTGGAAGAGAAAATAGCCGGCGCAACGACCGGCCCAATGGCCATCAAGAGTTACCGGTTTGTGTACGATGATGCAATATCCGGCAATGGTCACTTATATATGATGGGAGACGAAACACCCTTTACGTTCACTTCGGTGACGACGACGGAACTGGAAGAAATTGCTTGGGTTCCTTGGCTTGACGACTATCAGCTTCCCTTAAAAGTCTTTACTGAAGTCAGTTTTACCAATGGCGAACATAGCGATGAATTCTATCTCAGCAATCCGTTCCAACCGGTATCTACTAAGACCATAGGCCAACCATCCTATTTACGTTGTTTCATCTATGACTTGACGGATGACTATCGGGAAGATTACCCGGCTATGGAGCATGTATATCTTTTGCAGTTAGTGGGGCGCAGCCACTACGGCATTACGGGTTATAATTGACAAATTGACATTTTGTATTTTCTAATCGCTGAGAATCGCGTATTTCCGACCGAAGGAGCGGCTTGCTCAAAAAATCGAAGCGAATTTTTATATCTTGTTGAAGCACTGTGTGATAAAGAAATCTATACAATTATTCTAGCGGAAAAACGGTGCAAAAATCAATAATTCTCAACATCGGCAGACGGGAAGTTAACTTCCCGTCTGTTCCGAATACGTTCGGAGTACGGACGAAACGTGTTCGGAACAAATCGAAAAGGTGCTTTGCATTCGCAAAAATTTCCTTTCTCTCTGTATAAATATACATTTCCTCCTGCTTTTATGCACTATTTCTGCATAAATATACAGGATTTGGACAACGGCAGCCTCTATTTGGAAGATTTTGTCGAAAGGGTGCGTAAGGCATATCGCCTGTTTTCCGTCTTTTTGTTTGCCGGAATGCCTGACTGGTGGATATTTGTCAGTAGGTGCGCGGGACGGTTATAACAGGTATTGCACCTCTTTGAAGAGATACTGCCGTTCGCGTCCTGCCTCGTCCTCCAATATAAATCGTCCGTCGGCTTCCACTCGCAGCAAGCGTGCGGAGAAAGCTCCGTCGGCATCTTTATAAAGGTGATAGCCCTTGCGGCGGAACAGGGCGCAGGCATAACGGTTGGCAATGAACGGGGAGAAGGTGTCAATGCCGGTGTCTTGTAACTGTCGGTAGTAGCGGATGATGCGGGCCATTACACCGTTCAGCAGGGCGTTACAGTCGTGTGTCTGTCCCGTGATTTGTTGCAGGGAGACAGGGTTGGGGGCATCGCTGTGGAATGCCTGTTGGTTGATGTTAATACCGATGCCGGCGATGCTCCGGCCGATGTGTGTGCCGCTGAGGTCGTTTTCTATCAGGATACCGCAGATTTTCTTCTCCCGCCAATAGATGTCGTTGGGCCATTTGATGCTGATGTCGTCAGTGTATTGCGACAACTCCTCTTGAATGGATAGGGAGATGAGTTGCGACAACACGAACTGTTGCCTTGCTTCGATAAACGTGGGGTAGAACACGGTGCTGAACAGCAGGTTCTGTCCGGCTTCCGACTCCCAGCTGTTGCCCCGTTGTCCCTTGCCTGCCGTCTGAAAACGGGCGGTGACGATGGTAAACTCTTCCGGCTGTTGGTGGTCGCATAGCTGGGTCAGGTATCGGCTGGTGGAGTCGGTTTCCTCTAAAGTGATGAGGGGGAAGGAGGGGAGGTTAGAGCAGGTTGTCATATTCGTTGCGCATTTTACGGGTGAACTTTTTCAAAACTTCGTCATAGGAATGGTCGATGAGGTGACAGATGAGCGCGTCGTCGGCATCGCGGTCGAAAAATACCTGATTCCAGTATTTCTTGTTGAAATGCCAGGCACCCTCGACGGCGTTGTAGCGTTCGCGCAGGTCGATGGCATATTCCGGGTCGCACTTCAGGTAGATTCGGTTGGCATTTTCCAGGTCGATGGCGGCAAACATCTTGCCCATTACTTTCAGTACCAGAAAATCGTCACCGAAAGGAAGTCCTTCGGTGGCGGCCTTTTTCGTAAGGCAATATTCGCGGGCGGCTTCTATATTCATAATGAATGCGTATTGGGGATTAAAACATGGGAGGATAGAATGCGTTTTCAATGTGTTCGATGTGGAAAGGTTCTTGTGCCCCCACTACGGTTATGATGTCAAAGCGTACAGGTGCGTCAATATCAAAGTGCTTGATGTAGGCATCGGCGGCAATGACGGTGCGGCGTATTTTGCGATAGTCAACGGCGTCTTGCGGGGCTTTGTAGTCGGTGGTTTGTCGGGTTTTGACCTCTACTACTATCAGCTCGTTGTCTTTGGCGGCTACGATGTCCAGTTCCAGATGGTTCTTCCGCCAGTTGCGGTGGCGAATGACGTAGCCGTTCCGCTCCAGATGGCGTGTAGCGGCCTCTTCGCCCGCTTTGCCCAAATCGTTGTGTGTGGCCATACGTGTGATTTATCGTTGTATAGAGACAAAAGTACGTCTTTTTTGCAGAAGTGGTGTGTTTGGATGTAATTTTTCTGCGAGAACGGCTTGCCTCTTCTTGCAAAATGTTATCTTTGCACCATGAGAAAAAGAGATAAGACCTGTGCAAAAGCTTCGCCCGACGACCCGAAGCGGGAACGTCGCATCGTCTGCCTGATGAGCGAGGATGAAATGCGGATTGTGGACCGTTATCTGGCCCGTTACAAGATAACGAACAAGTCGCGCTGGTTCCGGGAGACTGTTCTTGGGTTTATCTATAAGAATATGGAGGAGGACTATCCCACGCTGTTTGGCGAACATGATATGCGGCGGTAGGTCTGTCAACTGTTCTTTTCGTTTTTATTCGGATACTTTTCTTTATGAATGCTCCTGATAATAATTACTACATGAAGCAGGCTCTTCAAGAGGCGCAGAAAGCTGCGGCACGCGGAGAGGTGCCGGTGGGTGCCGTGGTGGTCTGCCGGAATCACATCATTGCCCGTGCCCATAACCTGACGGAAACCCTGACGGACGTGACTGCTCATGCCGAGATGCAGGCCATTACGGCCGCCGCCTCTTCACTGGGTGGCAAATACCTGAACGAATGTACGCTCTACGTCACGGTGGAACCTTGTGTGATGTGTGCTGGTGCCATCGCTTGGGCGCAGATGGGGCGGTTGGTGTTTGGTGCGGAAGATGAAAAGCGTGGGTATCAGCGTTATGCTCCGCAGGCGCTGCATCCCAAAACCGAAGTCGTAAAAGGAGTGCTGGCACAAGAGTGTGCAGCACTGATGAAGGAGTTTTTTGCGGCGAAGCGGCGGTAAAGGGGGGATAATTTACATAAGAAAGGGCAATTTTTATTAATTATAAATATAAGTATAGTATGAAGAACTTGAAAGTCTTATTGGTAGTCTTGTGTGCCTTACTTTGTGTTTCATGTGCTTTGCGGCAGTCTGCAACTGTACAAGTAAATGAACATGGCACAAAATGGACTTGGGATAAAGGTTCCATTGTGACAGAAACTCCGGAACGTCCTGCCGGTCAGCAAAGTGTATTGGGGCTGACAGCACCGAAAATGGAAGTTGTCCGTGTGGGCTTTGTTGGTTTGGGTATGCGTGGCCCGGGCGCCGTGGAACGTTTCACTCATATTCCGGGCACTCATATCGTAGCCTTATGTGATTATGATGAGAAACGTGCAGAACGTTGTCAGAAATATCTGGAAAAGGCGTCTTTGCCTAAAGCGGCTGTTTATTCGGGAGAAAAAGGATATGAAGAATTGTGTGAACGCGATGACATCGATTTGGTATATATCGCTGCTGACTGGTTGCATCATTTTCCCATTGCGAAATATGCCATGGAGCACGGCAAGCATGTGGCTATCGAAGTACCTTCGGCAATGGACTTGCAGCAATGCTGGGATTTGATAAATCTGAGTGAGACTACCCGCAAGCATTGCATGATTCTGGAGAACTGCTGCTACGACTGGTTTGAAATGAATACCTTGAATATGGCTCAACACGGTGTGTTTGGTGAGGTGATCCGTGCTCAGGGTGCTTATATCCATAATTTGGACCAATTTTGGGATTATTATTGGAAAAATGGTGAGAACGATAAGTTGGGTTGGAGATTGGATTACAATATGCGCCATCGTGGTGATGTGTATGCTACTCATGGACTCGGCCCTGTGGCACAGGCATTGGATATCCATCGTGGAGACCGTATGAAAACGCTGATTGCTATGGATACGAAATCTGTTATTGGCAAGGCTTTAGTAGAAGAACGTACTGATTCTACTTGCAATAATTTCCGTAACGGTGACCATACAACGACATTGATTCGTACGGAGAATGGAAAGGTTATCGAAATCCAGCATGATGTGATGACACCGCAACCTTATAACCGCCTCTATCAGTTGACAGGTACGAAAGGATTTGCCAACAAATATCCTGTTGCCGGATATGCTTTAGGAGGTGAACAATTGGCTGCTTCCGGCGTGGAACCGAAAGTGGATGACCTTAGTTCTCACAGCTTCTTGCCTAAAGATGAGATGAATGCATTGGTTGCAAAATATCAACATCCTATTCTGAAGAAGTATGGTGAATTGGCAAAAGAAGTAGGTGGTCATGGCGGAATGGACTTTATCATGGATAGCCGCTTGGTATATTGCTTACAGAACGGTTTGCCTTTGGACATGGATGTATATGACCTGGCGGAATGGTGCTGTTTGGCAGAACTGGGAGAACTGTCTATGGATAATGGTTGTGCTCCTGTCGCTTTCCCGGACTTTACTCGTGGTGAATGGAATAAGGTGAAAGGCTATAAACATGCTTTTGCGAGTCCTGAAGAGGAAAAAATAGCTGCTGAAAAAGCTGCAGCTTTTACTGCTAAACTGAAAGAGCAGGGAGCAAAAGATTGGAAATAATCTTTGTAAAGGCTTACTCTAAAAAATAGAATTGAAAGGTATTATATAATATATATGTATAAAAGACGAATACGGGATTCATAATGAGTCTCGTATTCCTTGTTTATGGGCTTTATTCATAATCTTGAATGTAGGAACTTAAGGCTTTGGAGAAGAAAAGGGTTACCTTATTTTAACTTACGGCAAGTCCGCTTGATATAAGAATTCACGGCAAAGTAAAAAAAGTGCTGCTAAATTTCGTTGATAGCCATAAAAAACTTACTTTTGCGGGTCGAAAACTATATTTTCAGTAATAACAATAATTTTACATAAAAATGGCAGTACAAAAAAAGACAAACGAAACCATGAATGTGGAAGATGCTCTGACACAGTCCGAAGCGTTTCTCATTAAGCACAAAAAAGCAATTATCGGCGTGGTTGTTGCAATCATCCTCATCGTTGCTGGAGTAGTAATGTACAAACACCTTTATGCAGATCCTCGTGAAGAGAAAGCACAAATCGCACTGTTTAAAGGGCAGGAATACTTTGAAGCTGACAACTATGAACAGGCTTTGAACGGAGACAGCATCGGCTACACGGGTTTCCTGAAGATTGCTGATGAATACAGTGGTACTGATGCAGCCAATCTGGCAAAAGCTTATGCTGGCATCTGCTATGCACAGTTAGGTAAATATGATGAAGCAGTAAAGACCTTGGATCAATTCAACGGAAATGACCAAATGATTGCGCCTGCCATGAAAGGCACTATCGGAAATTGTTATGCACAATTAGGTCAATTGGACAAAGCGGTATCAATGCTTCAAACAGCCGCAACTGAGGCTGATAACAATACGCTTAGTCCTATTTATCTGATGCAGGCCGGTGAGATTCTTGAGAAACAAGGTAAGTTTGACGAGGCTATCCGTGCTTATACTACCATTAAAGATAAATATTTCCGTTCTTACCAGGCTATGAATATCGAGCAATACATTGAACGGGCTAACCTGAAGAAAGGACAGAAATAAAATATAGCTTATGGCTACAGTATACCATAATCTTTCTGAATATGATTTTAATTCCGTACCCGATGCCAAAGATATGAAATTTGGCATTGTGGTATCGGAATGGAATTACAATATTACAGGTGCTCTTCTGCGTGGAGCTGTTGAGACATTAAAGAAACACGGTGCTAAGGAAGAGAACATTCTCGTAAAAACCGTTCCCGGAAGTTTTGAATTGACGTTTGGTGCCAATCAGCTAATAGCATACAGTGAGGTAGATGCTGTAATAGCATTAGGATGTGTAGTGCGTGGTGATACTCCTCATTTCGATTATGTTTGTATGGGAGCTACACAAGGTATTGCTCAACTTAACGCTACAAGTGATGTCCCGGTCATCTATGGCCTCATTACTACCAATACAATGGAGCAGGCAGAGGAGCGTGCAGGTGGTAAATTGGGTAATAAAGGTGATGAATGTGCAATTACCGCAATAAAAATGATAGATTTCGCTTGGAGTTTACAAAAATAGTCGTATCTTTGCACCGCAATTGAGAGCTAAGCGAGTCAATAAGACTGTGAGATAAACTCAAAAGCAAAAAAGGGCAAATACCAGAGTGGCCAAATGGGGCAGACTGTAAATCTGCTGGTTTATACCTTCGGTGGTTCGAATCCATCTTTGCCCACTAAAATTGCGGAAGTAGCTCAGTTGATAGAGCATTAGCCTTCCAAGCTGAGGGTCGCGGGTTTGAGTCCCGTCTTCCGCTCTTCTGAAAATCAGGTAGTTATCGAAAGATTTCCACCTGATTTTTCTTTTTAGAGGAGTTGATTTCGCATGAAATTATCGAGCTTGAGCCAACTAAAAAGTTAACCGAAAATTTTGAGTTAGCATAAAAATGGTGGATTTATTGCTTAAGCATAAATTTTCATCAGTCTGAATAGTAATCGTAGTCCAACATTCAACTCATGTTATTTTTACTTCGTGAAAGTCTGAAAACTTCTTATATTTGCATGTGCCTTATCAGAATATAAATATAGAATTGTTTATTTTTTAAGACGAAATTGGTGGTATTTACATGATTCTAAAGCGTATATCCATACTCAATTATAAGAATATCGAACAGGCGGAACTCGTTTTTTCTCCAAAACTGAATTGTTTCTTCGGGCAGAACGGCATGGGGAAAACAAATTTGCTGGATGCTGTCTATTTTTTATCATTTTGCAAGAGTGCGGGTAATCCGATTGATTCTCAGAATATTCGTCATGATGCAGATTTTTTTGTCATTCAGGGTTCTTATGAGGCCGACGACAATGCCATAGAGGAAATTTATTGCGGAATGAAAAGACGTCAGAAGAAGCAGTTTAAACGAAATAAAAAGGAATATACCCGTTTATCTGATCATATAGGTTTTATTCCATTGGTACAGGTTTCTCCCGCGGATTCTGACTTGATAGCAGGCGGGAGCGATGAACGTCGTCGGTTTATGGATGTGGTGATTTCACAATATGATAAGGAATACCTGGATGCTTTAATTCGCTATAATAAAGCTTTGTCACAACGTAATGTTTTGCTGAAGAGTGAACAATCGGTGGATGAGGAACTTTTCTTGATTTGGGAAGAAGGAATGGCGCAGGCAGGTGAGATAGTATTTCGTAAGCGTGAAGCGTTTATACGCGAATTTATTCCGATTTTTCAGTCGTTTTATTCATTTATTTCGTCAGATAAGGAACAAGTAGAGTTGATTTATAACTCTCATGCCCGCGAAAGAGATTTGTTGGAAGTGCTGAAAGAGAGTAGGGAGCGTGACCGTATTATGGGGTATTCCTTGCGTGGAATTCATAAAGATGAATTGAATATGCTGTTGGGGGGATTTCCTATCAAACGCGAAGGTTCACAAGGACAGAATAAAACCTATTTGATAGCATTGAAATTAGCTCAGTTTGATTTCTTGAATCGTGCCGGCCACTCTGTCCCTTTGCTTTTGCTGGACGATATTTTTGATAAGCTGGATGCTTCGCGTGTAGAACAAATCATTAAGTTAGTGGGAGGTGACCGATTTGGTCAGATATTCATTACAGATACTAATCGGGGGCATTTGGACAGTATTTTGCATAAAATCGGGGGAGATTATAAGATGTTTTGTGTGGAGAATGGAGTGGTAAGCGAAATTCCTAGTGATATATAAACATAGATATGAGACGGAATAATGCGGAACAAATCGGACAGTTGATACGCAATTATTTGCGGCAAGAAAGTCTGGAGTCACCTCTGAATGAGCGGAGGCTTATTGGTGCATGGGAAGAAGTCGTAGGCGCTATGGTAGCGTCTTATACTCGCGATTTGTACATAAGAAATCAGACGCTTTACGTCTCTCTCTCTTCAGCTGCTCTTCGGCAGGAATTGATGATGGGGCGCGAATTATTGGTGCGTAACCTTAATCGGCACGTCGGTGCTCAGGTCATTACAAATATCGTTTTTCGGTAGGGTAACGATTTCGTCCATACGGACATCAAAAGGCTCGGCAGGAATCTCGTCCATTAGTTGATAGGGAAAGCAAAGCCCTATTTTATAAGTTGTAGTAGGAATCTGTACTAACAGACGGTCATAATACCCTCGTCCGCGTCCTAATCGGTTTCCTTGCTTATCGAAAGCGACACCGGGTACAATTACTAAATCTAAGGTATTATAATCATTGAAAGGTTGTCCAATAGGTTCAAGTATATTGAATGCCCCTGTTTTTAAATTCTTTTCTCCCGTAAATAAGCGTAATTCTAAATCATTGCCTTTTACTACCGGCAGAATCAAACGTTTTTGCATACCCCACCGTTGGATGAGGGGACGTGTGTCCACCTCATCGTTCAGGGCATGATAAAGTAGTATTGTTGTAGCTTGTTGAAAGGCCGGATGCTTCTCAAGCAAGGTCAGTATTTTAGCTGATAGTTGCGTAGAGAAAGGTGCGTGAAGGGTCTTCAATTTTGCTATATGCTTTCGCAACTCTTTTTTCTGTTCCTTCGTTGTCATCTTCTTGTGGTGCTTTAGGGAAAGCTTCTCCTTGACGTAAAATATCGAGTGCAGCCTTTACAGTTGCATCATCTTGGTTGATGTAGCGGATGTATGGCTCCATTCCCAGTATATTGTAGATAATACTTGCGTAGATGTTCAGTTCCAGCAGTTTTCTCGATTTGTTGATGAGGAGATTCCGGCGCTTCACTCCTTTACTCTCTGCAAAGCGTACAAATTTCTCTACAAGTTCTTGCTTTTTCAGGTATTCCAACATTTGATTTTCATCTTTCATTTGACTCAATACAGGACGGTTTTGGTCGCTGTAGTGGAAACAATATTGGATAAGCAATCCACGGTTGCGGACGTCTATTAAGTAAGAGGTGATTCCGGTTGTATCACGCGGTACGAATACATCGGGCATGATACCTCCTCCACCATATACGGGGCGTCCCAAAGAGGTGTAAAAGCGTTGATGTTCATCTTGTTTCACACTGTCACGATTAAAGAATTCACCATGTTCGTAGCGTTCCAGCCAGTCCAGTTCATACTTTTCATCATTCCCGCTAACATAGGGACGTTGGATGCATCGTCCGGAGGGTGTATAGTAGCGTGCAATGGTAAGACGGATTCCCGAACCGTCACTGAAGTCAATGGGCTGTTGTACCAAACCTTTGCCAAAAGAGCGTAATCCTACGATAGTGCCTCGGTCATTATCTTGGATGGCTCCGGAAAAGATTTCACTGGCAGATGCTGAACTTTGGTCTATTAAAACAACTAAAGGCATTTGCTGACAACTGCCTGTTCCGTTAGCATATTCTTCCATGCGTGGATATTTACGGCCTTCCGTATAGACTATCAGTTTACCTTCCGGCAGAAACTCGTTCACCATGCGGATGGCAGCTTCCATATAACCGCCCGTATTCCCACGCAAGTCGATAATAAGTCCTTTACATTGTTGGTGGTTCAAAAGAGCTAACGCGTTGAGCAACTCTACATGTGAGGTACGACCGAATTTACTTATCTGTATATAACCAAAATCTTTGTCTATCATATAAGCTGCGTCGATCGTGTTTTGTGGAATATCTCCACGGACAATGGTAAAGTTGAGCAGTTCTTTTTCCGTTGCTCGCTTGATACCTAATTTTACTTCACTGCCCTTAGGGCCTTTCAAATGGCGCATGGCTTTTTCATTGGTCACTTCTTTACCCACGAATAAACTGTCGTCCACAGTAACAATGCGGTCTCCTGCCATGATACCAACTTTCTCGGAGGGACCGCCGGAGATAACGCTGTTGACATGAATCGTATCGTCCTGAATGGTAAATTGAATGCCTATTCCGCTGAAACTGCCTTCCAATTCTGAATTGACTTCTTCCAGCTTCTGTGCAGGGATATAAGTAGAGTGAGGGTCGAGTTCAGCCAATATCTGCGGCATGGCTTTTTCTACGAGGTCATTAATGTTGACTGTATCTACATATTGGTCGTCGATGACGCGGAGTAGGGCGTTCAACTTGTTCGACGAGCCGTTGACAATACCCAAACGATTTCCAGCGAAATGCTTGGCATAGAATGTGCCGATAAAGATTCCTACCACGATACTGATAGCAATGATAATCGGCGTAAAACGGAATGATGAATTAGATGTGCCCATATATTTGATAAATATTGTATTAATTGTTACATTACTTATTTTCGCTACATGGTAAAAAGACAACTTCAATACCGGCGCGTTTCAGCAGTTCGATGCCGTCTTCCAGTCGATATTTTTCCGAGTAAACTACTCGCTTGATACCGGCTTGGATAATCAGTTTGGAACACTCGATGCAAGGAGAGGTCGTGACATACATAGTAGCACCGTCACTACTATTATTTGAACGGGCTATTTTGGTAATGGCATTGGCTTCGGCATGCAGTACGTAGGGCTTAGTAACATTGTTGTCATCTTCACAGACGTTTTCAAAACCAGATGGCGTTCCATTATAACCGTCAGAGATAATCATCTTATCTTTTACAATCAGTGCTCCTACTTGTCGGCGTTTGCAATATGAGTTTTCCGCCCAGATAGTCGCCATACGTATGTAGCGTTTATCTAATGCTTCCTGTTTGTTTTCAGCAGAATCATTCATCGTTCTTTCCATTAGTTATTCACTTTTGTCTGGGTGGAATGGCATGAATTCAATGTCTCCTCCCTCGTAATATAAATAGAGATTATTACTGTCTCCTTCATAATGTGTGATGTTTCGGAGACAGTCTAAAAGTTCATTTCCTAATACGTTATTGTCACGAATAGTGGCATAATTTTGAGGTGTGCGAATAGCCAATGTCATTTCCCGGCTTTTACCGTCGGCACTCCATTCACCTGTAAATGTAACGTTTGTGCCCGTTGCGGTGAATGTACCGCCGACTGCCCCATCGATTTCACTTCCGTCGAAGGAGATAGTGAAGTTACTTCCTTGATTCAAAATGTTCAATGTATTTGTGATGGTTTCTGTATTGCCATTGAAAATGGTCTGTTCCATCATCTGTGGGTTATAGGTCACTCTCCATGTCTTTCCGGTGAAGATGGCGAGGACGTCATCTTCATTATTGCAGGCACTCATTGACAGAAGTAAGGTTAATGTCCAGAAAAGATTGCAGATATGAAAAAAGTTCCGTTTCATCGTTTTATTCCATTTCTAATTAATAATGCATCGATAGTGGGTTCCTGTCCACGGAAACGTTTATAGAGTGTCATAGGATGTTCGGTCGCTCCTTTTGAAAGAATATTTTCGCGGAATGATTCTGCCACTTCTTTATTGAAAATTCCTTTTTGTTTGAAAAGTGAGAAAGCGTCGGCGTCCAAAACTTCTGCCCACTTGTAACTGTAATATCCGGCAGAGTAACCACCGGCAAAAATGTGAGAGAATTGGGTGCTCATACATGTACTTGGAACTTGTGGCAAGATTTGTGCTTGTGCCCATGCCTGTTTCTCATAGGTTTCCACGTCTCCATCAAAAGGAGTAGTTCGTGTGTACCATGCCATGTCCAGCAAACCGAAACTTACTTGTCGTAAACAAGCGTAAGCAGCGTTGAAGTTTGAGGAATCTATAATACGTTGCACCAGTGTGTCAGGAATAAGTTCACCAGTAATGTAATGACGGGCAAACGTATTGAGGAATTCTTTTTCTGTAGCAAAGTTTTCCATGAATTGCGAAGGCAGTTCCACAAAGTCCCAATAGACATTCGTTCCGCTTAAACTTTCGTAAGTGGAGTTGGCGAACATGCCGTGCAGGCTATGCCCGAATTCGTGGAGTAAGGTTTCAACCTCGTCAAATGTCAACAGAGCTGGTTTGTCTTTGGTTGGTTTTGTGAAATTCATGACGATAGACACGTGTGGACGACTATTCTCTCCTGTTTCAGAATCTATCCATTGCCCTTTAAAACTTGTCATCCAAGCGCCGGAACGTTTTCCTGCTCTGGGATGGAAATCGGTATAAAGTACAGCCAGATATTCTCCGTTCTTGTCGAACACTTCGTAAGCATCAACGTCAGGATGGTACACAGGAATATCTACGTTTTTACGGAATGTAATGCCGTAAAGGCGGGTAGCCAGGCCAAACACGCCCTCTTTTACTTTGTTTAATTCGAAATACGGACGGAGCATTTCATCGTTGATGTTGAATTTCTTATCTTTAAGTTTCCGTGAGTAGTAGCTCCAGTCCCAGGGCATAATCGTAAAGTCTGCTCCTTGTTCCTCACGAGCCAAAGCCTGTATAGCTTCGTATTCCTGATGTGCAGTCGGAGTATAGGCTTCTAATAACTGATTTAGTAGCTGATAAACTGCCTTACTGTTTTGAGCCATACGTTCTTGTAATACATATTCAGCATAATTCTGATATCCCAATAGCTTGGCAATATCCATGCGTGTGTTTACGAGCTCTTTTACAATTTGGCGGTTGTCCGTAGCATTGTCATGGGTACATTTAGTATTGTAAGCCATGTAGAGTTCACGCCGTAAGTTTCGGTCATCTGCATAAGCCATGAAAGGAATGTAGCTGGGAGCTTGTAAAGTAAATACCCATCCGTCTATTCCTTGTTCACGGGCGGTTTCAGCAGCAGTTTCTACAGCACTCCCCGGTAAACCGGATAGTTGGGCTTTATCTGTTAATACCAATTTGTAGTCATTGGTTTCTTTCAGATTATTTTCACTGAATTGTAGAGTCAGCAGACTTAGTTGGCGAGTCAATTCTCTATAGTTCTCTTTTGCTTCATTTTGCAGATTTGCTCCGTTGCGTACAAAACCATTATATACATCTTCCAATAACTTTGTCTGCTCTTGATTCAAATTTTCGTTTGCTTGATGTTCATAAACGAATTTGATGCGGTTAAAAAGTGTTTCGTTTAGACTGACATCGTTAGAGTGCTCATCCAGTAAAGGCATGATGATTTTAGCCAGTTCCTGCATATCATCATTTGTTTCAGCACTGAGGAGGTTTCCAAATACTTCGCTGACATGAGCCAACAGTTTTCCTGAACGTTCGTAAGCTTCTATCGTGTTGGCAAAAGTCGGTGTCTCTGCGTTATTAATGATAGCATCGATTTCGGCGTTATGTTGACGGATACCTTCGCGTATTGCCGGTTCGTAGTGTGCAACTTCTATCTTGTCGAAAGGTATCGTGTTGTGTGGCGTGGTATATTGCTTTACTAAAAATGGATTTTGAGCCTCGATTGTATTCATACAACAGTATAATGTTAAAATGAGAATTAGTCTTACCATGATTCTTATAAAATCTTGTACGATGGGCAAAATTGCAAAAAAAACAGGCGGCTTCAATAGAAGTCGCCTGTTTTTTATTATTTTCTAACTGAATATTAAGCGTTAACCGATGCCATGTGAGCGATCAAGTCAAGAACTTTGTTAGAATAACCGATTTCGTTGTCGTACCAAGATACAACCTTAACAAATGTATCAGTCAGATAAACACCTGCGTTTGCGTCGAAGA
The DNA here is from genome assembly GCA_944320945.1 of uncultured Bacteroides sp. Lineage (GTDB taxonomy): Bacteria > Bacteroidota > Bacteroidia > Bacteroidales > Bacteroidaceae > Bacteroides. The sequence continues at coordinate 1,892 of CALUJK010000103.1, read as the reverse complement.
TAGAAGTACGAGTGTCACCCAAGAAGTCAGAAGAAACTACAGCATCTTCAGTGTAACCCAGTACGCCTTTCAGTTCGCCTTCAGCAGCTTCCTTCATAGCAGCGCAGATAGCTTCCTTAGTAGCAGGCTTAGCCAAATTTACAGTCAGGTCAACTACAGATACATCCAAAGTCGGAACACGCATAGAAATACCAGTCAATTTGCCGTTCAGTTCAGGAATAACCTTACCTACAGCCTTAGCAGCACCAGTAGAAGAAGGAATGATGTTGCCAGAAGCAGCACGACCACCTCTCCAGTCTTTCATAGAAGGACCGTCAACTGTTTTTTGAGTAGCAGTAGTAGAGTGAACGGTAGTCATCAAACCGTTTACGATACCGAACTTGTCGTTCAAAACTTTAGCGATAGGAGCCAAGCAGTTTGTAGTACAAGAAGCGTTAGATACGAATTGAGTACCTTTTACACAAGTCTTTTCGTTCACACCGCATACAAACATCGGAGTGTCATCCTTAGAAGGAGCAGACATTACAACATATTTTGCACCAGCTTCGATGTGAGCTTGAGCTTTTTCTTTTGTCAGGAACAGACCGGTAGATTCTACTACATATTCTGCACCAACTTCGTTCCATTTCAAGTCAGCAGGATTCTTTTCAGCTGTTACACGGATTTCTTTTCCGTTTACAATCAATTTGCTGTTTTCAACGTCAGCTTCAATAGTACCGTTGAATTGACCGTGCATTGTGTCATACTTCAGCATGTAAGCCAAGTAGTCAACCGGGCAAAGGTCGTTAATACCAACGATTTGGATGTCATTTCTGTTTTGAGCTGCGCGGAATACGAAACGTCCGATACGTCCGAATCCATTAATACCTACTTTAATCATTTTGTTTAAACTTTAAAGGTTCAATAAAATATTTGTTTAAATATCTCGCTTGTTAAGAATCATCTCCTCCGAAATGCGGGGCAAAAGTACGAAATTGTTTTTATAATAAGAATAGGATAAAGGCTTAATTTATCTTTTTTTCGTTAAGATTCAGGCCTCTGTGTAAATTTTTATGTGAAACGGAAATGATAATCCTCTTGTTGGCCCTTTAAAATGGGAACAATAGAGGAAGTACTACGACCATTACGATACCCATGATGATTTGCAAAGGTAGCCCTACTTTGACGTAGTCTGCAAACGAATACTGCCCTGCCGGCATTACCAGTGCGTTAGGTGGAGTGGAAAAAGGAGATGCGAAACACATACTTGCCCCTACTGTAACAGCAAACAAGAATGGTACAGGACTAACACCGGCATGAATGGCGCTTTGCAATGCAATGGGAGCCATAAGTACCGCTGTTACAGTGTTGCTGATGAACATTGTCATGAGGGAAGTAGTAAAGTAGATACCCGCTAACAAAGCTATGGGACCATAGCTGCCGATGCCACTTACCAATGTATCAGATAAATATTGTGAAACGCCGGTCTTTTCCAAAGCTAATGACATAGGTAGCATCGCTCCGAATAGAACGATGGTCTCCCAGTTAATGGTCTTATAGGCTGCTTCTACGCTGCGCAGACACCCAGTTATGACCATTAATACAGCAGCTATCATTACTGCTGTGACTGGCTCTACAGGAATAAAGTCGAAAACCATCATGGCTACCATCAATAGCATGATTGCCGCAGCTACGGGGGCTTTGTAATCAAGTGTCACTTTGGCCGCTTCGGCAAGGGGTTGCCCTAATACTACCCAATCATCTTCTTCTTTCGATAGGCGGGCAATATTTTCCCATCGGCCTTGTACCAATAAAACGTCGCCGTTATGCATCTTTTCACTACCGAGTTGTCTTAGATATTCCTTTTTCCGGCGAATAGCCAGTACGTTGACTTTAAAGGTACGTCGGAAGTC